>JAKJFE010000003.1 GCA_022705045.1 Pseudomonadota bacterium | reverse complement strand
CCGCGAACTACTGCGGTTCCGACAGCTTCAGCTACACGATCACCGGTGGTAGTACCGCGACGGTCAGCGTCACCGTGACCTGCGTCGATGACGGACCGGCAACCGCCGTGGCCGATAGTGCGACCGTCAACGAAGACAGCAGTGCCAGCACCGTCAACGTGCTCGGCAACGATACGCCCGATCCGGACGGCACCGCATTTGTCGTCACGGCCGTGGGTTCCGCCACGAACGGCACCACCGCCGTCGGCCCTGGCGGCGCGAACGTGACCTACACGCCGGGGGCCAACTACTGCGGTTCCGACAGCTTCACCTACACGATCACCGGCGGCAGTTCCGCGACGGTCAGCGTGACGGTCAGTTGCATCAACGATGCACCGACCGCCGTCGGAAGCCTGTCCAACGTGGTGTCTCCCGAAGCGGTCGCGTTGTCCATCGCCACTGCGCAGGCGTTCAACGACGTCGACAACGCGAGCTTGAGCTACAGCGCGTCCGGCTTGCCAGCCTGGTTGACGATCGATACCGGCACCGGCGTGATTTCCGGCACGCCACCGATCGGTGCATCGGTGCCCGGCAGCTATCCGATCACGGTTACCGCCAGCGACGCCGAGCCCTTGTCGGCCACGCAGTCCTTCACCATCACGATCCTCCCGTTCGGCTTGTTCAGCGACGGCTTCGAAACCGCGCCTTAAGCCTTTCGATTCAGAACGAGGATACGGGCCCCGCTACGGCGGGGCTCGTCGTTTCGCCCGGCCAGAACGCGGCCGTCGCGGAACCCTGGCTCCGGACAGCCCCAGTGCCCACGCCAGCGAAGGCGTCGAATTGATCGCGCTGATCGACGAGCTGTGTCGCGCCAGATCGACCATAACCGTCGTCGGTGTCGAGACCACGCACGAAGTCGTGTTCGCCCACGGCACGAGGATGACCGCAGACGCCATTCGGACCGATGTTGCCCGATCACGCGTTCGACCGGATCGTGCGGCCAGACAGATCGCAGAGGCGCTGAGCTGGCGCGACAGGGTTGTTCAACGGGTGGCGGCATCCGGCTGCGACGTCAAGGCATGAAAAAACCGCGGCCCTTGCGGACCGCGGTTTCGGGGCTCGAGCGCTGTGTGTTCAGCGCGCCGCGTTGGCGTTCATCGTGCTGTTGCGGCTGCTGTCGGTGACCTGTGCCGGATCACGCATGCCACTGGTGTGGCACCAGCCCGTCTTGTGGCCTTGGTTCACCGCGCCGCTGAGCTGGCCATAGGCCTTCTCGGTGGTGCCGTCTTCCGGATCGCTGAGCAGGACGTCGGTGGCCATGTTGCAGTAGTCGTAGACCCAGCTGCGATCGGTGAACGAAGTCGTGTAGTAGTTCACCTTGGCGCGACGCGTGGTCGGGATGCCGGCGAGCCAGCTGGCGGCGCCGCTGTAGGTCAGGTTGGTGTTGGTGCCGCAACCGACGCCGAAGACCGAGCCGAGCACGGCGGCATTGCCGGCCAGCGCCGTGCCTTGATATGGCGTGCCGACCGACTGGATCAGGCGGGCGCCGGTGGCGTAGTCGAGACCGGACCAGTAGTACGTGTACAGGTGCAGCGACGCCGCGCCGCCCTGGCTGTGCGCGACCACGCCGAACGAGTTCCAGGTGGCGCCGAAGTTCTTGATCAGGTTCGCGAACTGGTCGTGGCTGCGGTTCTGGTTGAAGTCCTTGAACACCGAGGCATTCGCGAACTGAGAGGCGACCGGGCCCCAGGCGTCGCCCGAGCAGTAGCCGTGCACCAGCAGCAGACGCGTGCCGACGCCCTTGCCGAGGTTGGCGTTGAGCGGACGCGGACCTTGCAGCATTTCGTCGTCGACGCTGACGGTGCGTTCGAACGCCGCCTTCGGCAGCGCGCCGAGATCAACCGGCAGCGACGCGATCTTGGCCAGCGGGATGAAGTGGTTCGGGTCCTCGATGCGCAGGTTGCGCAACGTGAACGGGCCGACTGCATGGGCTTTGGCGATCCAGCGGGCGTCGAGCGAGAGCGGCAGACGACCCTGTTCGACTTCGCTCATGCCGCCGATCCAGGCCACCGGCACGGCGCGCTTGCCGTCGCGGCTGGTGCCCCAGACCTCGCCGATGACGCGGTAGTGGTCGCTGCTCGCCTTCGCGATCGAGACATCGAGATCCAGCGCGAGGCGACGATCGGAGATCGACTTGCCGTACACGGTGCCGGCGCGCACGCTGAGTTCGTCGGCCACGACCGGCAGCGCGAATTCGGCGCTGCGGATGAAACCCTTGCCGTCCGCAGCGCGGCCGGTCGCAAAGACCTGTGCGGTGAATTCACCCGCAGCGGTCGGCGCGAAATCGGCCCCGAACAGACCGTCCAGCGCCTTGCCGTCGCCGTGCAGGCCGTCGTCGAACATCGGGTATTCGACGATGCCGTCCGGGCCGCGCACGCGCAGTTTCGCTTCGGCAATCTGCGGAGCGCTGTCGCCGCCTTCTTCGTCGTAGACCGAAGCGACGAAGCCGAGGCGCTTGCCGACCTGCTGGTTGAAGTTCGTCTGGTGTGCCATCAGGCGCGTCTTGCCGGCGCCTTCGACGAGCAAGAAGCCTTCACCCGCGGCATCGGCATCCACCGACAGCGTCCAGTCGCCCGGCGTCATCGCCTTGAATCCGTAGCGCACGGCCGGGAAGTTCTGGCCTTCGAGCGCGAAGTTGGTGTGGTCCAGCTCCTGGGCCATGTCGCGCAGCGACTTGGCGCGTGTGCCCATCGGGTCGCGCAGTCCGAGTTCCCAGCCAGCCTTCGCATTCGAGAAGCTGAGCAGGCGCAGGTCTTCACCCTCCACCGGCAGCGTGGACTGCCAGCCGTAGCGGCCATTCGCCTGCTTGTTGAGGCGCACCGGCAGCAACGCACTCTTCGAATGCACGGCGGTGCGCGCCGGCTCGACGGCGGCCATGTCGGCGAATTCGGACGGTGGGCCGGCCAGTTGCTTGGTCGCGAGTTGCGCGGCCGAGACGGTGGCGAACGGCGCTGCAACGGCAGCAAGGGACAGCAGGAAACCGGTACGACGCTTGCTCACGAAACCCTCCCAGATTTGGTGCGCACGCAAGCGGGGTCGCGCGGACGGCGTGGTGTGGTTTGGATGCGCCGGACTGAGTCCCCCGCTGACTTGAGCCCCTGTGCTCAAGTGTGGCGCGATGTGAAGTGTGCACTAGTTCTCGTTTTTCGCACGCTGCAGTGCGTCAAACGCTTGTTTGAGACATCTGTTTGCGATTGGATGCGCGGAACTGTGACCAATTTCGCGGCGCTGATCGGCGAAATCCCTGGCGAATCAGACCAGTCCGTCCTTGAGGGCGCGCACCGCGGCCTGGGTGCGGTCGTCGACATCGAGTTTCAGCAGCAGATGACTGACGTGTGTCTTTACGGTCTTGATGCCGATGCCGAGTTTCGCCGCGATGTCGGCATTGCCGAGCCCCTGGGCGATCAGTCGCAACACGTCCTGCTCGCGGGCACTGAGTGCGGCGCGCAATGGCGCCTGTGCGCGCAGTCCGGCGACCAGCGCGGCGATGCGCGGATGCACGATGCGTTCGCCGCGCTGGGTGGCGAGGATGGCGTCGCGTAACTGTTCCGGCGTGCTGTCCTTGAGCAGGGCCGAGGTGGCGCCCGCCTGCAACACGTCGAGCAGCAAGCGGGCGTCCTCGCTTGAGGTCAGCGCCACGATGCGCGCATCCGGCGCGAGGTCGCCGAGTCGCTGCACCAGTCCGGCACCGCCGCCGGGCATGAGCAGGTCGAGCAGGACCAGATCGACCTCGGTCTGCCGCAGCGACTCGATCAGGGCGTCACCATCGCCGCATTCGACGACCACGTCGAATTCCGGCTGCGACGCGAGGAAGGCGCGCAGCCCGCGACGCACGACGGGATGGTCGTCAGCCATGGCGATACGGATGCGTTCCTGGTTCATGTCACGGTCTCGGTCCAGTTCAGAAGGATGCGGCTGCCGTCGCGGGCATCGCTCTGCCAGGCGAAGCGACCTTCGGGCAGTTCGGCCGCGCGCTCGCGCAGATGCTGCAGGCCACGGCCACGGCCTTCGACGATGCCGCCGCGACCGTCGTCCGCGATGCGCAGTTCGAAGTGCTGGGCGGCATGGGTCAGATCGATGCGGACACGTCCCGCGCCGCTGTGGCGCGCGACGTTGGCCAGCGCCTCGTCGATCACGCGGGTCAGCAGATCATGTCGGGCGGGCGCGATGTATTCGGCGGCGTCGAGTGCGCTGTCGGCAGCGATGCCGCTGCGCCGCGACCAGTCGGCGATGCGTGCCTCGAGGCGGCCGCGCCAGTCCGCCTGCGGCAGCGGTTTCAGTTCGCCGAGCAGTTCGGCCAGTTCGCGCTGGATCTGTTCGGCCAGGTCGCGCGCTTCGCCAAGCGCCGCCAGGTCGCGCTGCGCTTCCGGCAACGCAGCACGCAGCGCGCCGAGTTGCATCGACAGCGCGAACGCCTGCTGCTTGATGGTGTCGTGCAGGTCGCGGGCGATGCGTTCGCGTTCGTGGCGGCCGGCGCGTTCGGCGCGGTGTTCGACCAGTTCCGCAAGGGCGGCCGGCATGGTGTCGAGTTGCTGCGCCAGCGCGCCGATCTCGTCGCGCGCCGGGTCGTCGATGCGCAGATCGAAACGCCCGTGCCGCCACGCGTCGGCGGTGGCGGCGATGCGGCGCAGTCGGCGCGTCACCCAGCCGCTCAGGAACACTGCGGCCACGATGGCGAACACCAGCGCGCCGGCGAGCACGATCGGCCACTCGAAGCTGAGGCTGCGCCAGATGCGTTCACCGGGACGTGGCAGGTCGACCCACAGCACCAGCGCTTCTTGTCTGCCACCGGGGCCGATCAGCGGTGCGCGGTAAAGGCGCTGCACGCGCGGCGTATCCATCGCTGCGGACGCGGGCGGAACGAAGCCGTCGCGGGTGGTCGCGAGCGCTCGCCCCTGGTCGTCGACCAGCATCGCGACAAACGGCTGCGGTCCGTATTCGAGCAGGGCGAAGGCGCTGTCGCCGAAAGGCGAACGTGCCGGCTGTGTCAGGGTCAGCAACCAGCGTTCGAGGTCGCGTTCCAGACCAATGCCGGCCAGACCGCGCTCGCGCCGATGGTGGCCGATGGCCACGGCCTCGCGCCGGATTTCTTCGCTGATCTGCGGCGAATCCAGCACCTGCACGATCTGCCGGAACTCCAACATCATGCGTACCGCATCGAGCGCGAACAGGCCCGGCACGCCGCAGATCAGGAAGAACGCGGCAAGCTTGAGCAACAGACCAGAGGGGCGCGGCAAGTTCGGCATCGAGGGCGACGGGAGCGGGACGCGGACGATAGTGCATCCGGCCTCGGT
Organism: Pseudomonadota bacterium; assembly: GCA_022705045.1. GTDB lineage: Bacteria > Pseudomonadota > Gammaproteobacteria > Xanthomonadales > Ahniellaceae > JADKHK01. Next base: position 49,632 of record JAKJFE010000003.1, on the reverse strand, counting down.
CCCGGGACGGAGGCCGCGAATCGCGCCTGACCCTAGGCTGCGCGTCCGCCATTGCGCCCAGGGGTTCACATGTTGTTTCGTCCCAGTTTGCTCGCTGTTGCCATTGCCGCCACCTTCCTGTCCGCGGCCGTCCGCGCAGACGATGCGGCCAGGCTCGGTGCGGTCGAGGTGACCAGCAGCAAGATCGATACCGCGATCGACAAGACCTCGGCCACCGTCACCATCGTCAGCGGCGACGAATTGCGTGCGCGCGGCGCCACGGATCTGCGCACCGCGCTGGCGCTCGTCGCCGGTGTCGAAGCCTCGCCGGGCGGCGATGGCGGTCCGGCATCATCGGTGCCCGCCCTGTGGGGCCTGCGCGAATTCGACGCCTTCCTGCTGCTGGTCGACGGCGTGCCTGCGGGCGGCGCCTTCGTGCCTGCGCTCGCCAGCCTCGATCTGACCAATGTCGAGCGCATCGAAGTGATGAAGGGTGCGGCACCGGTGAGTTACGGCGCGACCGCCTTCGTCGGCGTCATCCATGTCATTCACTACGCGGCTGGCGAAGGCCCGTCGCGCGTCGGCTTCGGGTATGGCTCGCGCGGCAGCCTGCGCGCGGAATTCGCAGCGCCGTTGTCCAGCCATGGCGGTTGGAAGGATTCGCTGGTCGCAAATGCCGAACACCAGGAACTCGCCGCCGACCGCGCCGGTTATGACCGCGGCCACCTGCTGTATCGCGCCGAGGTCGATGCCGAGTCCGGTCGCTTCGGGCTTGATGTCGACCTCAGCCTGCTGCGCCAGGACCCGAACAGCCCGCACATGCGCGAAGGTGCAGGCCTGACGCCGCGCACGCCGCTCGATGCCAACCACAATCCGGGCGACGCGCATCTCGACGAGAATCGCCTGCAGGTGTCGACGCGCTACGACCGCGACACCGCGCTCGGGCCGTGGCAGACGCGTGTGGCCGTCGCGCGCACCGACGGCGAGCTGATCCGCGGCTTCCTGCGCGAAGGCTTCACGGCACCGCCGGCGATCAATGCCGATGGCTACGTGCAGACGCGCGGGACCACCGATCTCTACGCCGACAGCCACATCGTCTCGACGTTCGGCGACGCCACCACCGTGGTCTGGGGCGCCGATTGGCTGCATGGCAATGGCGACCAGGAAAGCCGCAATTTCGAATACAGCGTCGCGCTGGACGGCTTCGATGCGCCGCGTTCCGGAACGCGCGGCATCGACGAAACCACCGCGACCGACGACCGCCGCGAATTCCTCGGCGTCTACGCCGACCTCGGTCATGACGTCAGCGAGCGCTTCCACGTCGACGCCGGGCTGCGCCTGAACCACACCCGCGAAGACCGCGACACGGCCCTGGTCGAAACCGGCGTGCCCGGTGTCGAATTAGGCAACGACGAACGTCGGGATACGCGCCTCACCGGTGCGCTCGGCGCGTCGTATCGATTGTGGGATGACGCCGACGCGATCGACTATCTGACGGCCTACGCGAACTATCGCGACAGCTTCAAGCCGGCGGTTGTCGATTTCGGCCCGGAAGCCGAGACCGAGATCCTCGAGGCGGAAGAGGCCACCAGCGGCGAAGTCGGTCTGCGCGGCATCAATCTCGAAGGCCAGCTGCGCTGGGATGTGGCCGCGTTCTACATGGACTTCGCCAATCTCGTCGTACCGCAGACGGTCGACGGACGCCCGGGCCTGGCGAATGCCGGCAACCTGATGTTCCGTGGACTCGAAGGCGAAGCGCGTTATGCGCTCGGCGACGACGTCCAGCTGATGGCGAGCTGGGCCTATCACCACTCGCAATTCGGCGACTACGTACGCCTGTTCGGCAACACGCCGCGGCAATTGCGCGGCAACCAGCAGGAGCTGTCGCCCGACCATCTCGCCGGACTGGGCCTGATCTGGCAGCCGGCGTCGGGTCCGTTCGCGTATCTCACGTCGAATTACGTGGGCGACCGCTATCTGAACAAGCGCAACACGGCACCGGCAGCGGGTTACGCGACCGTCGACGCGGGTCTCGGCTGGCACGCGAAGACCTGGACCGTGCGTGTCGACGGCAGCAATCTGACCGATCGCCGCGACCCCGCGTCGGAGAGCGAACTCGGCGATGCCCAGTACTACCGCCAGCCGGCCCGGAGCTACTGGCTCAGCCTGAGTTACGACCTCGGCGGCTGAACGATTACCCCGCCCGGTGCGATGCGCGGACCCATCACCGCGCATCGTGCCGGGCTTTTTGTTTCCCGCCGCAGGCGCTTGAATCGCGCCGTCCTGCCCGCAATTCCCCGTCATCTCGCGGCCCGGCCGCCACAGACTTCGGGGAATTCCCATGCGCATGGACAAACTCACGTCGCGGTTCCAGCAGGCCCTGCAGGAAGCGCAGTCGCTCGCGGTCGGCCGCGACCACAACATCATCGAACCGGTGCACGTGCTCAGCGCGCTGATCGAGCAGCAGGGCGGTTCGGTGCGACCGCTGCTGACCAAGGCCGGCGCCAATGTGCCGGTGATCCGGCAGCGGCTTGCGGCCATGCTCGATGCGCTGCCGAAGGTGAAGGGGCAGGAAGGCAACCTCAGCATCGGCAACGACCTGACGCGTCTGCTGAACCTGACCGACAAGCTGGCGCAGGAACGCGGCGACCAGTTCATCGCCAGCGAACTCTTCGTGTTGGCTGCGGCCGACGACAAGGGCGAGCTCGGCCAGTTGTTGCGCAATCATGGTGCGACCAAGGCGGTCCTGGCCGGCGCGATCGACCAGTTGCGCGGCGGCGAAGCGGTGCAGGATGCGAACGCCGAGGAACATCGCCAGGCGCTCGACAAATACACGATCGATTTCACCAAGCGCGCCGAGGACGCCAAGCTCGATCCGGTCATCGGCCGTGACGAGGAAATCCGCCGCGTCATCCAGGTGCTGCAGCGTCGCACCAAGAACAACCCGGTGCTGATCGGCGAGCCCGGCGTCGGCAAGACCGCCATCGTCGAAGGCCTGGCGCAACGCATCATCCACGACGAAGTGCCGGAAGGGCTGAAAGGCAAGCGTCTGCTCTCGCTCGACATGGGCGCGCTGATCGCCGGCGCGAAGTTCCGCGGCGAATTCGAGGAGCGCCTGAAGGCGGTGCTGAACGATCTCGCCAAGCAGGAAGGCAATGTCATCCTGTTCATCGACGAGCTGCACACCATGGTCGGCGCCGGCAAGGCCGAAGGCTCGATGGACGCCGGCAACATGCTGAAGCCCGCGCTCGCCCGCGGCGAGCTGCATTGCATCGGCGCGACCACACTCGACGAATACCGCAAGTACGTCGAGAAGGACGCCGCGCTCGAACGCCGCTTCCAGAAGGTGTTCGTCGGTGAACCTTCGGTCGAGGACACCATCGCCATCCTGCGCGGCCTCAAGGAAAAGTACGCGGTGCACCACGGCGTCGAGATCACCGATCCGGCCATCATCGCGGCGGCGACGCTGTCGAACCGCTACATCCCGGATCGCCAGCTGCCGGACAAGGCCATCGACCTGATGGACGAGGCCGCGTCGCGCATCCGCATGGAAATCGATTCGAAGCCGGAGGAAATGGATCGTCTCGAACGCCGCCTGATCCAGCTCAAGATCCAGCGCGAGGCGCTGAAGAAGGAGAAGGACGCGGAGACGAAGCAGCGTCTCAACGATCTCGAAGTCGAGATCGACAAGCTCGAACGCCAGTTCTCCGACCTCGAGGAAGTCTGGAAGTCCGAGAAGGCGGCGGTGCAGGGCAGCACCAAGCTGAAGGAAGACATCGAACGCACCCGCAACGAGATGGATGCGGCGATGCGTCGTGGCGACCTCGCGAAGGTCTCTGAGCTGCAATACGGCAAGCTGCCGCAACTCGAAGCGCAGCTCGCGTCCGCGCAGGAAACCGAGCAGAAGGGCTTCAAGCTGCTGCAGCAGAAAGTCACTGCCGACGAGATCGCCGAAGTGGTGTCGCGCTGGACCGGCATCCCGGTCAGCAAGATGCTGGAGGGCGAACGCGACAAGCTGCTGCGCATGGAAGCCGAGCTGCACAAGCGCGTCGTCGGCCAGGACGAAGCCGTGGTCGCGGTCGCGGATGCGATCCGTCGTTCGCGCGCCGGCCTGTCCGATCCGAATCGCCCGAACGGTTCCTTCCTGTTCCTCGGTCCGACTGGCGTTGGCAAGACCGAGTTGTGCAAGGCGCTGGCCGAGTTCCTGTTCGACTCCACCGACGCAATGGTGCGCATCGACATGAGCGAGTTCATGGAGAAGCATTCCGTGAGCCGCCTGATCGGCGCGCCTCCGGGTTATGTCGGTTACGAGGAAGGCGGCTACCTGACCGAGGCGGTGCGCCGTCGTCCGTACAGCGTGATCCTGCTCGATGAAGTCGAGAAGGCGCATCACGACGTCTTCAACGTGCTGCTGCAGGTGCTCGACGATGGTCGCCTGACCGATGGCCAGGGCCGCACCGTGGACTTCCGCAACACCGTCATCGTGATGACCAGCAATCTAGGTTCGCAGTTGATCCAGGAATTCGCGTCGCGCAACGACTACGCCGGCATGAAGTCGGCGGTGCTGGAAGTGGTGCAGTCGCACTTCCGGCCCGAGTTCATCAATCGCCTCGATGAACTGGTCGTGTTCCATCCGCTCGGTCGCGAACACATCCGCAACATCGCGCGCATCCAGTCCGGGCATCTCTCGAAGCGACTGGCCGAACGCGGCATCAAGCTCGAGATCAGCGACAGCGCGCTCGATCTCATCGGCAACGCCGGTTTCGATCCGGTCTACGGCGCGCGCCCGCTCAAGCGCACGATCCAGAGCCAGCTCGAAAACCCGCTCGCCAAACAGATCCTGCAAGGTCAGTTCGTCAGCGGCGACACCGTCGTCGTCGACAACTTCAACGGCGCGCTGCAGTTCCGGAAGGGCTGAGGAAGCACACTGCAGCGTCCGAATGAGATTCGGACGCTGCCGATTCCGCAAACCCCGATTCCGTCATCCTCGCGTTGCATGCCTCGCAACCCCAACCCGAGGAGCGAGTCATGTACGCACGCAAGACGTTGTCGATGGCGATCACCGCCGGCCTGATGTTCGGTATCGGCGCCTGTTCGATGCAGGAGAAGGCGCAGGTCAAGCAGGATGCGCAGGCGACGAAGGAAGAGCGGACGCGGCAAGACCTCGCCGCTGTCGCACCGCGCGAGCAAGTCGTGGACGAAATCGCTGTCGCACAGATCGAGCCGCTGCCGCCCCCGGCACCGCCGGCACCCGTTGCACCGGCGCGCGACGAGGACAAGCGGAAGCTCGCCTACAACATGGCCCCCGCGGCGACGCTGGAATCGATCTCGGTCAGCGGTGCCATGGTGTCCCCGTCGGTCGCACAGCCGCAGGCCGGCGACATCAACACCGAGAAGTACGCCGATCACGACGACAACCCGGTGCACCGCACCGCCGAACAACCGGTCTCGACCTTCAGCATCGATGTCGACACCGGCAGCTACACCAACGTGCGGCGCATGTTGAACCAGGGCCAGTTGCCGCCCGGTGATGCCGTGCGCGCCGAGGAGTTCATCAACTACTTCGACTATGCCTACGCGCCACCGGCCGATCGCAAGACGCCGTTCGCGGTGCATACCGAAGTCGCCCCGGCGCCGTGGAATGCCAAGCGCCAGCTGATGCTGGTCGGCATCCAGGGCTACGAGATCGCGGCGCGCGAAATCCCTGCGGCGAACATCGTGTTCCTGATCGATACCTCCGGTTCGATGGATTCGCCGGACAAGATCGGCCTGCTGAAGCAGAGTTTCATGGCGATGGTGCCGAAGCTGCGCGAACAGGATCGCATCAGCATCGTCGTTTATGCGGGTTCGGCCGGACTGGTGCTGCCGCCGACCTCGGGTGCGGATCACGAGACGATCCTCGCGGCGTTCGATCGCCTGTCTGCCGGCGGCTCGACCAATGGTGCGGCCGGTATCGAGCTCGCGTACCAGCAGGCGAAACGTGCCTACATCGAGGGCGGCGTGAACCGCGTCATCCTGGCCACCGACGGCGATTTCAACGTCGGTACCGTCGACATGGAAGCGCTGAAAACCATGGTCGCCGAACAACGCCGCAGCGGCGTGTCGCTGACCACGCTCGGCTTCGGCCAGGGCAACTACAACGATGAATTGTCCGAACAGCTCGCCGACATCGGCAACGGCAACCACGCCTACATCGACACCTTGAACGAAGGCCACAAGGTGCTGGTCGAGGAAATGAGCAGCACCCTGTTCACCATCGCCAAGGACGTGAAGATCCAGGTCGAGTTCAATCCGGCCGTGGTCAGCGAATATCGATTGATCGGCTACGAGAACCGCATGCTGGCGCGCGAGGACTTCAACAACGATGCGGTCGATGCTGGCGAGATCGGCGCCGGCCATGACGTGACCGCGATCTACGAAGTGGTGCTGGCCGGCAGTGGAGGCGAATCGGTCGATCCGCTGCGCTACGGCGCGAATGCGACGGTGAAACACGGCGGCGACGAACTCGCCTTCGTGAAGCTGCGGTACAAGCAGCCGGACGCCGACACCAGCACCTTGATCGAACGTCCGATCAAGCGCAGCCAGATCGCGAAGGAAGCCAGTCCGCGCCTGCAGTTCGCGGCGGCGGTCGCAGCGTTCGCGGACCGTTTGCGTGGCGGTGAACATCTCGGCGACTTCAGCCTGACGCAGATCGCTGCACTCGCGAACGGAGCCCGCAACGACGATCGTTTTGGCTACCAGCGCGAATTCGTCGAACTGGTGAATCGCGCGCAAACGCTCAGCGGCGAAGCCGCGCCGGTGGCGGTGGTGGCGGAGTAGGCTCCAGGTCCGCCGCGCTCGTGGGTGCGAATCTCATTCGCACGCTCTTGCTCTTCGGGTATTTCCGGCGAAGAGCGTCCGAATCAGATTCGGACCCACAAGCGCATCGCAACATCGACATGGAGCATCCGATGATCGGGTTTCGCGGTTTGCTGGCACTACTGCTGATCGCCCCCGCCACGCTGGCCGACAGCAAGCCCGATGTCGCGACCATCTACGGCCGCATCCAGTTCGTCACCTCGTTTCCGGACTTCAAGGTGAAAGTGGTCGACAGCTTCGCCGACCTGCACGTGCAGGTCGTCGAGAGCTTTCCGGACAAGCCCGGGCGCTGGCAGATGGTCGAGTCGTTCCCGGATTACAAGATCCAGATCGTGGAGTCGTTTCCCGACTTCACGATCAAATACGTCGAGAGTTTTCCGGGGCCGCAGTAGCGCTCAGCCGGCGCGCGGGCGCGTCGAGGCGCGGAACAGGAACCACGCGACCACGGCGACCAGCACCAGCCCGAGCCCCTGTCCGAACTGCCATTGTTCCGGCAGCGCCAGCACGTCGCCGCGACCGGAGACGACGATCGGGATCGCGATGACGATGCCCATCAGGGCTTCACCGGTGATCAGTCCGGCCGCGAACAACACGCCGGGCTGGTGCGCGTGTTCGCGCTCCGCTTCGGTCTTCACCCCGAGACGGCGCTCGACGCACCAGGCGATCAAACCGCCGAGGAAGATCGGCAGGGTCAGTTCCATCGGCAGGTAGATGCCGACCGCACAGGCCAGCACCGGTGTCCGGAAGCTCTTGCCGCTGCGCTTCAGCGATTCGTCCAGCGCGATGATGGCGGCGCCGATCGCCGCACCGATGCCGATCATCGTCCACGGCAATTGCCCGCCGAAGATGCCTTTCGCGACCGAGGCGATCAGGGTCGCCTGCGGTGCCGCGAGTGCATTCGGATGTGCGGCGTCAGCGGCGCCGATGCCATAGGCCTGCTGCAACAGGTTCAGCACCGGCGCCATGACCAGTGCACACGAGATCGCACCGATGCCGAGCATGACCTGCTGTTTCCAGGGCGTGGCGCCGACCAGATGTCCGCACTTGAGGTCCTGCAGGTTGTCGCCACCGATGCAGGCGGCCGAACAGACCACGGCGCCGATCATGATCGCGGCGATCGGACCGATCTCGGAATCGCGGCCGAGCATCAGCATCAGCACGATGGCCGCGAACAAGATGGTGCAGATGGTCATGCCCGACACCGGATTGTTCGACGAGCCGACCAGGCCGGCCATGTAGGCCGACACCGACACGAACAGGAAGCCGGCCACGATCATGATGATCGTCATCGGAATGCTGACGCTCCACATCCCGACGATGGCCTGGTAAAGCGCCAGCAGGGGCAGCGTGAACAGGACCAGGCCGATCAGCATCAGGCGCATCGGCACATCGCGCTCGGTTTCCGCGCGGATGTCGGCGCCATCGGTGCGGGCGGCCTGCAGCCCGCTGCGGATGCCGGTCAGCAGGGAGCCGCGCAACGCGAAGATCGTCCACAGCCCGCCCATCAGCATCGCGCCGACGCCGAGGTAACGGATCTTCGCCGACCACACCGCAAACGCGGCGCTGGTCGCGTCGAGTCCGGCGACGGTGGCGGCGAGTGCAGGGTCGGTGTCGCGGAAGTAGGCCAGCCAGACGGGAATCGCGACATGCCAGGCGATCACGCCGCCGGCCGCGATGACGATGCCGATGTTGACGCCGACGATGTAACCCACGCCGAGCAGGGCCGGCGACAGGTTGGTACCGAGATAGGCCAGGCCCTTGCCGACCCAAGCCGACGCTGCGGCGCTGTCCGGGATCAGGCGCAGCCCGCTGGCAGCGGCGAGCTTGCCGAACCCGCCGAGCAGGCCGGCGCCGGCCAGGACCTTGACGCTGCCCTGGCCTTCGCCGGCCTTGAGCACTTCCGCGGCGGCCTTGCCTTCGGGAAACGCGAGGTTCTGTTCGATGATCATCGAGCGCCGCAGCGGGATCGAGAACAACACGCCGAGCAGGCCGCCGAGTCCGGCGATGGCCAACACCCAGCCGTACTTGAAGTCCTGCCAATAGCCGAGCATGACCAGGGCCGGGACGGTGAAGATCACGCCGGTTGCGATCGAAGAACCGGCCGAGGCGCCGGTCTGCACGATGTTGTTTTCGAGAATGTGCCCGCCGCTGAGCGCGCGCAGCACCGCCATCGAGACCACCGCGGCCGGAATCGCGGACGCGATGGTCAGGCCGGCGAACAGTCCGAGGTAGGTATTCGCCGCGGCGAGCACGGTGGCCAGGACCACCGCGAGCACAACGGCACGAAACGAGAGTTGGGGAACCGGAGTCGTGGTCATCGGCGATCCTGGGCAAGGGCCCGGATTCTGGCATGGCCCGCCGGCACCGGACGAAGGTCCAGTGCCTTGTGCGTTCGCACATCGGTTGACTCCACGGGACGCCGACGAAGCCTTCGTCGGCGTCCACCTTGGGAGGGGTTGCGATGACGGGGCAGTGGTTGATGCGGTTCGGTGCCGCGATGGCGCTGATGGTGGCGGGCAGCGCATCGGCGCTGACCTGCGGCACGAACAATGGCTGGACCTGCCAGGGCACCGCCAGCCAGTACGCGGGTGGCTTCAGTCCCGGCGTCGGTTACGGCGGCTTCGGTGGCGCGACGGCCTGCACCGCGACCAAAACGCCGGTGATCTTCCTGCACGGCAATGGCGACAACGCCATCAGCTGGGACATGCCGCCCGCGACCGTCGCCGGTTACACGACGCCGCCGAATTCCGTCTATGACGAGTTCAAGGCGAACGGCTACAAGGACTGCGAACTGTTCGGCGTCACCTACCTGAGCAGCAGCGAGATCGCGGCGCCGCAGTCCAACTATCACCAGCCGAGCAAGTACACGATCCTGAATACCTTCATCGACAAGGTGCTGGCGCACACCGGTGCGACCAAGGTCGACATCGTCACGCACTCGCTCGGTTCGACGATGGCGCTCGCCGCATTCGACTACGGCGCGAAGTGGGGCAAGGTGCGTCGCTTCGTCAACATCGCCGGCGGCCTGCGCGGCATCTACAGCTGCCTGTACACCGGCGCCGCGAATCCGTACGCGAGCACCTGCGGCTCCGAGAATTGGTACAACTCGGACATCTTCGGTTTCTATCCGGGCGGCTACTCGGTCACCTACTACAACCTGTGGACCGGTTCCGGTTCGGGCTCGCTGCGTGCGTTGCCGGCGCTGGCGAGCGGCGTCTCGTTCTACACGATCGCATCCGGCGCCTATGACCAGGTCGGCTGTTCGTCCTACACCTACTGGTCCGGCTGCGATCTGATGAGCAAGTTCAACGCGGCGAGCAACGTGAAGGCGCAGCTGATGGTCGGTGCGGGATCAACCGCAGGATCGGTCGACTGGAACTGGCAGGACGGCAGTCCCTATCAGACCGGCGGCGGCGATCTGTCGAACGGCGTCGGTCATTTCCGATCGAAGACCAACACCGGCAAGATCATCCACCGCATGTTGTCGACGACCTGCACCACGGGGTGTGCGACCGGCTACGTCGGCGTGTACGGACCGGCAGTGACGTACTGAGCGTGTTTACTTGCGCGTGTGGTAGTCGCCCTCGGCGACCCATTTGTAGCTGGTGAGTTCTTCCAGGCCCATCGGCCCGCGTGCATGGATACGTTGGGTCGAGACGGCGACTTCGGCGCCGAGGCCGAACTGGCCGCCGTCGGTAAATCGGGTGCTGGCGTTCCAGTAGACGGCGGCGGAATCGACACGTTCGAGGAAGTCGCGGGCGCGGTCGCCGTCCTCGGTGAGGATGCCGTCGGAATGACCGCTCGAATGCGCGTCGATGTGTTCGATCGCGGCATCGAGATCATTGACCACGCGGATGCTCAACGTGAGCGACAGCCATTCGGTATCGAAGTCGTCGGGTTCGGCCGGTCGAACGCTGGCGCGCAGATCGGGAACGGTCGCTTCGAGCATGTCCAGCGCGGGCGCATCGACGCGAAACCGCAGGCCGTCTGCCGCCAGCGTTCGCACCAGTTCCGGCAACACACGCGGGGCGACAGCGCGATGCACCAGCACGGTGTCGAGTGCATTGCAGACGGTTGGACGCTGCACCTTGGCGTTGCGGATGACCGGCACGGCACGCGCGAGATCGGCGCGATCATCGATGTAGAGATGGCAGATGCCGATGCCGCCGGTGATCACCGGCATGCGTGCGTGCTCACGGCAGAACGCGTGCAGCGCAGCGCCACCACGCGGGATGATGAGGTCGACGAATGCGTCGAGCTTCAGCAGTTCGAGCACCTGGGTGCGATCGATCGAGCGGATCAGGTCGATGCTGTTCGCGGGCAGTCCGGCCTGCAGCAGCGCCTGTTGCACGACCTCGATCAGCGCCAGGTTGGTGCGCAGCGATTCCTTGCCGCCGCGCAGGATCGCGGCGTTGCCGCTCTTGATCGCAAGCGCGGCGACATCGATGCTGACATTCGGGCGCGATTCGTAGATCACGCCGAGCACGCCGATCGGCACGCGCCGGCGATGCAGCTTCAGACCATTCGGCAACACGCGTTCGTCGAAGCGCACGGCGAGGGGGTCGGGCAGGTCGATGAGCGTGCGCACGTCGGCGGCGAGGGCGGCGATGCGCGGCGCGTCGAGACGCAGGCGGTCGAGCATCGCGGCATCGAGGCCGGCCTCTGCGCCCGCGACGAGGTCTTCGGCATTCGCCGCGGCGATGGTCGTGCTGCGCGTCAGCAGCGTATCGGCGATCGCTGCCAGTGCAGCATTGCGCTGTGCATGCGTGCTGCGCTTCAGCGTCTTCCAGGCGTCGCGGGTGGCGGTCGCCATGGCCTGCAGGTCGGTTGTCGTCACCACATCACCAGGTCGTTGCGGTGGATGAATTCGGGACCGAAGTCGTAGCCGAGCACGGCTGCGACATCGGATGAGCGCTTGCCGGCGATGCGACGCAATTCGTCGGCACCGTAGTTGGCGATGCCTCGCGCGATCACACGGCTGTCCGCATCGTGTACGGCGACGGTATCGCCACGGTCGAACTCGCCATCGACCGCACGCACGCCGACACCGAGCAGGCTCTTGCCGGCGCGCAACGCGTCGACCGCACCGGCATCGACACGTACGCCGACGCCGTCGCGCAGACCGGCCAGGATGTAGCGGCTGCGGGCATCGCGTGATGGCGCCGTGGCGCAGAAGCGTGTGCCGACGGATTCGCCGCGCACGAGTGCGTCGAGTTGCTCTGGTGCCCGGCCGTCGGCGATGACCACGTCGGCGCCGTTGCGGCGTGCGATCTCGGCGGCCTTGAGTTTGGTCAGCATGCCGCCGGTGCCGAGTGCGCCCGCGCCGCCACCCGCAGCAGCCCAGATGGTCGCTGAAATTTCGGCGTCATCGACACGTTCGATCAGGCGCGCATCCGGGTGCGTGCGTGGGTTCGCATCGAAAAAGCCGGTCTGGTCGGTCATCAGCACCAGCAGGCGCGCATCGACCAGCGAACAGACCAGGGCCGACAACTGGTCGTTGTCACCGACGCGGATTTCCTCGGTGGCGACGGTGTCGTTCTCGTTCACGATCGGCAGCACGCCAGCCGCAAGCATGGCCTCGAAGGTGTTACGGGCATTGAGGTAGCGGCGGCGGTCGTCGAGGTCGGCGCGGGTCAGCAACACCTGCGCGACGGTGAGGCCGTAGTGCCCGAACAGTTCGCCATACAGCGCCATCAGCCGCGGCTGGCCGATCGCGGCGAGCATCTGCTTGTTGACGACGACTGGATCGTTGGCCTGCGCGCGCATCGCGGCACGGCCGGCGGCGACCGCGCCCGAGCTGACCAGCACGAGCTGATGCCCGGCGTCGCGCAATGTCGAGATGGCGCGGGCGTAGTCGATCAGCCGCGGCGCGTCGAGCACGCCGTCGCGGGTGACGGTGGAGGAACCGAGCTTGAGGACGAGACGCATGGATCGAACCGCAGGGGAAGCCCGAGCCTAAGCGGGAACTTCGCGAATGGGCAACCGACGTCGCCATCCGTCGGGTGCGGTGGCCGCCGGTCGCCGCGCCCACCCGTCCATGGGATGCGCCTGTGACGGACTGTTTCAGAGACTGGCGTCACCTTTGACGCAGCTCACGTGCGTGGGTGCCGGAACCGGCACGCGCGACGGACGGGGTCGCTCCGCGATCAAGGGCCACGCCACATCTCCATGGGGTCTTCATGTTGCGCAAGTCCTTGCTTCTCGCTCTCGGCGCCTGCTTCGCCGCATCACAGGTTGCTGCCATGGCACCGGCGGCGGTTTCGAAATCCATCGTCAACGGCACACCGGATCGCACATTCAGTGGCGGATCGGCCAACGCCGAGTTCGGCCACGGCATTGCCAATGCCGGCGACATCAATGGCGACGGTTACGACGACTTGCTCGTCGGCTCGCCCGCCAATGACACGAACGCCGTCGATGCCGGTGCCGCCTACCTGTTCTTCGGTTCCGCCGATGGTTTCGACGCCGTGCCGGACTGGACCGTCAATGCCGCCCAGGCCGGTGCGCGCTACGGATCGTCGGTGGCTGGCGTCGGCGACGTGAACGGCGACGGCTTCGGTGATTTCGTCGTCGGCGCCGAATTTGCCGACAACGGCCAGACCGACGAAGGTCTCGGCTATCTCTATCTTGGCGGCCCGGTCGTATCGACCACCTCGTCCGCGGTGATGCAAACCGACCAGAACGCCTCGTATCTCGGCACCAGCGTGGCCGGCGCGGGAGACGTGAATGGCGACGGTTACGCCGACATCCTCATCGGCGGAAACGGGCATGATGGCGGCGCGACCAACTCCGGCGTGGCCCTGATCTACTTCGGCAGCGCCAGTTTCGACAGCACGGCCGATGTCACCTTGACCTCATCGCAGGCGTCGGCGCGCATGGGCACCAGTGTCGCCGGGGTCGGCGACGTGAATGGCGATGGCTTTGCCGACGTGCTGGTCGGTGCCGCCGAATACGACGCGGGCCAGACCGACGAGGGATCGGCCTTCTTGTATCTCGGCGGCGCCTCGTTCAACACCGGGACCGACGCGCAGTACCAGTCCGACCAGGCCGGGGCCAAGCTCGGTTCGTATGTGGCCGCGGCAGGCGACGTGAACGGCGACGGCTACAGCGACGTGCTCGTGGGCGCGCCGCTCTTCGACGACGGCCAAACCGACGAAGGAGCGGCCTTCGTGTATTTCGGCGGTCTCGGGTCCATCGATACCGTCGCCGATGCCGCTTACCAGGGCGATGCCAACAACATCCAGTTGGGTGCCCGCGGCGCTGGCATGGGCGATGTCGATGGCGACGGCTTCGGCGACATCGTCGTCGCAGCGCCGCTGTTCGCGAACGGCGAAGCCAATGAGGGCCGCGTCCATGTCTATCTCGGGTCGCGGACCGGATTGGCGGCAACACCGTTCGCCACATTGGAAGGCAATCGCATCAATGGGCGCATGGGCAGCGGCCTCGCCCTGATCGACCACAACCGTGACGGGCGCAGCGAGCTGTTCGCGGGCCTGCCCGGCATGACCGGCAGCTTCACCGCGGATGGTGCCGTGTTCGGCTATCGCACGGAAGCCCGGCTGATGGATGCCGCCAGCGACCTCACCCTCGAGTTCAATCTGGCCAATGCCGAAGTCGGCAAGTCGGTCGCATCGGGCGACGTGAACGGCGACGGCTATGCCGACCTGTTGATCGGGCAGCCGGCCTGGAGTGCCACCGCGTCGACGGCGGGGCGCGTGAGCATCCATCTCGGCAGCCCAACCGGCGTGAGTGCCGCGCCGAACACAGTCCTGGAAACCGGTGTCGCCAACGGACGTTTCGGCGGCAGTGTCGCCACCGGCGACGTGAATGGCGACGGCATCGCCGACGTGATCGTGGGCTCGCCCACACGCTCCAACGGTTTGGCTGCGGAGGGCATGGTGCATGTCTACTACGGAACGGCAGGGGTGTTCGACACGACAGCGGACGTCGTCATGGAGTCGAACCAGCTCAACGCCGAGCTCGGCTACAGCGTCGCATTCGCGGGCGACGTGAATGGCGACGGCCTCGGGGATGTGCTGGTCGGTTCGCGCTTCTACGACAACGGCAGCCCGGACGAGGGCGCGATCTTCCTGTTCCTTGGCGGGTCGCCCATGAACGCCGACACCGACGCGGTCTTCGATGTCAATCAGGGCTCGGCCTACATGGGCTACAGCGTGGCCGGTATCGGCGATTTGAATGGTGACGGTTATGCCGATCTGGCCGGTGGCGCGATTGGGCTCGACGCAGCGGGCCACGCCAACGCGGGTGCGGTCTACGTCTGGTTCGGCGGCGTGACCATCGACACCGTGGCCGATCGCAGCTACATCGGCACCCAGAACGATGGCCGCATGGGCTCGGCCGTATCGACCGCGGGCGATGTGAATGGCGATGGCTTTGACGACTTCGTGGCCGGCGCCTTCAATGAAGACGACACCCAGCAGGACCAAGGGTCGGCCTATGTCTTCCTCGGCGCTGCCAACCCGACGACCAATGCGGTGGCGACCCTGCGAACGGCGTCGACTTTTGGATTGGGGAACACGGGAGCGGCCGTTGCGCCGGCCGGTGACGTGAATGGCGATGGCTACGCCGATCTCTGGGTCGGAACGCCGGTTTGGGCAAACGGCGGCGCTTCTGCGGCCGGTTTGATCCAGTTGTATCTGGGTGGTTCGGGTGCATTCGATGCGACGGCCGATCGCAACCTGAGCCAAGCCACGGCGTTCGCGCAGATGGGCGGTTCGATCGCGCCGGGCGACTTCGATGGCGACGGCGACATGGACGTCGCGGCCGGTGCATTCGCGTACGGAAACGGCCAAAGCAACGAAGGCGGCGTGTTCGTGTTCACGAACGAGGGCGCCGGTCGTCCGGTCTCTGGCCAGACCTACAATGCGGCGCCGTTCGGTCCCGTGGAAGCCTGGGGACGCTCGGGCGATGGCGATGGCTACGTCGTCGGCATGGAAGGCCACAGCCCACGCGGACGCGAACGCGGCAAGCTCGAGATCGAGTCCTGTCCGACCGGCAAACCGTTTGGCGCGCCCGAGTGCGAGACGGTGCGATCACCGGCCTGGGTCGATCTTGGCGCGACGGCGGGTGGCGTCAGCCTGGCGGCCGAAACCAGTGGCCTCGCTTTCGACAGCCTCCAGCGTTGGCGCGCACGCGTCGTGTTCGCGCCGTACACCGTGACCCAGTCGGGCATCACATCGCCCGCGGGGCGCGCGGGTCCGTGGCGTCGATTGCAGGGTCGTGCCGGCAATGGCGATGTGCGCGTCAGCGACGGGCTCTTCCGCAACGGCTTCGAATAACACGCAGGAACAGGGGCGCACGCGGCCGGCAAGTCCGGCCGCGTGTCGTTGCGGAGAAGCTGCGCGCTAGCATGCGCGCATGTCCGAACCCGAAATCAAACGCTACGACAAGCCCGCCGGTGGCTGGGACTCGCTGAAACGCTCGTATCAGGCCCTGCGTGAGGAAGGCATCGTCGGTGCCGGCGCGCGCGCGATGCTGCGCACCAACCAGGACCACGGCTTCGACTGTCCTGGCTGCGCCTGGCCCGATCGCAACCCGAATTCGACCTTCGAGTTCTGCGAGAACGGCGTCAAGGCGGTGGCTGCCGAAGCGACTGCAAAGCGGGTGACGCGTGACTTCTTTGCGCAACACACGGTGGCCGAACTGGCGGCGCACGACGATCTCTGGCTCGAAGCCCAAGGCCGACTCACCGAACCGATGCGTTACGACGTGGCGACGGATCATTACGTGCCGGAGTCCTGGGACGAGGCCTTCGCGACCATCGCGCGACACCTGCAGGCGCTCGCATCGCCGGACCAGGCGGTGTTCTACACCTCGGGTCGCACCTCGAACGAAGCGGCCTTCCTGTACCAATGGTTCGTGCGCGAGTTCGGCACCAACAACCTGCCGGATTGCTCGAACCTCTGCCATGAAGCCTCCGGCGTCGCGCTGACCGAGCAGATCGGCAGCGGCAAGGGCTCGGTCACGCTGGAAGACTTCGAGCAGGCCGAGGCGATCTTCGTGTTCGGACAGAACCCCGGCACCAATCATCCGCGCATGCTCGGCGAACTGCGCGCCGCGGCGAAACGCGGTTGCCGCATCGTGGTGTTCAACCCGCTGCGCGAACGCGGGCTCGAACGTTTCGCGCATCCACAGTCGCCGTCAGATATGTTGCTCGGCACGCAGACCGAGATCGCCTCGCGCTACTTCCAGCCACGCATCGGTGGCGATCTCGACTTGCTCACCGGTCTTGCGAAGATCGTGCTCGAACGCGACGCCGTCGACCGCGACTTCATCGCGCAGCATTGCATCGGCTTCGACGCACTGCGCGACACTGTGTTCGCTGCGAACTGGGCCGACATCGAGGCCGACAGTGGCCTGTCGCGCGCCGATATCGACGATGCCGCGCGGATCTACATCGACAGCGCCGCGACGATCTTCTGCTGGGGCATGGGCATCACCCAGCATCGGCGCAGCGTCGCCACCATCCAGATGCTGATGAACCTGCTGCTGTTGCGCGGCAATGTCGGCAAGCCGGGCGCCGGACCGTGCCCGGTGCGCGGCCATTCGAACGTGCAGGGCGACCGCACCATGGGCATCTACGAGAAGCCGTCCGAGGCTTTTCTCGACCGTCTCGGTGCCGAATGTGGTTTCGCGCCACCGCGTGCGCACGGCTTTGATGTCGTCGCGGCCATCGAGGCCATGCATCGCGGCGAGGCGCGCGTGTTCTTCGCGATGGGCGGCAACTTTGCCGCCGCGACACCGGACACGCATCACACGGCGGAAGCGCTGCGTCGCTGCGACCTGACCGTGCAGGTGTCGACCAAGCTCAACCGCTCGCATCTGGTGCATGGCCGTGAGGCGCTGATCCTGCCTTGCCTCGGGCGCAGCGAATTCGATGAACAGGCCGAAGGTCGTCAGGCCGTCACGGTCGAGGATTCGATGAGCATGGTGCACCTGTCTGCCGGCATTCGTGCGCCGGCGTCGGAACACTTGCGCTCGGAGCCCGCCATCGTCGCCGGTCTGGCGCTTGCGACCTTGCCACGATCGAAGACCCCGTGGCGCGAACTCGTCGCGAACTACGACCGCATCCGCGACCGCATCGCGCGGGTCTTGCCGGGCTTCGAGGACTTCAATGCGCGCGTTCGTCATCCCGGCGGATTCCACCTGCCGCATCCGGCACGCGAACGCCGCTTTCCGACGGTCGCGCAGCGTGCGCTGCTGATCGCCCATCCGCTGCGCGATGGTGTGCCCGATCCGGCAGCGCCGTTCCGCCTGATGACGGTGCGTTCGCACGACCAGTACAACACCACGGTCTATGGGCTCGATGATCGTTATCGGGGCGTGCGCGGCCTGCGTCGGGTCGTCTTCATCCATCGTGAGGATCTGGCCATGCTCGGCCTGCGCGCAGGTGACCTTGTCGACCTGCATTCGCGCTGGCATGACGGCGAACGCAGCGTGTCGGGGTTCACCCTGGTCGAATACGACATCCCGCGCGGCAATCTCGCGAGTTATTTCCCGGAAACGAATCCGCTGGTGCCGCTCGACAGCGTCGCCGAACGCGCCGGCACGCCGACGTCGAAGGCCATTGCCGTGCGGCTGACGCCGAGCGCGCCGGGAACGATGGCGTCGTGAACGATGGCACGCAGCGCGTCGAACTCCGGCGTTGGCGCAACGGTGAACAGGGTGTCGAACGCGATGTCGTGATCGAGGAATGCGCGATCGCGTTGAGCTACAACGGCGTCGCCCATGCGGTGATGATGGCGACACCGACCGATCTCGAAGACTTCGCGATCGGCTTTTCGTTGCATGAAGGCATCGTCGCCGCAGCGGGTGAATTGCGCTTCATCGAAGTCGCGACGCGTGAGCAAGGCCTGGTGCTTGAACTTGCGATCCCGCAAATGCGCTTCGACCTGCTCGCCGATCGCCGGCGCCACCTGCTCGGCAACAGCGCCTGCGGGCTGTGCGGGAGCGAGTCCTTGCAGATGGCAATGAGGTCGCTGCCGCGCGTTGTTCCCGCAGCGCTCGGCATGGCCGATATCGTCGCGGCTTTGCAGTCGTTCGCGGCCATGCAGGCATTGAATGCAGCCACCGGCGGCGCGCACGCCGCAGCCTGGTGCGTGGGCAGCGAGATCAGTGTGCTGCGCGAGGATGTCGGGCGTCACAACGCCTTCGACAAGCTCGTCGGTGCACTCGCGCGGGCCGATCTCGATCCGCGTGGCGGCTACGCCATCGTCAGCTCGCGCGCGTCGTATGAACTGGTGCACAAGGCCGCGAGCGCCGGCATCGGCACCCTGGTCGCGATCTCGGCACCCACGTCGGCCGCCATCGATGGGGCGAAGCGTTGTGGACTCAATCTGATCGGTTTCGCGCGTGATGGCGGGATGAACGTCTACGCCGATGTCTGAGCACGCGTGATCGGCGTGTATCGGCGCGCATCGCGTGAAGACGCGCATCACGCTTGAAAACAATCTGCGGCATGCGGTTGTCTGGCCATGTTGCGGTTTACGATGCACCGCATATCCGTCGTCGCGAGCAGTTCCGCTTGCTGCAGCAACGCGTCCCGCCGACGCCATCACAGGTCAACATGCCCAGTTCTTCAACACCCGCCGTTCATCCGGTCGAGCCGGATCGTCAGGATATCGAGGCGCGCTTGCGCGGCTTGCTGGCCCAGCATCAGGGGCTGCGTTTCGCCTGCCTGGGGTCAGTGGACGGACGTGTCGTCGCGTTTGTCGGCGAAGACGGCCTCAGCCCGCAACGGCTGGCAGCGATCACCAGCTCTTCATTGGGGCTCGCCGAATCATTTGCGCGAGAGTCTTTGCGCAGCCGTTCCTTGTACGGCGTCGTCGTCGCCGAGCATGGCGCGGTAGTCACCGTGCGCGTGCCCAGTCGTTCCGCTCGATACGCCATCTCATTGGCCGCGGACGCCAGAGAGACGCTCGCTCTGCTGCTGCGGCGCGCGCTGGACACATCGAAGGCGCTGGCCGACCTCGTGCCCTAGGCATCGGTCGGAGTGGAACCCTCGTCCCAGTCGTGGGCCGAGCCGAAATATTTCTCTGAATCAGAACCACCCACCCAGGAGCATCACCATGGCCAAGATTTCCCTCGAACCGCTGCGCAACATCGATGGCTACATCGCCTCGGCACTCGTCGATTCCGACAGCGGCATGCTGCTTGCCGGAGACGGCAGCAGCATCGATCTCGAACTGGCGGCGGCCGGCAACACCGAAGTGCTGAAATCGAAGCGCAAGATCGCGAACGCACTCGCGTTGAACGACTCCATCGAAGACATCCTGATCAACCTGACCAAGCAATATCACCTGATCCGTCCTCTGGAGTCGAACCAGAAGCTGTTCCTCTACGTGGTCCTGGACCGCGTCAAGTCGAACCTGGCGATGGCGCGACATGAACTGCGCAGCTTCGAGCAGGGCATCGATTTCTCCTGATCGACAGTCGCCATCGAATCGGCCGCAGTAGTCCGCCATGCGCAGCGATATCCGAAGTGTTGCCCTCGATTCGGGCCAGAAGGCGCGTGTCGCAGCGGCGGCGCGCGCGCTGTCAGCGCACGCCATCCATGCGCGCCTGTCGGATTGGGACGGGACGCGTTGCGACCTGCTGGTCGCCAACGCGGACGATGGTTATGGACGCCATGTCATCGAGATCGCGCTGCGGCGCGGACTGGCGGTCGTCGCGTTGCATGCGGACCTCGGCGCTGAATGTCGGGCGCAGACTTGCGTCGATGCGGACGTCAGCGAACGCGTTCTGGCCAGCGAAATGCTGCGCGTGCTGGGCGCTGATTCGCCGGTCACGGCGACGGCCAACCGAGTCGCGCCGGTAGCTGCTGCCGGCGCCACCCCAGGCGATGTCGATCTCCTGCCCTGCCGGCTTGCCCTCGATCGGGCCTGGATCGGCCAGGACGTGGCCTGTCGTCTCGAACACCGTCGCGTCTACCTGTTGCCGAGCCGCGGCCGCGTGCTGACGGGCACCTTGAGCGAGCAGCTCAGCGCGCGCGACCATTTGTGTGAGCCGGGCTGGTCGATGCGCCCGTTGGCGGCGGGCGAACTGGATCGCGCCGGTGTCGAGGTGTCGACCAGTCTCGACGGTTTCCTGTTGCGCGGCCTGTTGCGCAGCGTCGACAAGCTGCCGCCGTTCCCGCGTCGTTCCTGCGTGCTGGCGGATTGGCCGGATCTCGGCACGGTGGCTGATCTGACCGTCGCGCTCAAGGTCGCCGGGGTGTTGTCGCGACGCACGGTCGACAGCGCCGAGGTCGCGGCTTTGGCGGAGGTCGATGAGCGCCAGGCGTCGGCTTGCCTGTGGGCGTTCGCGGCGTCGGGTCTGCTGCGATTCGAACGGACTGGCGCCGCGTCCAACCCGCCGGCGCCGCCGACCGGGTTGCTGGCGAAACTGGCCCGGCATTTCGGTCTCGCTCGTACTGCTTAGCGCGGGCTGTCCCCGTTCCTTCCCATCGGAGTCTTTCGTGAATCCAGATGCAGCCGCCAAGATCGTACTCACCGGGCCGGTCGGTGCCGGCAAGACCTCGGCGATCCGCGCGATCTCCGACGGTGATGCGTTGTCCACCGAGATGCCGTGGTCGGATCCGTCGCAGCCCGGCAAGTCGACCACGACGGTGGCGCTCGACTTCGCGCACATCGTGCTCGACGACGGCACGCCGGTCCTGGTGTACGGACTGCCCGGTCAGGACCACTTCGCGTTCATGCGACCAATCGTCCTCGAGGGTGCGGCCGGCGCGATCATCCTGCTCGACGGACGCGATGCCGATCTGGCGCGGCACTGCGAGGACTGGCTGAGTTCGGTGGCGAGCATCGCCCCCTCGGCCGCGATCGCCGTCGGCGTGACCCACACGGATCTCGTGCCCGAGTTCTCGTTGCAGCCGGTGCGTGCAGCGGCGCGCTGCCTTGGCCGGCCGGTGCCGGTCTTCACGCTCGATGCCCGCGACCGCGAGCAGGCCCGGCAACTGGCCCGCGCCATGGTGCTGGCGGCGGCGTGACCCGCGCGACCGCCGCCTCACCCCCTGCGCGGCGGCCCTGCCATCGTCAGCTCGCGCGCGTCCTATGAACTGGTGCACAAGGCTGCGAGCGCCGGCATCGGCACCTTGGTCGCGATCTCGGCACTCACGTCGGCCGCCATCGATCAGTCCAGACGATGCGGATTGCGATTGATCGGTTTCGCGCGTGGTGGCGCCATGAATCTGTATTGATCGCCATCATGGCCGCGTGATCGATGCCATCCCTTCAATCCGAGTGATGGGAGGTCACCGCGTGACTCGAATCGCGGTGGCCAATCTATTCCATCCATTCAGGAGCATGACCCATGAAGACCAAGATCTCCCTTGCACTCGCCGCGATGGCCACCGTTGTCGGCATTTTCTCGGTATCCCAGCAGGCAGTGGCCGCGACGTATTCGTACACGTCGTGCGAAGCAGGCATGTGCACCGATTTCCGTTGTGACGATTTTGGCTGCGTAATCGTGCGCAAGTACCGCGACTTCCGCATCGAGAACTGATCCTCCCGGTCGATCGTTGCCGCGTCAGTGCGGCAACGATCGAGCCCACAGCGCTGGATAATGCGACGCGCGTCGTCTATACGGAGGTTTCAGCCGCTCATGCGGCACCCATCACCGGAGGCACGCGATGACGCGCAATGTCGTTTTGGCAATCACGTTGGCCCTGATCGCCGGTTGCGCGACGCAGGAGACGAAGACCGTTGCGCCCGAATCCGCGGCCGCGGCGGCGCAGGCGGGAGACACCGCACAGCGACTCGAAGCGCTCTATGCCGAGTACTGGGAAGAACAGCTCAAGCGCAATCCGCTGCGTGCGACCGCGATTGGCGACGCGCGCTACCACGGCGAACTGACGAACACGCTGACGCCCGAATTTCGCGCCGAGAGCGAACGTCTGGAACGTGCCTGGTTGGAGCGCGTGCGTGCCATCGATGCGTCGACGCTGACCGGACAAGCGAAACTCAGCTACGACATCTTCGTATCGGGTCGCGAGCGCGCGATTGCGATGGCGAAGTATCCGGACTGGATGCTGGCGCTGAGCCAGCTCGGCAATCCGGCCGCGACCGTGGCCCAGCTTGGCGCCGGTTCACGCGGTCAGCCGTTCGCGACCGTCGCCGACTACGAAGCCTGGCTGAAACGCGGCGCCGCCTTCGTGCCGATCTTCGACCAGACCATCGCCAACCTCCGCGCGGGCATCCAGGCCGGCGTGGTGCAGCCGCGTGTGCTGATCGAGAAGACGATTCCGCAGTTCGATGCGCTGATCAAGGATCAGCCCGAGGACACGCTGATGTGGGGCGTGATCGCGAAGATGCCGGACACGTTCGCCGCGGCCGACCGCGAGCGCCTGACCGCCGCGTATCGCGAACTGATCGGTGCACAGTTGCTGCCCGCTTTCGTGCGTCTGCGTGATTTCCTGCGCGACGAATACCTGCCGGCGACGCGCAGTTCCGTCGGTCTGTCGGCGTTGCCGAACGGTGCCGCCTGGTACGCCGAACTGGCGAAACGCTACACGACGACGGACCTGACGCCGGAGCAGATCCACCAGATCGGCCTCGACGAAGTGACGCGCATCACCGCCGAGTTCGAAAAGGTGAGGGCACAGGTCGGTTTCGATGGCGACCTGCAGGCCTTCTTCAAGTTCATGAACGAGGACGCACGCTTCGCATTCAAGAGCGAGCAGGACGTGCTCGACCAGTACAACGCGCTGCGCGGTCGCATCGAGCCGAACATCCCGTCGCAGTTCTCGTTGCTGCCGAAGGCCGGCTTCGAGGTGAAACTGGTGGAACCCTTCCGTGCCGCGAGTGCACCGGCGGCTTCGTATCAAGGCCCGAGCCAGGACGGCACCCGTCCCGGCGTGTTCTACGCGAACGCGTTCAATCTGCCGTCGCGGCGCACCTGGGAAACCGAAAGCATCTTCCTCCACGAAGCGATTCCCGGACATCACTTCCAGATCGCGTTGCAGCAGGAACTGACCGGGCTGCCGGCCTTCCGTCGCTTCGGCGGCGAAACCGCTTTCGCCGAGGGCTGGGGTCTGTATGCGGAATCGCTCGGGCGCGACGTCGGCGTCTACACCGATCCGTACCAGTACTTCGGTCGTCTGGCGGCCGAGATCTGGCGCGCGAACCGACTTGTCGTCGATACCGGTCTGCACGCCAAGGGTTGGACGCGCGAGCAAGCCATCGCGCAGATGCGCAACACCTCGGCGATCAGCGAGACCAATGCGACCATCGAAGTCGAACGCTATATCGCCATGCCGGGCCAGGCCCTCGCGTACAAGATCGGCGAACTCAAGCTGCAGGAACTGCGCCGTCGCGCCCAGGAGACCCTCGGCGACCGCTTCGATCCGCGCGAATTCCACCGCGTCGTGCTCGAAGACGGCTCGCTGCCGCTGGACGTGCTCGATGCGAAGGTGACGCGCTGGTTGGGGTCGACTCAGTAGTGATAGCGCAACTGGGCAATCAGGATCGCATCGGGCTGCGGCTTGTAGACGATGCGGTGTTCCGCGTCGATGCGGCGCGACCAATAGCCGGATAGCGCATGACGCAGCGCTTCCGGTTTTCCGGTGCCTTCGAAGGGTGTGCGTGCGATCTCGCGGATCAACGCGTTGATGCGTTTCAGCGTCTTCGCATCCTGCGTCTGCCAATAGAGGTATTCCTCCCAGGCACGCTCCGAGAAGACCAGTTTCACTTGCCGAGTTTCCGCACCTGGCCCTTGCCGGATTCGAGTTCGGCAATGCTGTCGAGCAGACGTCTGGCGTTCTTCGGGCTGCGCAGCAGGTACGACGTTTCTTCGAGCGCGTTGTAGTCGTCGAGCGACATCATCACCACGGCCTGATCGCTATTGCGGGTGATGATGATTGGTGCGTGATCCTCGCAGACCCGGTCCATCGTCTCTGCCAGTTGGGCGCGCGCGGCGCTGTAGGTGATGGTGTCCATGGCGGCTCCTTTGTACAAGATATTGTACACATGTAGCGGTGGTATCCGGAACTCGCCCGTGTTCACGATCCGGGCACGTAGGCCGGCACCTTGCTGCAGTCCGTGTTGAGCGGCCAGCACTGTTCCAGCGCATCGTCGTTGCGCTGCATGACATAGCAGTTGGCCAGGAACTCGCCGTCGTTCGAGGTTTCGGTGACGACAGTGGACTGAAACACGTTGCCTTCGTGCGCGATCGAGGGGCCGACGACTTCGCCGTATTCGTTCAATGTCGCCTTGGCCGGATCGGCGCATTGTGTGCGCACGCGTTCGAGGGCGTCCTGCGTGCGCGGGTCGGCGGCGAGAACGCTGGCGGCGGAGGCGCTGAAGCCGAGGGCCTGCACGGCGGTGACCGGATGCAGACCGGTCAGTCGTTCGTGCGCGGCGCGCCAGCGCTTGATCAGGTCGTCGTCGGGCGCGTAGGGCACCGCGGCATTCGTCGCTGCGCCGTATTCGACGGCCAGCTCGGCGCCGCGTTTTTCCGGATGCGCCAACGGCACCGCGAAATAGGCGTTGCCGTGATGTTTGCGACGCACATCGCCGCGTGCGCAGCCGTCGGTGTTGGCGATCATCGCGCCGCGGTCGCTGCCATCGGTGCCCCAGGACGTGCTGTTGCCGAGCGTCAGATGTTCCGTCAATTGGCCGTGGCCATCGAAACGGAAACCGACCAGCAGGCGATTGAACATCGCGCCGGCGCGGGCGACTTCGTGTTCGGGCGACGGGCTCTGGCGCATCAGCTCGGCCAGGGTTGCGTCATCCGTGAAGATCACTGTGTAGCCATCACCCAGGGCGAACGCGACCGCGTGCTTGAACTCGAGCTGGCCGCTGTTGATTTCGTCGTGGCTGCCGCGGGCGGTGCCGTGGCCGGAACAGTCGAGCATGTCGCTGGGCTGGCCGCAGCCGGCGAGCCACAGCGGCGACACGGCCAGCAGAACGCGAAGAACGGTGCGCATCGTGGGCTCCGGTGGGCGGTTCGGCGGACGATACGCGCTCGCATCGCGCGCGACCAGTCGGGCGGTCCGGCAGTGGCGCCCGTTTGCCGGCGCTGTGATGATCCGCCGATCCGTTCGCCGACAAGGACAGCGTCATGCATCGAAGTCTGGGTTTGATCGCCGCGTTGTGCACGACGTCCGCATGGGCCGACGCGTCGACGATCGATGCGCGCCTCGCCCGCATCGAACGCGATCTGCGTCCGCCGATCAGTCTCGAAGGCGGCGAACGCTGGACGCTGGCAGACCGCATGACGCACTACGGCGTGCCCGGTGTGTCCATCGCCATCATCGATGACGGTCGCATCGTCGCAACGCGCGCTTATGGTCTCGCCGATCGTCAGACCGGTGCGGCGATGCGCACCGACACGCCGATGCAGGCTGCGTCGATCAGCAAGGCGGTGTCGGCCTTCGGCGCGATGCGTATGGTCGAGCGTGGCCAACTGCGTCTCGACACGCCGGTGAATGCGACGCTCAAGTCCTGGCGGATTCCCGAGACCGATGCGACGCGGGCCAAGCCGATCACGCTGGCGCATCTGCTCAGCCACACCGGCGGGCTCGGTGTGCATGGCTTTCTCGGTTACGAAACCGGCCAGCCCTTGCCGAGCATCGTGCAGATCCTCGATGGGCAGGCGCCTGCAAACAGCCCGGCGGTGCGGGTCGAACAGGCGCCGGAACTCGGCTTTCGATACTCCGGTGGCGGTTACACGATCGCGCAGACCTTGATGAGTGATGTCGCGGGCCGTGCCTTTCCGGAACTGATGCGGCGCGAGGTGTTGAAGCCGATCGGCATGCGCGACAGCAGCTTCGACTATCCGTTGCCGGCGCGGCGCATGAAACATGCGGCCGCGGGCGTGATGCCGGACGGCGAGGAGGTCGTCGGCAAACGCAAGGTGCATCCGGAGTCGGCCGCGGCGGGCTTGTGGACCGCGCCCGAAGACCTGGCGCGCTTCGCCATCGAGGTGCAGAAGGCGGTGCGTGGCGAAAGCCGCCTGCTCGGACGCGACACCGCCGAACGCATGCTGCACGACCCGGGCCCGGACCATTACGCGCTCGGCTTCGGCATCGTGCACGAGAACGGCGCCGCCTATTTCGGCCACGATGGCTGGAACGAAGGCTTCAGTTCGCATCTGCTGGCGAATCGCGAGGGTGACGGCGTCGTCATCATGATCAATGCGAACCAGCCGGCGCTGATGCAGGAATTGCGGCGTGCGGTCGCGTTCGAGTTCGGTTGGCCGGGCTATCGCACCGAGAAGCGTGTATCGATGACTGAAGCGCAGCGCGCTGATTTGCCTGGTCGCTATCCATACAACGCTGAGCAGTACATCGTCGTGAAAGCAGCTGGCGAGGATCTCGCGTTCGAGTACGGCGGCGAGGAAGGTCTGTTCCTGACCCCCATCGGCAACGGCCGGTTCGTTGCCGTGGGCACCGGATTGACGATCGAACTGGGTCGGGATGCCGACGGTGCGCGGCAGCTATCGTTCGTCTATCCCGATGGCCGACGCGAGTCACATGCGCGACTGGCGGATGCGGCAAAGGCGTTGCGCGAACGTGTGTACGCAAACGACGCCAGCGTCGTCGACGACTACCGCAAGCTCGAGGCGTCCGGCGACATCGTGGGGTCCGAGGCCTATCTGAACACACAGGGCTACCGGCTGATCGGACAGAAGCGGTATCCGGCCGCGAAGCAGGTGCTGGCGCTGACGGCGGCCTTGTATCCGACCTCGGCGAACGCTTGGGACAGCCTCGGCGAAGCCTGCCTGCTGGATGGCGATACCGAGGCCGCACGCACGCATTACCGCAAGGCGCTGTCGCTGGATCCCAACTTGCCGTCGGCCAAGTCGGCGCTCGAGAAACTCGGCGAAGGCTGAGCCTATTCCTTGTCGATGCCGATGCGGGTCGCCTTGACCGTCGACTCGAGCAGGCGTACTTCGAAGCGTGGCGCCTTGCCGCGCTTCTTTACGAGCACGTCCTCGCCGTCGTCGACTTCGACATGGAAGGCCTTCGCGTCCAGGGCCTGACGCAGACGATCGCGGATGTCCTTGGCGATGCCGTTTTCCCAGCGGCCGTCCTTGATCTCGACCGCGACTTCCAGCGGCGTGCCGTCCTTCGGCGAAATCAGGAAGCGCAGTTCGCCGTCCGACTTCGCGCCTTCGCTGATCTGGATGCGCCACTTGTTCGACAGATCGAGTTTCGCGGCGTCCTGAGCCACGGCAATGAGGCTGGTCAGGCACAGCGACAGGGACAGCAGGACACGATGCAGCAGGCGCATGGAGGCACTCCGGGACGAACGCCCATCTTCGAGAAGCCGGCGGGCGATGCAAGTTCCAGTCTGTGTCGCGGCCGCGAAAACGCCCGAATTGGCCATCGCCGCGGCTTCGGCGAGGGCGACACTGCAGTCCCCGAACCCGTCGAGAGACCCGCCATGAAGATCGCCCGCCCGTTGCTTGTTGCCACCCTGTTTGCGGTTGCGCTGCCGGCGTCGGCCCGCAAGTCCTGCGAGGATCTGCAGACCGAGATCGACGCCAAGATCAAGGCCAATGGCGTGCCCGCCTACACCCTGAGCATCATCGATGCCGCGAACGAGGCCAGCGCCGAAGGCAAGATCGTCGGCAGCTGCGACCGCGGCACCAAGCGCATCGTCTACGTGCGTGGCGCAGCGCCGGCCGTCACGCCGGCCGAGGACGCGGCGGCATCTCCGGCCGGCTGAGTCGCGCCGTGGCTTCCGATAGCATCCTCGCATCCATCCACGAGGTGCGACGATGGCCCGCGTCCTGATCGCCATTCCGAACGACGACTTCGACCCGAGCGAATCGGCGGTGCCATGGAAATACCTGCGCGGCGCCGGGCATGAGATCGTGTTCGCGACCCAGGACGGCCTGCCCGCCGAATGCGACCAACGCCTGATCACCGGTCGCGGCTTCGGGCCGTTCAAGCGCCTGCTGATGGCGAACCAGGACGCGCGTGCCGCCTACACGGCGATGTCGCAGAGCCCGGAATTCCGCAATCCGATTGACTGGAAAACCGCGCTTGCCCGGCCGTTCGACGGGCTGCTGTTGCCGGGCGGCCATGCGCCGCGGGTGCGGCCCTACATCGAATCCGTCGATCTCCAGCAGAAGGCCGCCGAGATGCTGGTGGCCGGAAAACCCGTCGCGGCGATCTGCCACGGCGTGCTGGTGGCGTCGCGGGCGCTCGGGCCGGATGGCGAGTCCCTGCTGCACCGGCGGCGCACAACCGCATTGCCGAAATCGATGGAGCTGTCGGCGTGGATGCTGACCTGCGTCTGGCTCGGCGACTACTACCGCACCTACACGCAGACCGTCGAGGACGAAGTCACCGACGTGCTCGCCCATGTCTCGCAGTTCGATCCCGGTCCGCGCAGCCTGCGCCGCGATTCCGCCCAGGATCTGTCACCCGGCTTCATCGTGCGCGACGGCAACTGGCTATCCGCACGCTGGCCCGGCGACGCCCACCGGTTCGCGACGGAGTTTCTCAAAATGCTTGTCGTGTGAAGGGGCATGCCCGTGTACGGACCGACCTTGGAAGACCAGCGCGAGTACCAGCGGATCCATGGGAGCTGGAACAGTCCCTGGTATCCGATTCTGTTCTTTCTGGTCGCGATGCCGATCGAGTGGTGGTTGTGGCGGCGAGCGCCGTTCATGCAATTCGGATGGCAAATCGTGCTGGGTCTCACGATCGTTCTTGCAGCCGTGCCTTGGATCGGCAGCCGGTCGCCAAGCCATGCCGCCGACAGCGCAGCGTTGCGCCGCCATCCGGCGCGCTTTGCATTCCTGTTGCCGATGGTTCTGCTGCATGTCGGGGTGATGGCTTTGTACGGTCCCTACTGGCGCAGTGGTCCGGGTGACGCGACGGTCACCATCAATCGCGTGCTCGTTGCGCTGGGCAACCCGCAGACGATGGCCGACTTGCTGGTCGAGGCGGTGGCGCGGGCCGGCGAACGGGAGGTCCTGCGTGATGTCGGATTCCTGCGTCGGCTCGGTGCCGACGTCAATGCGCGTGGGGGAGATGGACGCTATCCGCTCGATGCCGTCGCGCTGCCGGATGTGCTGGTTGTATTGCTTGACGCGGGCGCACGCGCGCACGGCGATCAGATTGCCGTGCAACTGCAGCGCGTGATCGATGCCGGCGATATGGTCACGCTCGAACGATTGCTCGCGCTCGGCATTGATCCGGATCTGGTCGCGGCCGACGACGCGAGCGGGATCACGGCGGCCCAGTGGGCCGCACGCTGGGGTTACGTCGAAGCGCTGGAGTCGCTCCTGGCCGCCGGCGCGCGCCTCGACCATCGTGACGGACAAGGCCGTACCGTTCTCGACCATGCCCGCGACGGCGGAGACGACGGCGTGCTGGCGGTGATCGCGCGGTACGACGGCCGGGTCGGCAACAGTCCGGGTACCGGCCCTGAAGCCGATTGAAGGCGGCTGCGCTATCGTTGCGCCATCGAATCGCCGCCGCCGGAGTCCGCGCATGCTGGTCCGTTCGCTGTTCGTGTTCGTCCTGGGATTCGCTGCCCAAACCGCGGTAGCCGATGATGTCGCCGACCAGTTCTGGGCCAAGCAGAACAAGGAGGCGCTGCGCGATCTCGAGCGTGGCGCACCGTTGAAGCAGATCGAGGCGGTCGGGCGGCTCGGCCCGGACTTCGCGGCGCAGACGGCGCCGGTGCTGGCGAAGCATCTCGCGAATGCCGATCCGGTGATCCGTCTCGCCGCGGCCGAAGAGGCCTGGGAGCAAGCCTCGCGCAAGCCGGAAGCTTTCGCGTCGACGCAGTCGGCGCTGCGGGTTGCACTCGACGACGGCGATGCTGCGGTGGCGATGAATGCGGCTGGTGCGCTGGCTGCGATGGACGTCCCGGAAACCGAGTTGGCCGCGGCGCGGCGGCGCGTGCTCTCGGGTGGCGTGCGCGGCTATGTCGGGTTTCTGGCGGCGCGCGGCCTGGTCGGCATCGATCCCGCGCCGCCCCTGTTGCCGTATCTGCTCGACTATTACCTCGACGCCGTCGAGGCCGAGGCGCGCGGTGGCTCCGACGACAATGTCGAACTCGGCGAAAAGGCGCTGGCCAAGCTGGTTGCGACCGGGGACCGCGGCCTGATCGCGCCGTTGCAGCGTGCGCTCGATGTCACGCCGCCGGCCACCCCGTATCTGCTGAAGCTGCTCGCGGGTTTCGAACCGAAGCCGGAAGGCTGGACCGACACGCTGTTGCGCTACGCCGACAACGGCTATCCGGAGACGCGCGAACGCGCCTGGGACCTGCTCGGAGAACAGCGCGATGCCGCGTCGCTCGCGCGCTGGGCGCCGAAGGCGGCAGTGCTGCTCGCCGATCGCGAGATGCGTGGCATCGCCCTGTCGGCGCTGTCCGATGCGGCGGGTCGCAGCCCGAGCGGATTGCCTGAACTCGCCGCGCTCGCCAACGACGGCGCCGCCGATGCGGCCCATCGCGTGCGCGCCATCGAGATTCTGGCCGACGCGGCCGACACCTCGGATCGCGACGGACTGAAGACCGTGCAGGCTCAGGCGCGCAAACACTGGGAAGCGGTGTGTTCGCCGATCCTGAAGACGCATGATGTCGACGACTACTTCAAGGCCTGCCGCAACGACAGCAGCTACATCGTCGCCGACGACGCCGAACGCGCGCGCCTGATCGCCGCTTGGCTGGCGTCGAACACCTATGTCGACGCCAAGGTGGTCTTCCTTGGCAGCCTGGAATCGATGTGGGCCGGGGCCGCCCCCGCGGCGCCGGCAGTGCGTGCCGAACGTGGCCATGCCGATGCACGTGTCGTGCAGGCAGCCGAAGCGGCGCTGACACGCATCGAACCGGCGTGGCGCGAACGCGATGCCCGTGGCGCCACCGCGACGGCGCCTGCGCCCGCGGCCAACGCGGCGAACGCGGTCGAAAAACCGAACGGCAAGGGCGCCGATGGCGCGTCGCTGTATGCCGCGATTGCGAAAGGAGATGTCGCTGCGGTGAAGAAACTGGTGAATGCCGGCAACGTGCATTCGCCGGTGCGGTATCCGCAGATGCAGGGCACGCCGCCGGTGCCCATCGTCGTTGCGGTGAACTATTGCGGCATTCCGCAGGCGGCGGGTGGACTCAAAGCCATCGTCGAGTATCTGGTCGGCCTCGGGGCCAATGCGGACGTGACCACGCACGACGGCACGCGCCTGCTGGATCAGGCGAAATACACCTGTCCGCCCGAAGTCATGGCGGTGCTGGCGCGTTGACCACGGTTCGTCACATTTGCCGTGAAAGATCGTGCAAGCGAACGATTGAATTTGCGCGTCCCGGCCCCGACCCGGACAATGTCCATCTTCACTGGAGATTCACCGTGCCCGAATTGCCGAACCTTCCGACCAGCGCCGCGCAACTGCGCGCGTTGTGTGCCGAATACGCCAAGCCGCATTTCGGTCGCGCGCTCTGGCAACTGCTGAACACGCTGCCGCTGTTCGTGGCGTTGTGGGCGCTGATGGCCTACGGCGTCACCCACGACTGGAACTACGGTTGGGTGCTGCTGCTCGCGATCCCGACCGCCGGCCTGTACGTGCGCATGTTCATCGTGCAGCACGACTGCGGCCACGGCTCGTTCTTCAAGTCGGAAAAGGCGAACAACATCGTCGGCGGCGTGCTCGGGCTGGTCACGCTGTTCCCTTACGGCTATTGGCGCAAGACCCACAACATCCACCACGGCAGCTCGGGCAACCTTGACCGTCGTGGCGTCGGCGACATGGAAACGCTGACCGTCGCTGAATATGTCGCGCTGCCCTGGCACAAGCGTTTCGCCTACCGCTTCTATCGCAGCGCCTTCGTGCTGCTGGTCATCGGTCCGGCCTACCAGTTCGTGATCAAGCACCGCTTCCCGTTCGACATGCCGTTCTCGTGGAAGAAGGAATGGGCCAGTGTGTGGGTCAACAACGCCCTGCTGCTGGCCTGTGGCGGCACGCTCGGTTACCTGATCGGCTGGCATACGGTGCTGATGGTGCATCTGCCGGTGGTGCTGATCGCCGGCGCCGGCGGCGTGTGGCTGTTCTACGTGCAGCACAATTTCGAGAACAGCTACTGGGCGCGCAAGGAAGAATGGGATTCGACCGAGGCGGCGATTCGCGGCTCGTCCTACTTCGACTTGCCGCAGGTGATGCACTGGTTCACCGGCAACATCGGCTACCACCACATCCATCACCTCGCCAGCCGCATCCCGAACTACCGTCTGCGCGAGGCCTTCGAGTCGAGTCCGCTGCTGCAGCTGTCGCCGCGCCTGACGCTGTGGACCAGCCTGAAGTGTGCCCAGCTCAAGCTCTGGGACGAAGACCTGCGGCGCATGGTCGGTTTCCCGAAGCGCGTGCGCGCTTGAACTCGATCGGGGCGATGCCGTGCTGACGCGCATCGCCCACGTCGCGTACCTGGTGCGCGACTACGACGAAGCCATCCGCTGGTTCGTCGACGTGCTCGGCTTCGACCTGATCGAAGACACCCCGCGCGGTCCCGGCAAACGCTGGGTCCGCGTCGCACCGCGCAGTGGCGGCGGCACCGAACTGTTGCTCGCGCGTGCCGCCACGCCGGAACAGGTCGCCGTGGTCGGACAGCAAGGTGGCGGTCGCGTCGCCTGGTTCCTCTACACCGACGATTTCGCCACCGACCACGCGCGCCTCGTCGCGAACGGCGTCCGCTTCCTCGAATCCCCGCGCCACGAGGACTACGGCACCGTCGCCGTCTTCGAAGACCTCTACGGCATGAAGTGGGATTTGCTGCAGATGGCGCAGGGCTGAGCAACGGCCGACGCTGTTCCCGGCAACGTAGGTCGGATCAAGCCGCGCAGCGGTGGATCCGACGCTGCGGTGAATTGGCGATGTCGGCTCCGCTGCGCTTGAGCCGACCTACGTTCGTGAGCCGATGCTGGTTCAGGAGATCGATCGAGGCGGGTGATAGACCGGTGCGAAGCCGCCGCCGGGGGTGCGGAAATTGGTGGTCTGGCCCTGGTAGAGGCGGGCGGCGAGCAGTTGCACCTGGCCGTTGTAGACGTAGTTGCGCAGGTCGATCTTGAGCGGTTGGTCGGCTTCGACGTGGCGTTCGCCGGGGAGGGCGATGGCTTGGGCGACGTAGTCGGCGGCAAGGATCTCGGCGAACACCTTCTTCGTGAGCTTGTCGCCGCGATAGGCGCCGCGGCTGCCGAAGCCGCCGGCGGGTTTGAAGAACCAGTGTTTGCGTTCGGCCCAGAGCGTCTCCGCGTCTTCGGCGCGTACGCGGATCGTGCGCGGAATGCCGGCGATCAGGATATCGACGGTCGCTGGATCGATGCCCCAGTCGCGCAGGCGTTCGGCGTCGGTCAGCAGCGCGAGGTTGTGCTTGTTCGCGTACAGCGCGTGTGCGTGCGGATGCGGCGTGAACACGGCGGCATCGCTCTCGTACGCGGCGCGCAGAGCGGCGTGTTCGGGCGCATCGAAGTAGAAATCGGTGAGGCGGTTGTAGACCAGGTCGACGACGGCGCCATCGCATTCGAGCCGGCCGTCGCGCAGCGCGAAATGCGACGGATCGGCGATCACCGCATCGATGCCGTGCGCTTCGAGCAATCGTTGCGCGAGCAGGAATTCCGGATACAGGTATTGCGATGCAGGATCGGTGTCGACGAGGGCGATGCGACGCAGCGGGGCGCCGCCGCGGGCGAGACGCCACTCGTCGCGGAACGTCGCGATGAGCACGTCGTCGATCGTCTGCATGTCGACCGGCGTCGTCACCCAGTCGCGCACTTCCGGGCAGCAGGCGCGCTGCACCCGGCCGAGTGCGGCATTGAGAAAAGCGCCGCCGGCATTGGTATTGATCTCGATGAGCTGCGGGCCATGCGCGCCGATGTGGAAATCGTAGCCCATGAACACGCTGCGCGCGGCTTGCGGACGGTGCGCGATGGCCGGCGCATCGGCGAGCGTGGCGGCCTGCCATTGCGGCATCGCGACCACCGACTCGATCGCCGCGATGATGCGTTGCATCGACTCCGCATGGGCGTGCGCGACGAAGACCGGTGCACTCGAGAACAGATGCGGATGCGATTCGACAATGGGTTGCTTCAGACCGCGCGTGGCGAGGTCGTGTTCGATGCCGGCGCGCAGGGCGTCGACGTCGGTGCCGATGCAATGGCAGTCGCGGTTCAGGCGTTCGGCGAGCGCGGCGGTGGGTGTCATGGCGGAACCTATGCTATCTACGGCGACATGGATGCACCCGGAACTGGATCAAGCCCCAGTGGCATCGGCATCGACCGCGGCTGGCGGCGCTGGTTCGCGCTGGCCGCGCTCGCCCTGTTGCTGATCGGACTGTGGCAGGTGCCGTGGCTGGGCTGGCTGGTCTATCCGTTCCGCGTGTTCGGCACCTTCGTGCACGAGTTGAGCCATGGCCTGGCCGCGATCGCGACCGGCGGCGATTTTCTGCGCTTCGCGATATCGCCGGATCTGTCCGGCGTTGCCCATTCAGCCGGTGGCTGGCGCGTCGTCGTCGCCAGTGCCGGCTATATCGGCAGCGCGGTCTTCGGCGGCGTCTTGCTGGTGCTGCATGCGCGCCTGCTGTCGTCGCGTACGCTGCTGTTCGGTCTCGGTCTGGTCTTCGGCGTGTTGTGCCTGCTGTTCGTCCGCAACCTGTTCGGCGTGGCGGCCGGGCTGGTGATCACCGCCGCGCTGGTGGTGTCCGCCGCGAAACTGTCGCTTGCCGCGCGCGATCTGCTCGTCGACGTGTTGGCCCTGCAACTGATCCTCGACGGCTACGATAGCCTGTTCACCGTGTTCGCCCTGGCCCGCGATGCCAGCGTGAGCAGCGACGCGCAAACGATGGCCGACCTCACCTGGCTGCCGGCCACCTGGTGGGCGGTGATCTGGATGCTGGTCTCGACCGTCATCCTGTTCGGTGCGCTGAGGCTGGCGGTGCTGTCGATACCGAAGTCCTAGACGCGGGTCGACCAATAACCGGGTTTGCGCCTGTGCGCGGCGATGGCGACGATCAGGATGTCACCAGCGCGTTCCGCGTAGTAGACCGTGAATGGAAATCGTTCGAGCGACAGTCGCCGCAGTTCGCCGGTACCTACAACCGGAAATCGACGGGGCGCTTCGCAGATGCGGTCTAGCGCCTGCTGGACTGCGGCGAGGTAGCGAGCGCCGAGTCCGCTGAGATGCTGCTCGTACCAGTGGACTTGTTCTAGATGCTCCGCTTCGGCCTCGGGCAGGAAGCGGCAAATCACTTCAGCAGGTTCCGCGCCTTCTGCATCACGATGTCGGCAGGCGTGGCTGCGACCGCACCGCGGTCGAATTCGACCAGGCGGCGAGAGGCCTCATTGATCCACAGGTTTTCGATTTCCGGCAGCGACAACGAGACAAGACTGTCGAGCAATTCCTGGGCCAGCCTGGCGCGGTCGGATGCCGGCAGGTTCAAGGCTTCGCGTTCGATGATGCTGATGTCCATGGGCGCAGTGTAGCGCCATGGGTTTGCGTCCGCGGAGAGGCCCCGGGACAGCTTTCATGGCTTTGACTGGACCAAGGTACAGGTGCGTTGTGAAGTTTCCGTTTCTAGAGTCGCCGCCAAGATCGGCGCATGTCGTGCCGGGGAGAAACCACATGTCGAAGCACACCCGTTCACCGCTGGCGCTGGCGATCGCGTTCTCGCTGTTCGCGGCCCTGCCGGTCATGGCCCAGGACGCGAAGAAAGAAGGCGAAGAGGCCAAGTCCGACAAGGCCACGACGATGGAGCAGATCACCGTCACCGCGCGCCGTCGCGAAGAGACGCTGCAGGAAGTGCCGGTCGCCGTGACCGCCTTCACCGAAACCGCGCTCGAAAATCTCGACGTGCAGGACATGGGCGATCTCGACGCGCAGGTGCCGAATCTGACGGTGTATGCCGCGCGCGGTTCGAATTCGACGGTGACCGCCTACATCCGCGGCGTCGGCCAGTCGGATCCGCTGTGGGGTGTCGATCCGGGCGTCGGCGTGTATCTCGACGACGTCTACATCGCGCGTCCGCAAGGTGCGCTGCTGGACGTGATCGACATCGAGCGCGTCGAAGTGCTGCGCGGCCCGCAGGGCACGCTGTACGGCAAGAACACCATTGGCGGCGCCATCAAATACGTGACCAAGCCGCTGACGCCGGACTTCGGTTCGACGACGACGGTGGCGGTCGGCAACTATTCCCAGCTCGACGTGAAGAGCAGCCTGAACCTGCCGCTGGGTTCCGACAGCATCGTCGGCCGCGTGTCCGTGGCCTCGCTGAGCCGCGACGGCTTCGGCGAAAACCGCCGCACCGGCGAACCGGTGTCGGACAAGGAAATCCTGGTCGGTCGCGGCACGCTCGGCTTCTATCCGTCGGACACGGTCAGCGTCATCCTCGCGGCCGACTGGCTCGACGACCAGGGCGGCGTGCGCGGTGCCAAGCGCCTGAATCCCTTCAACCCGGCCGACCCGACCCGCACCGCGCCGCTGGACGACCGCTACGACACGTTGAGCGGCATGCCCAACGTCAACGACACCAGCATGGACGGCGCCTCGGCGACGATCAACTGGAACCTCGCCGACAACTGGTGGTTCAAGTCGGTCACCGCCTATCGCGAATCCGACACCGACACCACGATCGACTTCGACCTGCTGCCGAACAAGATCGCCGACGTGCGCGCGCTCTATGCCGACGAACAGCTGAGCCAGGAATTCCAGTTCAACTACGCCAGCGACAGCTGGAGCGGCGTGTTCGGCGTCTACTGGTTTGACGGCGAAGCCGGCGGCACCGTGTTCAACAACTTCTTCAACCTGCAGTTCGGTACCACCAACGGCACCGTCGACACCGAGTCGTATGCGCTCTACGGCGAAGGCACCTTCCCGATCAACGACACCTTGTCGATCACTGC
Organism: Pseudomonadota bacterium; assembly: GCA_022705045.1. Lineage (GTDB taxonomy): Bacteria > Pseudomonadota > Gammaproteobacteria > Xanthomonadales > Ahniellaceae > JADKHK01. The sequence continues at coordinate 11,937 of JAKJFE010000003.1, read as the reverse complement.
CGGCCTGCGTTACACCGACGAGTCCAAGACCGCCGATGTGTTGAACCAGTTCTTCGCGAACGCCCAGTTCACCACGCCGATCGCCACGCCCTCGGATTTCACCGACTCGGTCGACTTCCAGAACCTGTCGCCGAAGGTGTCGCTGGACTGGCAGATCGACGACGACACCCTCGTCTACGGCCTGATCAGTCGTGGCTTCAAGAGCGGTGGCTTCAACATCCGCGCCAACGTGTCGGCGGTGCCCGCTTCGGCGCTGCCGTTCGACGACGAATCGGTGACCAGCTTCGAAATCGGCACCAAGCAGTCGTTCAACGACGACACCCTGTTCCTCAATGCGTCGCTGTTCCACAACAAGTACGAGGACATCCAGCTGTCGGTGTTCAGCGCCTACGACTCGAATGGCGACGGTACCGACGACTCGTTCTTCGGCGACTTCACCAATGCCGGCAAGGCCACGGTGCAGGGCCTGGAACTGGAAATGCAGTGGCTGGCGACCGAGCGCCTGAGCATCAGCGGCAATGCGGCCTATCTCGATGCGACCTACGACGAGTTCGTCTCGCGCAACGTCAACATCGCCGATTCGCAGTACATGACCAATGCACCGAAGCGCTCCGGCGCGTTGACCGCGGCCTACACCTGGCCGGCGTTCGGCGGCGAACTGATGGCGCGTGCGACCGCGAGCTACCAGTCCAAGGTCTATCCGACCACCGACCTCAGCGAAGCCATCGCACAGTCGGGCTACAGCCTGTTCAGTGCCGGCCTGGTGTGGCGTGGTGACGGTCCGTGGGCCTTCTCGCTGCAGGGCTCGAACCTCGGTGACAAGGAATATCGCACCACCGGCTACAACATCCCGGTGCTCGGCATTCTCACCGGCTTCTACGGCACGCCGCGCCAGTACACGCTGGCCGCGACTTACAGCTTCGATTGATCTCCTTGTTCCATCACGCCCTGTCCCTCGCCCGTCTCCGGTTGGCTCTCCCCGCCGGAGCGGGTGCAGGGACACCTACACAACGACCGCGCCTTCGGGCGCGGTTCGTCGTTATCGCCCTGGTCGCGGCCATTGCCGGTTGCGCCGAGCCCGATGCGCCGCTGCCGTCGCTGAAGATCGACGCGACACGCGTCAGCGTTTCCGGCATCTCGTCCGGCGCCTACATGGCGCATCAGGTGCACCTCGCGTTTTCGTCGACGATCGACGGCGCTGCCCTGATCGCGGGCGGGCCCTACGGCTGCGCGCAAGGCGACTTGCAGACCGCGCTGTCGCACTGCATGCACCCCGATCAGGCACCGGAGCTTGCGCCGCTGAACGATGCCGTTCGTTCGCGCGCCGCGGCTGGACAGATCGACGTCTTGTCCGGCCTCGACGGCGATCGCGTCTGGGTGATGCATGGTCGCGAGGACAAGATCGTTTCGGCCGCGGTCACGGCCGCGAGCGCCGATCTATATCGCGCGTTGTCGCCGCAGGTTGCGGTGACAGTCGATGCCGATCGCGATTTCGGTCATGTCTTCGCGACCGCGGCGCAAGGTGATTGCCGTGCCGACGATGCACATCTGGCGGCTTGCGGCTTCGATCTGGCGGGCGAGGTGTTCAAGCAGGTCGTTGATGCCGACGCGCAGCCGGCGGCAAAGGCGACGGGCGAACTGTTCGCCTTCGACCAGCGGCCCTACGCCGAGGACGGCCACGATCCGCTGCTTGCCGACCGCGGCTACGTCTACGTGCCGAAGCAATGTCGCGGCGAACAATCCTGCGGCCTGCATGTCGCCTTCCACGGCTGCGAGATGCAGGCCGATCGCATCGGCACCCGCTTCGTGGCCGAGGCCGGCTACAACCGCTGGGCCGACGGTGCCGGCGTCGTGGTCCTGTATCCTCAGGCGCGATCAAGCCTGATGCCGTTGAATCCGAAAGCATGTTGGGACTGGTGGGGATACACGTGCCGCGACTACGACACCCGCGACGGCGCGCAGCTGCGCTGGCTGAAACGCGTGTTCGCGCAGTTCGGCATCGCCGTGTGATGCCGGTGCGACGCGCATGTTGAGCGCGTCCACCGTCGTTGTCGCCGGCCTCGTCTGGGTGCTGCTGCTGTTCGCGGTGGCGCTGTACGGCGAACGCCGCGCCGATCGGTTCGCACGGCTGTGGCCGGCGATCTACGCCTTGTCGCTGGCGGTCTACTGCACCGCCTGGACCTTCTACGGCACGGTGACCCAGGCGGCACGCTGGAACACGCCGATCCCGCCAACCTTCATCGGCACCATCCTGCTGTTCCTGTTCGCGTTGCCGTTTCTCGGGCGGCTCGCGGCGCTGGCTCAGGCGCAGAATTCGGCCTCGCTCGCCGACCTGATCGCCTCGCGTTTCGGAAAGGACCCGCGCCTCGCGGCCTGGATCACCGTCGTCGCCGTGCTCGGCATGGTCCCCTACGTCGCGCTGCAGCTGAAAGCGGTGGCGATGAGTTTCGCGATGCTGACCGGTGGCGCCGCGCAGGCGCCGGCCTGGCAGGATGCGGCGTTCTGGATTGCCATCGTGATGGCCTTGTTCGCGATGCTGTTCGGCACACGCCGCGCGGCGGCGACCGAACACAATCGCGGCCTGGTGCTGGCGGTCGCCTTCGAATCGCTGATCAAGCTGGCGGCCATGCTCGCGGTTGGCGTGTTCGCGGTATTCGGCATGAACGACGGGCTCGGCGCACTCGCGGCACGCATTCCGGCGGCGTTCGAAGGGCGGCCAGACAGCGGTTTCTTCGCCCTGGTCGCGCTTGGTGCGGTGGCGATGTTCACGCTGCCGCACCAGTTCCATCTCGGCATCGTCGAACTGCGCGAACGCGTGCACGTGAAGACCGCGCGCTGGCTGTTTCCGCTGTACCTGCTGCTGATCGCGGCGCCGATTCTGCCGCTGGCCTGGGCCGGACGCGTGGCCTTCGGCGACCTGGTGCCGTCCGACCTGTACGTGCTGGCGTTGCCGTTGTCGGAAGGCCACCACGCACTGGCGCTGCTGACCTTCCTTGGTGGCGTTTCGGCCGCGACCGGCATGGTCATCCTGGTCGCATTGACCTTGTCGATCATGATCTCGAACCACTGGTTCGCGCCGCGCGTGGTGCGCAGCGCCGGTGTCGAATCCGGCGACCTGCGCGCGGTGGTGCTGCGCCATCGCCGGATCGCCATCGCTTTCGTCGTGCTGCTGGCCTGGTTGTACAGCCGCGCGATGGTGGCGAGCGAGGCGCTGGCCGATATCGGCGCGTTGTCGTTTTCTGCGCTCGCGCTGCTGGCACCGGCCATCGTCGCGGCGGTGTATCGACCGCATCTGTCCGCGCACGCGGTGTTGCGCGGGCTGATTGTCGGCATCGCGTTGTGGTGCTGGATCATCCTGTTGCCGTTGGCCAGCGACCTCGCGGGACATGGCGCGATCGTCTTTCCGGCCTGGCTGTCGTGGCTGGAGCCGGCACAGTTCCTCGGTCTCGGCGGCATCGACCGCTTGGCGCGCGGTACCGTCGTCAGTCTTGCCGCGAGCGCGCTGGCGATGTTCTGGTTCGCGCGCGCCGGTTCGGCGGACGGCGCGCTCGCCATCGGTCGCATCGAGACCTCGGTGTTGCGCGCGCTGGCCTCGCGTTTCCTGCCGGAAGCGCAGAGCGCGGTCCTGTTCGACGATGCCGACGTGTTCGCCGGACCCGAGCGCGTGGCCCGTGTCGAACGCGAACTGGCGCCGGTGATCGGTGCCGCGAGTGCGCGCCTGCTGGTCGAGGCGGCGCGACGCACGCCGGCCGCGGCCCTCGACCGCGTCGCCGAGTTCGTCGGCGAAGCCTCGCAGACCCTGCGCTTCAACCAGCAGATCCTCGAAGCCGCACTCGAGAACATGAGCCAGGGCATCAGCGTGGTCGATGCCGACCTGCGCCTGGTCGCATGGAATCGGCGTTATGCCGAACGCTTCGACTATCCGCCGGAACTGCTGCGCGTCGGCACGCCGGTGGCGGACCTACTGCGCTTCAACCTCGAACGCGGCTTGGCCGGCGGACAGGATACGGCGCGCGATCTCGAACGCCGCATCGAGCACATGCGTGCCGGCACGCCCTATGTGACCGAGCGACGTTTTCCCGACGGTTCGGCGATCGAGATCCGCGGCAATCCGATGCCGGGCGGCGGTTTCGTCGCCACCTTCACCGATGTCACCGCGTTCCGTGCCAGCGAAGCCGAATTGAAGCGTGCGGCCGAGACACTCGAGCAACGTGTCGCCGAACGCACCGAGGACTTCGCGCGCGCCACCGCCGATGCCGAACGCGCGAACCAGGCCAAGACGCGTTTTCTCGCCGCGGTCAGCCACGACCTGCTGCAACCGATCCACGCCGCGCACCTGTTCACGCATGCGCTCGGGCAGTCGCTGAAACATGGCGATTACCTCGAAGGTGTGCAGCAGATCGACGGTGCATTGAATTCGGCCGAGGCATTGCTCTCGGGCCTGCTCGACATCTCGCGCCTCGATGCCGGTGGCATGACGCCGCAGGTGCGTCCGTTCGCACTCGGCGACGTGTTGCAGCATCTGGCCAGCGAGTTCCGCGTGCTCGCGGCGGAACGTGGGCTGGAGCTGCAGTGTGTCGACACCCGCGCCTGGGTCGACAGCGACCCGCAGCTGCTGCGTCGCGTGTTGCAGAACTTTCTCGCCAATGCCGTGCGTTACACGCAACGCGGACGCGTGCTGATCGGCTGCCGGCGTCGCGGTGCCCTGTTGTCGATCGAAGTCTGGGACAGCGGCCCCGGCATTCCGGAATCGGAACGCAGCATCATCTTCGAAGAATTCCGACGCCTCGATCGCGGCAGCCAAGGGCTGGGGCTCGGTCTCGCGATCGCGGACCGCATCACGCGCCTGCTCGGGCATCGGCTGCGCCTGCATTCGACGGTCGGGCGCGGCACGATGTTCGCGGTCGAAGTGCCGATGGCGTCTGCGACGGCCCCGGCCGTCCCGGCGTCCATCGTGGTCGTCGAACAGGCGCCACGCGCGAAGGTGCTGGTGGTCGACAACGATGCCGCCGTGCTGAAGGCGATGCAGGCCCTGCTCGCGACCTGGCCCTGCGAAGTGCATGCCGCACGCGACGCCGACGATGCGCTCGTCTTCGCCGATGCGCAGGCGCCGGACCTGCTGCTGCTCGACTACCACCTCGACGGTGGCCACGATGGCCTGCAACTGCACGCGCAACTGTGCGAACGCATCGGCGAAGTGCCGACCATCGTCATCACCGCCGACCACTCCGACGCCGTGCGCAATGCCGTGCGTGCGGCGGGCTGCCATCTGCTGCACAAGCCGGTGAAGCCGCTGGCCTTGAAGTCGCTGATGAACCGGCTGCTGGCTGCGCGTCCGTAGACGCGCTGCCAGCGGGCGCGCCTCATGTGCCCGATGCGCTGCAGTCGATCGTGAGGTCGTCGACGACGAAGTTCGACTTGCCGCTGCCGCCCGGATTCACGTATTCGAACTGGATGACATGGCTGGCGCCGTTCGCGAAGCTGCTCACGTCCACGGTGCGGGCGACGTAGGCCGACTCGGCGCTGGCCGGTTCGTCGAATGTGCGCACCGTCGTGCCGTCGACTTTGATGCGTAGCGTTGCGTCCAGCGGTGCACTCGTGAAGCCGCGACGCAGGAAGAAATTGAGATGGCGCGGGCTGCCGGACGGAATGACGACCGATTGCGACAAGGTCGAGGTCTCGGCATTGGCGATGCCGCCGAACCAGGCCCAGGCGCTGCCGTTGCGCGGCAAGGCAGTGCCGGCGTCGTCGGGACAGATGTTGCTGGTGCAGATGGCACTGCCAAAGATCGTCGAGGTCGAGGCCCAGAAGGCATTCGCACCGGTACTCGGATCACTCGCTTCGAGACCGCGGTCGCTCAGCAACTGGGCGGGCGTGCAGGTCGGCGGCGGTGTGCCGTTGTCTTCGAAGCTGTTCTTGAACAGTGCATCGACCGGCGCGACCGGGCCTTGTGCGCAGCCGGGCCACCAGTACGGATTGGTGTCCGAGAACGTGGTGATGGCGCTGTACTTCGGCGACGACGCGGGCGACTGGTCCTGGAATTCGAGCGCGCCCCAGCGCCCGAACGGACCCCAGCGACCGACGTTGTAGAAGTGCGCGAACTCGTCGCCATTCTGCTTCCAGGCCGCAAGGTAATCGCCATACAGCGTGCCCATGCGTGCGTCCGCATTGGCGGCGTCGAAGATCGTGTTGCAGGTGCTGTTGAAGGTGAAGCCACCGATGCCGGCGAAGTGTTGTCCGCCCTCGTAGGCGATCAGGCGGATGCCCGAGCCTGGGAAGTTGTTCGCGAGCATGGTCTTGTTGCCGGTCATGAAGCCGATGGCGGTGGGCAGGGCGCGGCTGTTCAAGTCGGCAAAGAAATTATCGAGGTTGGCGTAGACCGTCGGGTTCGTGTCCGGGTTGATGCCCGCGCTCGGCGTGCAGTATTCGGTGCCGAAATAGGGCGCGACGGCATAGGCGTCGGTCTTCGCGGCGACCGTGGTGCCGCCGCCGGTGACGGTGCGCACCAGCACCTGTCGGCCGAGGTCCGGATTTGCCGCCTGGGCTGCGACCACGCGCACGACGCGGTCGCGGGCATTGGCGCCGAACACGGTATCGAAGCGATCGAAGATCTCGACCGAGCGGTCGCCCCAGCGTCGCACCAGTGCCTGGAAACACGCGCCGTTCGCCGGCGCCGGCACGCTGAAGGTGTTCGGGTCGATCTCGCAGGCGATGCCGTTTCCGGGCACGCCATCGAGCTGGCAATTCGCGGCGAGGTCGGCGAAGCCCGGGCAGGCGGCGCGCGGGATTTCCAGGTTCTGGCTGAAGATGCCGTTCCAGTTTTCATTGCTGTATTCGACGAAGAGCTTGCGGTCGGCGCGGAAGTTGTCGCGCAGCACGGTCGCGAACTGGTCGACGAAGCCATTGCTGGCGCGGTGCGGGATGTTGATCCACAAGTCCGAGCCGAGGCGGTTGCCAAGTTCCGCCAGGATCTGCGGCGGCACGCGATGCCAGAACGCGCTGGTCGGCGTCGGGTAGTCGGCGAAGTTCACGACCGCCGAGGAATTCGTCTCCATCCAGTCCATGAAACGCAGCAGGCGATAGGGCGCGGCATTGGCGAGGAAGCGCGGCTGGAAGATCTGCGCCTCGGCGACGCCGGGTGTGGTGTAGAGGTTGCAGGTACCGCCGCCACTGCACGGATTGCCGGCGTCGCAGGCGCGGCGTTCGTCGTTCGAACAGACGCCGCCCGGCGGCAGGATGCGGATGTTGCGCAGCGGGTTGCCGGGCGTGGTCGCGGTGAGGTTGAAGCCGATGTTGGTGTTGCTGGCGCCGATGTCGAACGTGATGCGCCCGGGCTGCGGGTTCTGGACGTTGCTGGCGCCGAAAAAGTTCACGCTGCCGCTGCCGTCGAACAGCATCGTGTAGGTGCCAGCGGGCAGACGACCGCTGGCGAGCCCGGCCCCCGCGTAGATCACGGTGCGTGCCTCCTGGTTGGGCAGCAGGCTTTGCACATCGCCGTTGGTGTCGAGGTCGAGCGTCACCGGGCAGGTGCCGCCGCAGCTTGGATTGTCGCGACAGTCGAAGCAGCCGGCACGGCCCGGAATCCAGTCGCGTGACGATTTCATCAGATTGACGAACGGAAACTCGTCGCTGAAGTCGGTGATGCCGCCGAGGTTGCTGCCGAGGGGCGCCAGTGGGTCGTCGCCGGCGCGGGCGGCGGTGGCGAGCACCAAGAAGAACAACAATGTGGCGAGATGGCGGATCATGGCGCGGCTCCGGGGTTTCCATTCGATACACGGATCGCGGTCCGTTCCCGCCAGCGCGCGGCTATGCTCGCGTCATCGAAGTGCAAGGCGGCGAATGAGTCAGGTCACCGAACTCCTGGACAAGGCGCGTGCAGGCGATCCAGTCGCCTGGGAGCAGGCCGTCGCCCTGGTCTACGACGATCTCAAGCGCATCGCCCGCGGCGTGCTCGGCGGCGGGCAGGGCACGCTGAATCCGACGGCATTGGTGCACGAGTGTTATCTGCGCCTGGACCGTGCTGGCGCCGACGCCGTGCAGAATCGCGCGCACTTCCTCGCGCTTGCGGCGCGCGCGATGCGTCAGCTGATGCTGAATCACGCCCGTGACCGGCTGGCCGAGAAACGTGGCGGCGGCGCCGCGCATACCGACCTCGACGGCAGTGCCGACGCGGTCGCAACCGAAGCCCGCCACCTGATCGACATCGACAGCGCGTTGAACCGGATCGAAGCCGAAAACCCGCAGTGGGTGAGGGTCGTCGAATGCCGCGTGTTCGCCGGCCTGACCGAACAGGAAACCGCCGATGCGATTGGCGAATCGCTGCGCACCACGCAGCGGCTGTGGGCCGATGCGCGCGCGCGCCTCGCCGTGTTGCTGGCGGACTGAACGATGGCGGGGGCGGACCGAGATGCGGGTATTGAGGGTGAAGATGCCGCCGCTTGTGCCGCCATGAACGCGATCGATCTGCTCGAACCGGGGCGCCTGTTGGCGGGGGCCTTGTTCCGTGATTTTGTCGCTGCCGTCGACGACGTGCCGCCGCCCGGCACACGTGTCGGCGTGTTCCGCATCGAGCGCGAACTGGCCCGCGGCGGCATGGGTGTGGTGCTGCTGGCCGCGCGCGACGACGGCCAGTTCGAACAGCAGGTCGCGTTGAAATGGCTGGGCGGTCGCGTCGACAGCGACAGCGCCGCCCTGTTCCGACGTGAACGGCAGACACTGGCGGCGCTGCGGCATCCGCACATCGCGCGTCTGGTCGATGGCGGCCAGCGCGACGACGGCCGGCCGTGGCTAGCGATGGAACTGATCGAGGGCGACACGCTCGACCGGCACTGTCTCGCCCAGGACTTGCCGATGGCCGCGCGCATCCGCCTGTTTCTGGATGTCTGCGATGCCGTCGCCTATGCACATGCACGCGGCGTGTTGCACCGGGACATCAAGCCGTCGAACGTGATGGTCGATGCCGACGGCCGCGCCAAGCTGCTCGATTTCGGTATTGCCGCGCTGGCGAATACCGACGATGTCCAGGCCCCGCGCGCCTTCACCCCCGGCTTCGCGAGCCCGGAGCAACGCCGCGGCGACGCAGCCACCGTGGCCGGCGACGTGTATCAACTCGGGCGCTTGCTGGCGGCCCTGCTGGCACGCGATGGCGACGAACATCGCACCGTGCTCGGCCAATCCGGCGAGCCCGATGTCGCACCGGTCCTGCCTGCGAACCTGCCGCGCGACCTGCGCGACATTCTGGCGCGCGCCACTGCGGCAGCGCCCGAGACACGATATCCGACCGTAGCCGCATTGCAGTCCGACCTGCAGGCGTTTCTTGATGCACGACCAATCGCGGCGCGTCGGCGCGAACCGCTGTACGTGCTCGGTCGCTGGATCGCGCGTCACCGCATCGCCACGGCCATGGCGGCGATCGTGGTCGTGCTGGCTGCGGTTGGCATCATCGTTTCGGTGCAGCGCATCGCGGCCGAACGCGATCGCGCCGATGAACGTGCGCGCGTCGCGCAGGCGGTGTTGTCCTTCCTCGAAGACGATCTGCTGGCCGCGGCCGACCCGAATGCGATGCCCGGGCACGAGATGACCGTGCGCCAGGCCCTGGACCGCGCCTCTCAGCAGATCGGTCAGCGCTTCGACGATGCGCCCGCCGAAGCCTTCGCCCTGCGTCTGACCCTGAGTCGCCTCTATGGCGCGCTCGGTGTCTTCGATCAGGCCGAGCCGCATGCACGCGCGGCGCTGGCGCTGGCCGAATCCGGGATGCCCGCGCAACGCGATGCCGCACGGCACGAATTGGCCGACGTCCTGATCGACCTGGACCGGCTCGATGAATCTGAAGGCCTGATCGAGGCCATGGCGCCGTCGCGGGCCCGTGATCTGCTGCGCTCGCGCCTCGCCTACCAGCGCGGCGATTACGCCCAGGCCGCGGCCGTGTTGCAGCCTTACTTCGCGCCCGGCGCCGATCCGGACGCGCAAAGCCTGGCGCTCACCCAGAGCCTCTCGCAGTCCCTGCGCATGACCGGTGCGAACGATCAGGCACTGGCCCTGGTCGATGCGCTGTTGCCGCGATTGACGAAAGCGCTCGGCGACGCACATCCGGACACGCTGGCCCTGCGCGTCGATCGTGCCATCGCGCTGCGCCATCTCGGTCGCTTTGACGAAGCGGCGCAGGCGCTCGAATCCGTGCTCGTCGCGCGTCGTCATGTGTTCGGCGACGCCCATCCGGACACGGTGCATGCGATCAACGAACTCGCCACCGTCTATCAGGAACAGCGCCGCTTCGATGCCGCCGAGCCGCTGTTCCGCGAAGCGCTGGCGGTGCGTGAACGGCTGTATGGCGAGCAGCATCATCTGACCCGCAACAGCATGAGCAACCTCGGGCTGCTGCTGTCGCTGGCGGGCCGGCTCGACGAAGCGGCGCCCCTGTACGAACGCACGCTGCGCATCGAAAGCGAACTGATCGGCGAAGACCATCCGGATACGCTGGCGCTGATGCACAACATCGCCGGGCTGTATCGCAAGCAGGGTCGCCACGCCGATGCGTTGGCGATGCATGCCCGCGTACTCGAACGCGCGCGCCGGGTGCTGGGCGCGCAGGCCTGGCAGGTCGGCCTGTTCGAAGTCGGGCGTGCGCAGACCCTTCAGGCGATGGGAGATGTGGCGGCGGCCGATGCGGCCTACGCCGACGCCGAGACCATCCTCGTCGCATCGATGGGCGCCGAACATCCACGCACACAACGCGTGCGCGAGATGCGTGCGGCGCTTCAGAGCGCGCAGGTCACGCCGGTGCCGCCCAAGCCGCAATAGCCGCGCGGATTCTTCGACAGGTATTGCTGGTGTTCGTCTTCGGCGTAATAGAACGTCGGGGCGAGGCGGATTTCGGTGGTGACGGGTGGAAATCCCGCGGCACGCAGCGACTCGGCATACACCGAGCGTGCGCGTTCGGCGGCGCGCAGGTCGTCGTCGCTGTCGAGGTAGATCGCGGAGCGGTACTGGGTGCCGCGGTCGTTGCCCTGGCGCATGCCCTGGGTCGGGTCGTGGCTTTCGAAGAACACGCGCAGCAAGGCGTCGAGTCCGATGCGTTCACGGTCGAACACGACCAGCACGACTTCGGCGTGTCCGGTCAGTCCCGAGCAGACTTCGCGATAGGTCGGGTTTGGCGTGACGCCGCCGGCATAACCGACCGCAGTCGTGTAGACGCCGGGCAGCGACCAGAACTTGCGTTCGGCACCCCAGAAGCAGCCCATGCCGAGCTGGATTCGGTCGAGGCCCGGAAAGTCGCCGGCGATCGGTCGGCCGTGGACGTGATGAGCGTTCGTCACCGGCATCGGCGTGGATCGGCCGGGCAAGGTTTGTTCGGGCGTCGGCATCTGCGTCTTCATCGCGTTGGGCTCCGTGGCGGAATCAGCCGTCGGGACCGGCGTGCGGCGCGTTTCCTTTCGGTGCGTCGTCGCCGGTCGTGGATTCGCGGGCGATCAGCTGTTCGAGCTTGCGTTCGAGCGCGCCGCGTTCCTCGACGGCACGCAGCAAGGCCAGTTCGATCGCGGCGAGGCGGTTGAGCATCGCCTCGTTGTGTTGCGCGCGCTGTTCGGCGTCGGCTTCCATGTGCTGCAGCTTCATCCAGATCATGCGTCGGACGTGGCGCGCTTCGCGTTCCTCGTCTTGCTGGAAAAACGACACCAGCGAGGCCGAGAGCAAGGCGATCATCGACACGCCGAGCAGCATCAGCATGACCGCGAAGATCTTCGCGGCGGGGGTCTGCGGCACCATGTCGCCGTAGCCGACCGTGGTCACCGTCACCCAGGCCCACCAGATGCCGTCGAGTGGTTCAGCAAAGCCCGGATCGAAGTAGCCGATGATCAGGCCGCCGAGCGTGGTGACGATGACGATGGCGGCGAGGATCGGGCCGAGCCGGTTTTGCGCCAGCATGTGCCGCACCGTTCG
>JAKJFE010000002.1 GCA_022705045.1 Pseudomonadota bacterium | reverse complement strand
GCCACTCGACGCGAAGATCGCCGACATCTACGACACGCTGAAAGCGCGGGCAGAACGCGGCGACGGCAAGGCGGCCTGCCGTCTCGCGATCGAATTGCAGCAATGCGTCTGGCGCGAGGCGATCATTCAGGATCTTGATCGTGCGACCCGCCGCATGGAGAACCGGCCGCCGTCGGGCAACACGGACCCGCGGCAGGCGGAATGGGAGTCGCGCATGCTCGACATGGCCCAGCGCCAGGTCGACTACGCCGCGGCGCTGGATGCGCGCTGCAAGGGTTTGAGTGATGCCCAGGTCGCCGGGCACGTCGACTGGTGGCGCACGGCCGCACTCAGTGGCCACGTGCCGTCGCTGGTGCATTACGCCAAAGGCGACGCCTTCCGCTTGAACGCGACGCTCGACAATCTCGAACGCCTCGGCACCTACAAGAACGACGCCGAGCGACTGATGCGCGCGGCCGCGGCAGCCGGTTCGCCCGAGGCACTGCAGCAATTGTTGATCGCTTACGCACCGGAACGCAGTCCACGCGGCACCTTGCTGCAGCAGGCGATCGCACCCGATCCCGCCGAGGCCCAGGCCATCCTGCGACTGATGCAGGAACGTGGCATCGCGTTGCCGCGTTCCGAGATGAGCCGTCGTGGCGAGGCGATGGAACCACCGGCCTCGCTGTCGCAGCTCGATGCGGTCGAGCAGGCGCGTGCCGACCAGCGCCTGGCCGAGTTGCGCAACGCATGGCCAAGGACCGATGCCGTCACCGACACGCGGCAGCCCCCGTGGGAACTGGAAGACGCGCAGCGCAAGGCCTGCGACCAGGATCGTTTCGCGACCCTGCGCTGATGCGGCATTGCAGGTTGCGGCTGGCGGTCGCGACCCGCTAGCCTGCGCCGGTCTTTGCGCTTGGGGAGTGGATCGTGGTCTTCAGCATTCTGTTCGGCCTGTTCGGATTGGCCTGCCTGATCGGCATCGCCTGGCTGTTCTCGAACAACAAGCGCCAGGTCAACTGGACACTGGTGCTGACCGGCATCGGTCTGCAGATCGCCTTCGCGGCGCTCGTGTTGCTGGTGCCGGGCGGCAAGGACGCGTTCCAGTGGCTCAGCGACGTGTTCGTGAAAGTGCTGGGCTTCGTCGCCGCGGGTTCGAACTTCGTGTTCGGCGGGCTGATGGACATTCCGAAGTACGGCTTCATCTTCGCCTTCCAGGTGCTGCCGACGATCATCTTCTTCGCCGCATTGATGAGCGTGCTGTACCACCTCGGCGTCATGCAGGCGGTCGTGCGCGCGATGGCCTGGGCGATCACCAAGGTGATGAAGGTGTCGGGCGCGGAAACCACCTCGGTGTGCGCCAGCGTCTTCATCGGCCAGACCGAGGCGCCGCTGACGGTGCGCCCGTACATCGGCCGGATGACCGAATCAGAACTCATCACGATGATGATCGGCGGCATGGCCCACATCGCCGGCGGCGTGCTCGCCGCCTACGTGCTGATGCTCGGCGGTCCCGATGTCGCGGCCCAGGGCTTCTACGCCAAGCACCTGCTCGCAGCCTCGATCATGGCCGCACCCGCCACCCTCGTCATCGCCAAGATCCTGGTGCCCGAAGTCGGCGAACCGCTGACCCGCGGCACCGTGCGCATGGAGGTCGAACACACCACCTCGAACATCATCGACGCCGCCGCCTCCGGTGCGGGCGATGGCCTCAAGCTGGCGCTGAACATCGGCGCCATGCTGCTCGCCTTCATCGCGCTGATCGCGATGATCAATGCCCCGCTGACCTGGTTCGGTGAATGGAGCGGGCTGGCCGCGCAACTCGGCAAGCCGACCGACCTGGCCAACCTGTTCGGCTACGTCCTGTCGCCGATCGCCTGGCTGATCGGCGTGCCGTGGCAGGACGCGAACACCGTCGGTTCTTTGATCGGCCAGAAGGTCGTCATCAACGAGTTCGTCGCCTACCTGCAACTCGCCGACATCGTGAACGGCAAGGTCGCCGGCGTCACCCTGACCGAACACGGTTCGCTGATCGCGACCTATGCGCTGTGCGGCTTCGCCAACTTCTCGTCGATCGCGATTCAGATCGGCGGCATCGGCGGACTGGCACCGGAACGTCGCAGCGATCTCGCCCGCCTCGGCCTGCGCGCCGTGCTCGGCGGTTCGATCGCGACCTTCATGACCGCGACGATCGCTGGCGTGTTGTCGCAGTTCGCCTGAGGATGAACGCATGAACGGCGTGGTCGTGGTCGGCTCGTACAACCAGGACCATGTCTGGATCGGCGACGAATTGCCGCAACCCGGCGCCACGCGCAGCGGCCGTTATCTCTCCGGACCCGGCGGCAAGGGTTTCAACCAGGCCGTGGCCTGCGCGCGCAGCCATGCCGCGACAACGTTTCTGGTCGCACTCGGCAATGATGCTGCGGCTCAACACGCGCGCGCGCTGGCTACCGGTTTCGGCATCGACCTTGTCGACGAAGTGCATGCCGATGTCGCCACCGGCTCGGCCGGCATCTTTGTCGATGCGCGCGGTCGCAATGTCATCGTGGTCGCACTCGGTGCCAACGCGGTGCTGTCGACCGGTTTCGTCGATGCCGAAATGGCACGCCTGCGCGCCGCAGCGGTGACGCTGGCGCAACTCGAAGTCGACCGCGACGCCGTGTTCCGCGCCCTCGCCATCGCGCGCGAGGCCGGACGGCGCACGATCCTGAATCCGGCACCGGCCGACGCGCCCGTCGATGAAGCGCTGCTCGAACTCGCCGACCTGATCACCCCGAACGAGACCGAATTCGCCGCGTTGTGCCTGCGCATTCTCGGCGAACAGGTGGTCGCCGACGCCGTCGCCGCGATGCCAAGCGTCGAGTTGCATGCGCTGTGCCGACGCCTGCACAAGGGCAGCGTCGTGATCACGCTGGGTTCGGCCGGTTGCTTCGTGTCGCATGCCGATGCCGCAACCTTCAACGACACGGCGGCGAGTTATCGCATCGCCGCGATCAAGGCCAATGCCATCGACACCACCGGCGCTGGCGATGCGTTCAACGGCGCCCTCGCCGCCGAACTCGCACGCGATCCGACGCTGCCGCTGGCCGCCGCGATCCGCTACGCCAGTGCCTTCGCCGGTGTCTCCACCGAGCGCCGTGGTGCCGCCCTTTCCATGCCGTCGCGCGACGACATCGTGTCCCGCGCCTCGACGTAGTTGTTGCGCGGGCACCACAGCGCATTCGTCACCTTTCGAAACTATCCGCGCCACCGAGGCGTATCGTTGTCTGCATCCGCGGCGTGATCGTTCGTGGCCGTCGGGTGCGTGTATTCGATCGGGCACAGACCCGACGACAACGACCACGGAGTGACGACGATGAAACATCCCATGAACTACCGATTGGCCCTGTTGTTCGGCCTGATCGCCACCGGCATCGAAGCCAGTGATGCCGCGGAATGGACAAGCACGATCGACCGCCATGCCACGTTCACCAATACGACCTTCATCGGCGGCGAACTCGCGACCACGGACGAGGCGCTGTGGATCGGCCCGAATCGCGCGTTCGACCCGACCACCGGCGCCGACCTGTCGCCGTACGCCTTGCCGGAGCGCATGTCGTTGGTCGACGACCAGTATGGGATCAGTTCGCAGCGCGGGCAGCTTTGGAAGACCTACTGGTTCTTCGACTTCATGCCCTACTACCGACCCGACGCCGTCGAAGGCTTCTGGGGCCAGGCCGGCACCTTCCCGACGGAGGCCCTTTATCTGACCAAGGACGGGGCCCGGATGCGACGCTGGAAGGCAGCGGACTTCGGGCATCCCGAGATGCACGTGATCGATGTGAATCCGCTGCTGGAAGACGCCGGCGCGATGGTGCTGATCGGAAACGACTCTGCCGCGCTCGCGTTGCAGGTCGACGGCCGCGGCAACGTCGTCCGTAGCACAAGCGTGCCGGCCTGCAGCACCAACGTTTCGGATGACCGCCACGGCGACCTCTACCTGTTCTGCCCGGCAGCCGGCATCAGTCCAGGCGAGTTGCATCACTTCGGAACATCGGAAGCGGACCGCTGGTCACGGCGCGCCGACGAAGCAATGCTGACCCGTTCGGGCATTGGCGCCGACGGGGGCGTGCTCATCTACGGGCAGGTGACGAGTGGAGATCGATTTTGGCAATCGCTCGACCGCCAAGGCCGAACGCGACTATTGGTTTCGGCCAGCAAAGGCGTCGCCCACGATCAGGGCTTCTGGTTCCTTGACCGTTCGAAAACACAACTCACTCACTATGGACTGGATGGCCGCACGATCGCGACGTTCAGCGCCCAGGCGATACAGAATTTCAAAGCACACGCTGACGGGACAGTGATCGCACTTGGTCAGTTCGATACGCAAGATGCGTACAACGAGTATGGCGTGGTATCTGAAACCGGAAGCATGCTCAGGATCTTGAAGGATCGGCAGCAAGCCCTGCAAACACGCAGCCAAATCTCCATATGGCAAAACTCGACGATTCCTGTGATGACAGTCCGTCCAGTCGATGGCGAGTATTACCATGTGTTGATCGATGATCACGGAGAACCATCGTCTGCCGCTTTCAACAATCAATTCATGTTGAACGGCCCGCTCATGTCCGACGCGAGCACTATTTGCACCAGCGGTATGGTGCCGGTTATCCCCGGAATTCTAGCGACCGACTGTTTCGATCGGCAGACAGGTCAGCGCTTGCTCGGTCTGCTCGAAACTAGCGGCACCCAGATATTGAACGTCGACGGCAACATCGTTTTGGTGTCGCGTGATGCGTTCGAATGGCGGACGCGGAACAATGCCTTGATTCAAGGCATCAGCCGCGAGGGCGAAATCGCCTGGAATTTTCATCCGACGCAGGGTCTCGCACTGTTGCGCGTGAGCGACGGCAACAAGCGGTTGCAACGCTATCGCAGCGATGGCAGCTTGATCTTCGATGTCGCGGCGCCGTTTGTCGCTGGCGAGTCCGTCGTCGCCGTCGGCAGCGATGGCAGCACGATCGTGGCGGGCAAATCTTCCCCGACGTCGCTGCTGCGTTATGACGCCGAAGGCAACCTGCGCGCGATACGCACACTCGATCTGTCGCAGCCGGGCACTCCGCTGGTCGCGGCATCGTCGTCATCGAACGGCGTGCTGCTGCTCCAGCGCAGGAGCGACGACCGGGACGCGTACAGCGGCCAGGTGACGATGCTCGATGCGCAACTGGTACGCCGTGGCGACTACGCCTTTGCCGGCGCGCTCGACGCCCAGCTCCAGCCCGCACGCGACGGCGCCGCACGCTTCGTGCACACATCGCCGTCCGGAATGATGGTGCTGCAGTTCGACCCGGCCAGCGGACAGCCGAGCGAACGTCGCGCCTTGCCGGTCCAGAACATCGACGGCCGGTTCGCGATCGATCTCGACGGCGTGGTGCGCGCGATGAGCTTCGATGCAGCACTCGGTCGCGACGTGTTGCGCATCTCCCGCCCGGAGCCGAGCCGATTCACCGGCCCGATCCGCCAATCGGCACTGGCCGGTGCCTGGTTCAATCCGGCCTCGACCGGTCAGGGCCTGCTGCTGCAACTGTTGAACGGCGACGTGCTGTTCGGCGCCTGGCACACGTTTGCGCCCGAGGGCGGCAATGCCCTGTCGAAGCAGCAGTGGTTCACGGTGACGGGCAAGGTGACGAACGAACGCGGTCGCATCACCATGCCGATCTATCGCAATGCCCAGGGTCGATTCGATACCGACGGCGTCACCCCGGCCGAGGTCGTCGGCAGCGCCGAACTGGTGTTCACGGGCTGCGACCAGATGGAGTTCTGGTATCGCATCGGTGACGACGCCGGTGCCTTCCCGTTGCAACGGCTGACGCCGCGCACCCAGGCCTGTGACGACGGCACCACGACGCAGCCGGCAGCAGATGCACCCAAGGGCCTCGCCATCGATGGCGCCTGGCTTGATCCGGCCCAGAGCGGCCAGGGGTTCACCTTCAACACCACCGGGGCGCGCTTCGGCAGCTTCCTCGCCGGCTGGTTCACCTACGACACCGACAACGGTGTGGACGACGACGACGCACAACACTGGTTCACCCTGCAGGGCGCCACGCCCGAGCGGTACGGCCAGTCGGTGCTGGTGTCGATCCACCGCACCACCGGCGGTTCACGGGCCGGTACACCGACGCTGAACTCGCACCAGGTCGGTTCCGCCCTGCTCACCATCGATGACTGCGCCCACGCCACGCTCGACTACGCCTTCGACGACAGCGCCGTCGCCGGGCCCTTTGCCGATCGTGCACGTCGCGTCCAGCTGTCGCGATTGGGTGCCTGTCCGCAATAGGCCTTTCGCAGGGCCGCAGACGATCGCGGCCCTGCTGTCTCAAGGCCGGACGTGCGCTTTCAGCAGGCGCGTCCAGCTGCGATCGATCTGCGCGTATTCGCTCTCGCAGCGTTCGGCACGTGCCGCCGGCAGATAGTCGTCTTCGAGCAGATGTTCGTAGCCGTCCGGGTCGCTGCCGTAGACCCAGCAGACCATGTTGTAGAAGCGTTGCTGGTCGAGCGAATGTTCGTCGGCGTATTCGCCTTCGTCGACCATGTCGGCCGATTCGCTGGCCGCGTAGAAACTCAGGGCGGCATCCAGCACCGCCTGATCGCCCTCGGCGCCATCGAGCAGGATCCACGCCGACAACTGGTCGACCGCGTCTTCCTCGCGACCGGTGATCGGCAGGTCGAGCACGTCGACCAGCGCGTGGCCGATCTCGTGGAAGAACACGAACACGAAGGCACCGGCGACGGCGTCATCGAGTTCCTCGTCGGTGTCGTAGGCATCGGCCATGTGTTCGTAGTACCACTCGACCAGTTCGAAGCAGACCGAGACTTCGCGCGCATCCGCATCGTAGTAAGCGTTCGGTTCGCCGCACTCGGCGAAACGCAGGCCGAGCGTCTGATCGATGCGCAGCACGCCGTTGAGTTCGGTGGCGATGTCGCGCAGCAGACCCGATTGATCGATCTCGCGCGCCAGCTCGCGGTACTCGCGCGACTGCACCTCGGTCGGGCGGACCACAAAGCCCTTGGCGTCGAGCGCGCCAGCGCAGATCAATCCGAACAGCAGCACCCAACGCGTCATGCGATTCCCCCTGTGGACAACGCGAGGCTAATCCGCCGCTTCGCCGACTACAATGCGCCCATGCACATCGGCCCGCATGCCATCGTCCCGAACCTGATCCTCGCGCCCATGGCCGGCGTGACCGACAAGCCGTTCCGGCAGCTCTGCAAACAATTGGGTGCGGGGCTCGCGGTCTCGGAAATGACCATCTCCGATCCGAAACTGTGGCACACGCGCAAGTCGCGCCTGCGCATGGACCACGACGGCGAACCCACGCCGATCGCCGTGCAGATCGCCGGTTACGACCCGCAGATGCTGGCCGATGCGGCGCGCTACAACGTCGATCACGGCGCAGAGATCATCGACATCAACATGGGGTGTCCGGCCAAGAAAGTGTGCAACGTCTGGTCGGGTTCGGCGCTGCTGCAGGACGAGGCGCTGGTCGCACGCATCTGCGACGCGGTGGTGCGTGCGGTGGATGTGCCGGTGACGTTGAAGATCCGTACCGGCTGGAACCGTGCCAACCGCAATGGCCTGATCATCGCGAAGATCGCCGAAGCGGCCGGGATCGCCGCACTCGCGGTGCATGGCCGCACCCGCGAAGACCTGTACCAGGGCGCGGCCGAGTACGACACCATCCGCGCGATCAAGCAGGCGGTGTCGATTCCGGTGTCGGCGAATGGCGATATCGACACGCCAGCGAAAGCGAAGGCCGTGCTCGAACACACCGGCTGCGATGCCTTGCTGATCGGTCGCGCCGCACAGGGTCGGCCGTGGATCTTCCGCGAGATCGCGCATTTCCTTGCGACCGGCAACTGCCTCCCCGAACCCGCACCCGCCGCCGTGCGCGACATCCTGCTCGGCCATCTCGACGCCCTGCATGCGTTCTATGGCGAGGTCCAGGGCGTGCGCATCGCGCGCAAGCACCTCGGCTGGTATGCGAAGGATCGTCCGGAGAACGAGGCCTTCCGCCACGTCGTCGTGCGCGCGGAGACCGCTTCAGAACAACGCCGACTGACGATCGACTACTTCGACCGGCTGGCCGATTCGGCCTGGCGCGACGCGGCCTGATCTTCGGCGGATTCACGGCGAATCCGGTCGGCGCGCTCCGCCTCGTCCACCGCATTGGTCGGTTCGAACGCCTGCATCACCGACGCCCGCACCCGCGCGAGCGACGCGTCGTCGACGCGCGGCGTCGGCAAGCGTTCGGCGGGGTGCACGGTGGTCCAGCGTCCGGCGACATCGCGTGCGACCAGGAATGAAAAGATGTAATCGGGCGCCATGCCCATGCGCAGATCGGTGAGCACCGCCGTGGTCGCGCGTTGTTCGACGGCCATGAAACCGTGCGTGAACCACTGCATGCGCTGCACCGCAGGCAGACGCTCGAACCGTCGGGCGAACTCCACATCCTGCGGATGGAAACGCAGCGTGATTGGGCGGTCCGGGTACAAGGCGCTGGCGAAACCTTCGAAGTAGCCGTCATGCTGCATCACGACGACGCGCCACCCGAGCGAATTGAACGGCGTCGGCACCGTCAGCAACGGCGCCTGTTCCAGACCGATGCGGGCCAGCATCGGTTGCAGGCCGGCCTCGACCCGATGTTTCGCGAGCCAGCCCCAGCCGAGATACGCGCTCGACAGCAGCAATCCGAACTGGACCGCACGCAAGGCCGCCACACGCGCCCGCCATCGCCACGCGCAGAGGCAGGCGACGAGCAAGGGCAACGTGTACAGCGGATCGATGATGAACACGGTCGACCACATCACCGGCGGCGTTTGCAGCGGCCACAGCAACTGCGTGCCGTACACCGTGTGCGCATCGAGCAGCGGATGCGTGATCAGGGCCAACTGGAATCCGAGCAGCCAGCGCCAGCGATCAGCGCCCGTCCATGACCAGCGCCGCTGCGCGATCCACCACAGCAACCACCCGAGCAGCGGCAGCACGAACAACGAATGCGTCAACGTGCGGTGCCAGGTCACGAACTTCACCGGATCGCTGACCGCAAGCAGCGGCAACACGTCCAGGTCCGGCAAGGTGCCGAGCGCAGCACCGATCAGCAACGCCCGGCGCCGCTCCGACGCCGGCGCCACCGCCGCCGCACACGCGGCCCCGAGCACGATTTGGGAGAGGGAATCCATGTGCTACTCGCCCTCGACACCCGCAAGGTCGAGCACCTGCTGCGGAACGGCCGGTTCGCCTTCGTAAAAGACCTTGGGCTTCTTTTCGGCCATGGACCAGCGGTGCAGCCAGGAAATGCCGGCGCGGCCGCGGTAGCCGTCGTCATGGCGATACGCGGGATCGGCGAGCGCGGTGTCGAGGTCGACGAAGTCGTAACCGCGTTTGCGCAAGCGATCGAGCAGGGCCGGCAATGCGTCGGCATTCAGCGCGTTCGCATGGAACAGCAGCACCTGCGGGATTTCGCGGCCGAACAGGCGCTTGCTGGCCTGTTCGAAGAACTGGCACTTGGCTTCCATGTAGTCGATGTAGTCGGGAATCAGCGCACGTGCCGCGTCGCGTTTGCCGGCCTCGAGCAGCAACAGGTAGGCGCGGGCGTAGATCCATTCGCCGTTGTCGACGGTGACGGGCGCGATCCGGTAGCCGTGTTGTTCGAGAAAGCCATCCAGTCGCAGCCGCACGGCATCGTCCTGACCGGCCTGCAGATACGGATGACGGAACCAACGCGGCTCGCGTTTGAACTCGGCCAGCAGCGGCCGCAACACGCGCTCGCCGTCGAGGATCGACTGTTCGTAGTCGGCGATCGGCGTGGCGTGCAAACCGTTGTGGTTGTACGTGTGGTTGCCGAGCTCGATGCCGGCTGCAAGCCAGTCGCGCAGCCATTGCACTCGCTTGGGCGCGACCTTGCCGTCGATTTCGAGCTTGTCTTCGTTGACGAAGCCAACGGCGTTCCTGCCTTTCAGTGCCGCGACGATGCGGGCGTTGCGCGCCGCCAGATCGGCTTCGCTGGCGCGGGTGACTTCCTGCGAGGGCAGGTCGTCGATGGTCAGAACCATCTGCCGTCGCGGCACCTCGGCCTCGGCATTCGCGGCCATCAGCAGCACCATCACCGCCATCCCGAACCGATTGCGCATCACGTCCACTCCGTTATCGACAGCCAAGCATGCCATGTGCATGCATGAACGAGGATTCAGGCTGGCGCGTGTCGTCGGTTTACAGCACCGGCGCCAGTGGTCAGACTGCGCGTCGACATTTTCCGGTGGCCAGACCTCCCAGTGCTCGTTTCACTGCCGCGCAAGCGGCACGTTCGAGAGCCATCACCACCGGACCCATGGCGCGCAAGCGCCGCTTCTCGTAGCGCGGTTTTGGGAACGCTCCGGGCAACACCAACTGGAGCACCACCATGATGTTCACCGACCTCGGGCTCACGCCCGCGATCCTGCGCGCGCTCGCGACACTCGGCCACGACACGCCGACCCCGATCCAGCAGCAGGCCATTCCGCTCGTGCTCGAAGGCCACGACCTGATGGCCGCGGCACAGACCGGCACCGGCAAGACTGGCGGCTTCGCGCTGCCGATCCTGACCAAACTCTTTCCCGAAGGCGCGCCGCGCCCGACCGGCCGCGCCCCGCGCGTGCTGGTGCTGACGCCGACGCGCGAACTCGCGGCCCAGGTGTTCGACAGCTTCAAGCAGTACGGTGCGCACACGACCCTGCGCGCCGCCACGATCTTCGGCGGCGTCGGCATGCAGCCGCAGGTCGATGCGCTGCGCCGCGGCCTCGACGTGCTGATCGCGACGCCGGGTCGCCTGCTCGACCATCTCGGCCAGCGCACCGCCGACCTGTCGGCGATCGACACCCTGGTGCTCGATGAAGCCGACCGCATGCTCGACATGGGCTTCCTGCCGGCGCTGAAGCGCGTGCTGAACTACCTGCCGAAGCAGCGCCAGACGCTGATGTTCTCGGCCACGTTCTCGGACGACATCAAGCAGCTCGCGGCGCAGTTCCTGCGCGCCCCGCGCGAAGTCTCGGTGACGCCGCGCAACACCATCGCCGAAACCATCACGCATCGCGTGCATCCGGTCGACGCCAGCCGCAAGCGCAATCTGCTGATCGACGTGATGGCGCAGGATTCGCGCCGCCAGACGCTGATCTTCTCGCGCACCAAGCATGGCGCGAACAAGCTCGCCGAAGTGCTGGAAGGCGCCGGCTTCCGCGCCGCCGCCATCCATGGCAACAAGAGCCAGGGTGCGCGCACCAAGGCGCTGTCCGACTTCAAGTCGGGCCGCATCACTGCACTCGTCGCCACCGACATCGCCGCACGCGGGCTCGACATCCCGCAGTTGCCGGTGGTCATCAACTTCGATCTGCCGATGGTCGCCGAGGACTACGTGCATCGCATCGGCCGCACCGGTCGCGCTGGCGAAACCGGCCAGGCGATCTCGCTGGTCTCGCACGACGAATCCGGCCTGCTGCGCGACATCCAGCGCCTGATCAAGCAGGACGTGCTGATCGAGAACTTCCCCGGCTACGAACCGTCCGGCGCGCTGCGTCTGGATGCGGGCGCACCGCGTCCGGTCATGGGCAATCGTGGCGGTCAACGAGGCGGTGGTGGTGGCGGCGGTCAGCGCACGATTTCGTCCAAGCCGGGCGCGCATCGTCCGCACCATGCAAAGCCGGCCAACACCGGCGCCAAGCCCGGCCAGCGTCGCAATCGCGGCGGTAGTGGTGGCAATGGCGGTGGTGGCAGCCGCTCGGGTTGGACCTCGCGGGCCTGATATCCTGCCGCGCATGCAACTGACGAAGTTCAATGCGCGTCTCGCCGAGCGTTTCCGTGGCTTCCTGCCGGTCGTCGTCGACGTCGAGACCGGCGGTTTCGATGCGGAACGCGATGCGCTGCTGGAGATCGCGGCGGTACCGGTGCTGATGAATGATCGCGGCGAAGTCGTGCGCGGGGAAACGGTGTCGACGCATGTCGTGCCGTTCCCGGGCGCGAACATCGACCCGCGTGCGCTCGAGATCACCGGCATCGATCCGACCCATCCGTTCCGCGCCGCGCTCGACGAGAAGATCGCGCTCGAACACATCTTCCAGCCGCTGCGCAAACTGATGAAGGCCACCGACTGCACGCGCGCCGTGCTGGTCGGCCACAACGCGCACTTCGACCTCGGCTTCGTGAACGCCGCGATCAAGCGCACCGGCCACAAGCGCAGTCCGTTCCATCCGTTCTCGTGTTTCGACACCGTCTCGCTCGGCGGCCTCGCGCTCGGCCAGACCGTGCTCAGTCGCGCGGTTCAAGCCGCCGGTCTCGACTGGAACGGCGACGAAGCGCACTCGGCCGTCTACGATGCCGAGAAGACCGCCGACCTGTTCTGCCTCATCGTGAACCGCTGGAAGCACTTCGTCGATACCGCGCCCGACGCCGCGCCGATGGCGATCACGCCGGATGCCGACGCCGACATCGCCGCCGCCGAACTCGAAGAACCTTGATCCGCGCCCCGCAAGCGCCCACATCGGCGCCGAGGAGAACCGCCATGCCGATCTACGAATACGCCCCCGTCACCCTCGGCTGCAGCGACTGCGCACCGAGCTTCGAGGTCCTGCAGAAAATCGCCGACCCCGAACTCACCCACTGCGAGACCTGCAAGCAACCGATCCGTCGCGTCATCTCCGCCAGCGCCGTCATCGTCGGCGGCTCGCACCACCTGCGCGAAGGCCACTTCTCGAAACACGGTTTCACCCAGTACCGCAAGGTCGAGAAAGGCAAGTACGAAAAAACGGCCGGGCCGGGGCCGGACACGATTTCGGGGGATTGAGAGTCGCTCGTCAGTCGAAGCTGTCGGCGAACAGCGTGTCTGGATGAGTTGGCGGTCGATCAAGCAGCTTGAGCAAGCCGACCCGTTCGCCAAAATCCGTCTTCGCCTGCGCAGCGATAAGCAGTGATCCATCCTCCGTCTGCCGGGCGCAACACGGATACCACGAGTTGTCGCCCACAGCGTGTTCAAATCGCCAGATCAACCCGCCATCCAGCGCGCGGTACTTTT
Organism: Pseudomonadota bacterium; assembly: GCA_022705045.1. Lineage (GTDB taxonomy): Bacteria > Pseudomonadota > Gammaproteobacteria > Xanthomonadales > Ahniellaceae > JADKHK01. Next base: position 41,976 of record JAKJFE010000002.1, on the reverse strand, counting down.
CGATGACCGGAACCCACTTCGCCTGCCCCCGGGCAGACGAACCAATCGCGTAGAGTTCGCCAGCAGCGCCGAGAAGGACAGATGATCCATATTGGGTCACCAGACTGTTGGAGATACTGGAACGAGTCGTCCAGCGGGTCGATCCGGTATCGCCGTCTACGCTCACCGTAAACATGCGGCGAGTATGCAATTCGTCTTCGACCGCTCCGAGTAGCACTGCCCCTCCATCGTCGCCCACAGCCATCGCACCAGGCTCAGCGCCAAGTGCGAGCTCATGCAAGTCGCGGCGATCCCACTGCACACTTCCACTGAGACCATCGAATTTCACCAAGATCATTCTTCGGTGGTCGCCAACCATGGCTGAACCCATGACGAAGAGGTTTCCTTGTGGGTCCGTTGCGCTACTCGTGGGTATGTCGAACAGGCCATTTGGGGAGTCATATCGATGTGACCATACGACTTGGCCGCTATCGGCATCGATTCGAGAAACGAGCATGTCGGAGCCGACTCCGATCTCTGAATAGGCGGCCAGAAATACGTCGCCGTTAGCAGCGGATGCGAGGCGGGCATGCTGCTCGTTGCCCGGATAACCAATGGCCGAGGACAGGTCGATCGTCCATATCGTGCTGCCGTCGCCAGGTGCGAGCTTTCGTACTCGAGTGTCGTCATCACCACCATGCCGATCTAAGTCGGACGCGATGACTACATCTCCATTCTCGGCAACCAGCACCGCAACCGAAGACTCGGAATTGCCACTTTCTATTGGGAAGAACCGTCGCCATATCTCCTCACCACGTTGACGGTCGAACTTGATCGCGAAAATGCCCGACGCTCCATCAATCAATCGCGAATCTCCAGTCACCAGCAGATCGCCAGCGCTGTCATCCGATACACCTGATATCCGATGCATGGCCCATTCAGCGGGATCTGCCTGATATCGCCAGATGGCATTGCCGTCTGAATCTCTCTTGGTCACGACGGAAAACGGCGCCCCACTGATCTCGGCACACGACACGACGAAGAATCCGCCAGTCAGGTCCATTTGAAGCAAGTTGGCTTGCATGTCCATACAGCCCAACGACTCTGGTTCGTCATCGGGGATGCCTTCGTCAGAAGCCCAAAGCAGGTCTCCATCTGCGGCCCGATAGCGAATGACATCCAGAGACGTGTCTGCACCATCCCAAGAAACGCCAACCACCCGCGGATCGCCGACCGAATCGACACCCATGGACAGCACACGGTCTCTTAGCGGGCCCATCGCATGGTCATAGCGGCGCAGCCACTGTTCTTGACCGTCCGAAATTGAGTAACTGATCGTCAGGAAGCCTTCGTCAGCCGCGACAGATCGACCAATGCCGGATACCACGACAGAACCCGGAAAACCGGCAACGACTGCAATCGCGTCTTCGTGTTCACCGGCGGCATCGTACCGAGCCACCCAGCGCTGGGCACCGTCCTCCACAGCGTAGGACACGGTCGCGAAATCGCGATCGCCGGCAGCGTTTTCGGATCGACCGGTGACGACGATGTCACCGGCCATATCGACGGCGAGATCCGACGGACTGTCATCCCGGGCGCCGCCCGCTCCTGAATACCAAACGCGCCATGTTTCATCGCCGTCGCTGGCGTCCAGCGCAATTGTCAAATAGTCCTGTGCGGTCAAGTCCGTCAACGCGTTGACCAACAAGATCACTCGTCCATCCTGCGCCATCTCGAGATCAACGGCGGATTCGGTCGTAGCACCGCCCTCCCCCTGCAGGTGCCTGACCCAAACGACCTGACCATCGACGCCAGAAATCTTCAGCACACTGGCGTCGCCACCCGAAATCACTGACTCGGTCGAACAACCCACAAACAAATCGCCATCCGGGCCCAAGATCATTGCGGCGGCTCGATCGTGGGACCAGGCTCCAACTGAGCGCTGGTAGGTATTTCGCCAAAGAAGCGCCCCGCTTTCGCCTGCAAGCTTGAACAGCAATACATCTTCACCTGACTGCAAGCCGGAGGTCTCCGCGGCGACGAAGACGTCACCGTCTGGAGAGATCTCCAATTCCCGCCCAGCCGTAGGCCGCGTCGCATCAATCCCGGGAACAAGTGACCGCCACAGCGTGAGGCCGGTTGTCCCCGCCAACTTCACAGTCAAGACGTCGTGACCGCCTGAACCGTTCACCGTCCTTCCAGTGACGACCACATCACCGTTCAGATCGCTGGCAACAGCGTAGGGCATATCCGGCCCACTAGCCCATCCATCGACTCGCCTACGCCAGATCACCTGTCCGCTGGGAGCGACTTTCAAGACGTAGTAGTCGTCGTAGAGGTCCAACCCAAATGGCTGCCGCGCCGGAACCACCGCGACTGTATTGCCTTGTGCATCAACGTCCGCCGTTGATTGAGTTTCCAATCCCGCGCCGTAGGGTACTTTGACGAATGGGCTGCTAATCGCCCCTTCAGAAAGCCTGGCCCAAGCGAGCACCTGCGCGTTCGCGCTGGTGCTTGTGACGACCAAGGTTGTCGCTAATGCGATTAGGACTGTGACAAACGACCTGAACAACACGCTCTGACGGATTTGCTGAATCACGCCAATCCCGCGTACACCGTCTGCACTTCGTCGTCTTCATCGAGCGCTTGCAGGAAGGCTTCGACTTCTTCGAGTTCGGCGCCTTCGAGGCTGACCGGGTTCTTGGCGCGGTAGCCGAGGTAGGCCTTCTGCACGGTGAAGCCGAAGTTCGGCAGGGCGCGTTGCACGGCGTCGAGGTCGGTGGGGTCGGTGAAGAAGGTGACGCCGTCGTCGGTGGTCACGTCCTGCGCGCCGGCTTCGATCGCGGCGAGTTCGGCGTCGGCGCTGGCGTCGTTGGCTTCGGCTTCGATCATGCCGAGGTGGTCGAAGTCCCAGCTGACCGAACCGGAACTGCCGAGCTGGCCCTTGCGGAACAACACGCGGATGGCCGAGGCGGCGCGGTTGGCGTTGTCGGTCAGGCACTCGACGATCACCGGCACGCGATGCGGTGCGAAGCCTTCATACGTCAGCTTTTCGTACTGCGCGCCGCCATCGAGCAGGCCGGCGCCCTTCTTGATCGCGCGTTCGACGGTGTCACGCGGCATCGACAGCTTGCGCGCCTGCTCGACCGCCAGACGCAGCCGCGAATTCATCGCCGGGTCGGAACCCGATCGCGCCGCGACCGAAATTTCGCGCGACAGCTTGGTGAACAGACTGCCCTTGGCGTTGGCGGCCAGTTCCTTGCCCTTGGCTTTCCACTGCTTACCCATTGCACCGATTCCTGAATGTCGAAGGCGGCAATTCTAATGGCTCTCCGGGCGGGTCCGTCATCGACCTGGATCAAGGCGCACGGCCATTGCCCTGAGCTTTCCCGCCCCGACCACGATTCCCGTCGCCCCGTCCCAGCCTCACTGGCAGCGGCGACGGAATTCCGTAACCTCCGCGGCTCTTTGCCGGAGATCCACGATGTCCAAGCGTTCCCCCATCGCCGTCGCACTGACGGTCGCCCTGGCCGCCTCGCTCGCTGCCTGCGGCGGTTCCCAGGAAGCCGAGGCGCCGACGACGGCCGCCGTTGCTGCCGCGAAAATCGCCTACCCGACTGCGCGTACCGTCGAGCAGTCCGACGACTACCACGGCACGAAGGTGAGTGACCCGTATCGCTGGATGGAAAACCTCGACGATCCGGAATTGCAGCCGTGGATCGCCGCCGAAAACAAGCTCGTCGCCGACTTCATCGCCGACGTGCCGAACCGCGACAAGATCAAGGCGCGCCTGACCGAACTCTGGGACTACGAGCGTTTCGGTGTGCCGGAAGTGCACGGCGGCAAGTATTTCTACTCGCGCAACGACGGCCTGCAGAACCAGTCGCCGATCTATGTGCAGGACACGCTCGACAGCGAGCCGCGCCTGCTGATCGACCCGAATACACTCTCCGCCGACGGCACGATTGCACTCAGCGAAACCGCAGTCAGCCCGGACGGCAAGCTCTACGCGTATTCGCTGTCGGACGGCGGTTCGGACTGGCGCACGATCAAGGTCCGCAATGTCGAGACCGGTGAAGACCTGAGCGATGAAATCCGCTGGGCCAAGTTCACCAACATCGCCTGGACCAAGGATTCGAGCGGCATCTTCTACAGCCGCTTCGACGCGCCGGAAGGCGAAGATCCGCTCAAGGCCGTCAACAAGAACCAGAAGCTGTTCCTGCACACGATCGGCAAGGCACAGGCCGAAGACACCCTCGTGTACGAGCGCCCGGACCAGCCGGACTGGGGCTTCAGTGCGGTCGTGTCGGATGACGGCGCCTTCCTGATCATCAACGGCTCGCAGGGCACCGACGTGCGCAATCGCGTCTTCTACAAGGACCTCGCGAAGGCCGATGCCAAGGTCGTGCCGCTGATCGAGGATCTGGTCGGCTCCTACGAATTCGTCGGCAACGACGGCAGCGTCCTGTATTTCCTGACCGACGACGGTGCCGAACGCAATCGTCTGATCGCCATCGATACCGCGAACCCGGCCAAGGACAAGTGGCAGGCCCTGATCGCCGAAAGCGACGCACTGCTGCAGCAGGTCTCGCTGGTCAACGGCCAGTTCGTCGCCAGCTATCTGCGCGACGCGCGTTCCGAGATCAAGTTGTTCGATGCCGCCGGCAAGCCGAAGCAGGACATCGCCCTGCCCGGCCTCGGCACCGCCACCGGCTTCGACGGCGCCGTCGAAGACAAGGAAACATTCTTCGCCTTCGGCAGCTGGGCGGTGCCGGACACGGTGTACCGCCTCGACCTGACGACTGGCACGACCAGCGTGTTCAAGGCGCCGACGGTGAAGTTCAACGTCGACGACTACGAGACCACCCAGGTCTTCTATCCGAGCAAGGACGGCACCAAGGTGCCGATGTTCATCACCGCGAAGAAAGGCCTGGTGCGCGACGGCAACAACCCGACCATCCTCTACGGCTACGGCGGTTTCAACATCGCGGTGACGCCGAAGTTCAGCCCGGCCATCGTCGAATGGATGGAGCTCGGCGGCGTCTATGCGGTCGCGAACCTGCGCGGCGGTTCGGAATATGGACGCAGCTGGCACGAAGGCGGCATGAAGTTGAACAAGCAGAACGTGTTCGACGACTTCGCGGCCGGTGCTGAATACCTGATCGCCGAGAAGGTGACGCAGCCGGCGAAGCTCGCGATCTCCGGTCGCAGCAATGGCGGCCTGCTGGTCGGCGCGACGCTGCTGCAGCGTCCGGAATTGTTCGGCGCGGCGCTCCCGGCGGTCGGCGTGCTCGACATGCTGCGCTTCCGCGAGTTCACCATCGGCTGGGCCTGGGAATCGGACTACGGCTCGGTCAAGAACGCGGATGAATTCAAGGCCATCCACGCCTATTCGCCGCTGCACAACATCAAGCCGGGCGTGAAGTATCCGCCGACGCTGATCACCACCGCGGAGCGCGACGACCGCGTCTTCCCGGCGCACAGCTTCAAGTACGCGGCGGCGATGCAGGCGGCGAATCCGGACGGCAATCCGGCCCTGATCCGCATCGAGACGCGCGCAGGTCACGGTGCCGGCAAGCCGACCTCGAAGACCATCGAGGAATACGCCGACATCTACGCCTTCCTCGCGAAGACGTTGAAGATCGACGTGAAATAGGGCTTGTCCAATCGTCGGCTCCGCCGCTGTGCGGCTTGAGCCGACCTACATTCCCGTCGCATGATCTTCGCGAGCGAACGTGGGTCGGCTCAAGCGCAGCGGAGCCGACAATGTGTCAAGACGCGGCTGCGCCAATGTGCGCCGCTGGCTAGACTGCCGCCAACCTTCAAGGAGTTGGCGCGATGGCAATCAGTGGTCGTTACATCGATGACAGCGGCAAGCCGCGTTCGGGCACGATCCTGCGCGACGCCATCGTCGCCCTGGTCGTATTGATGCTGGCGTCCTGGCTGTGGCCGCTGCGCACCGTGCCGACCGGCCACCGCGGCGTGGTGACCATCGGCGGCGCGATCGGCGACATCAAGTCCGAAGGCTTCATGCTGCTGTGGCCTTGGCAGAAGCTGAGCATCTTCAACATCCGCGCCGAACAGGCCGCGGTCGAGGATGCCGACGGCAGCACCAAGGACACGCAACCGGTCAAGGTGTCGCTGACCGTGCGTTATTCGATCCAGGTCGATAAGGTCGCTGAAGTTTTCGAGAAATACAGCCGCGACGGCGACCTCTCGTCCTATGTGCAGACCGCGACGCAGGAAGTCTTCAAGGCCGTCACTGCGCGTTACACCGCACCCGACCTGATCGCGAAGCGCAGCCAGGTCTCGGCCGACATCGTCGAAGGCTTGCGCCTCAAGCTCGCCCAATACGGCGCCCAGGTGATCAATGTCGACATGCGCAACTTCGCGTTTTCGCCCGATTACATGGCGGCGATTTCGCAGAAGGTGACGCAGGAACAGTTGCGCTTGGCTGCCGAAAACAAATTGCTGACGGTGCAGGCCGAGCAGAAACAGAAAGTGGCGATCGCCGAAGCCGAAGCGGCCGCGCTGAAAGCCCAGGCCGATGGCCAGGCCTATGCGAACCTGAAGCTGGCCACCGCACAGGCCGATGCGTTGAAAGTCCAGAACGCGGCGCTGGCGGAAAACAAGGATGTGCTTGAACTGCGCCGCATCGAAGTCGAGCGCATCAAGGCCGAGAAGTGGGACGGTGCACTGCCGACCGCGATCTACGCCGGCGCACCGATTCCGTTCTTCAACCCGGAGACAGCGAAGAAGTAATCGCTGCCGGACCGAATGTAGGTCGGCTCAAGCCGCGCAGCGGCGGAGCCGACGTGCAATTCATTTCGACGACAGCAGGGCCGTCGCAATCGCGAAGTAGCTGAGCAGGGACAGCAGATCCTGGATCACGGTGGCGAGCGGCCCGGAGGCGAAGGCCGGATCGAGTTTCATGCGCCACAGCAGCACCGGCAGGAAGATGGCGACCACGGTCGCGACGGTGCAGGCACAGAACAGCGACAGCGCGACGATCAAGGCCAGCGTCGCGTCGTGCCAGCCGAAGCGCACCAGCGGATAGACGACCAGCGCGGTCAGCAACGCGATCAGCAAGCCGGTGCCGGCCTCGCGCAGCAACATGCGCCGGAGCGGCATGCCGATCGACAGGCCACGCACGACCACGGTCTCGGTCTGCGTGCTGAGCGCGTCGGCGTAATAGACGATGCCGGGCACGAACAGCGACAACACCAGCATGTGGCTCAGCGTGTCCTCGTAGCGACCCATGATGCCGGCTGCGACGAAGGCGCCGGCCAGGCCGATCATCAGCCATGGCAGGCGATGCCAGAGCCGCCACGGCAAGGCCTCTTCGGTGGCGTGGCGCGCCGCTTCCGCACTCTTCATGAAGCCGCCCAACCGCGACAGGTCCTCATCGTGTTCGGCGAGCAGGGTTTCGAGCAGGCGATGCGGCGGAATCAGCCCGAGGTAACGTCCGTCGTCATCGATCACCACGAGCGCCGACTCGCGGTGCTGCACCGCCTTCCAGGTCGCGTGCTCGCGATCGATGCCATGCCCGACCGTGGGCGGATCGACATCCATCAAGGTGGCGATGGCGGATTCGTCCGAGGCGGCGAGCACTTCCTCGATCTGCAGCAGGCCGACGAGGTGCCGCGTCTCGCGCTCGACCACCGGAATGTCGGAGATGCAATCCCAACGGCGCTCGCCAAGCCGGGCTCGCAACGCGGCGACGCTTTCATCCGGATACGCCAGTGGCACGGTGTCAGTCGCCAGCGAGGCCGCCGATTCGAAGGCTGCGCCTTGACCGATGCGGCCCGCATCGACGCTCATGCGTCCTCCTCGGTCAGTCGCCGCAGGTACTCGTCGACGTCCACCTCGACCGAGCGTGGGCGTCGATTGAGCAGGTCCTGAATGCGCTCGTTCTCACTCGCGCGCACTTCGGCGACGGTGCCGGTGGTCAACACATCGCCCTGGTCGAGCACGGTGATGCGGTCGGCAATGCGGAAGGCCGATTCGAGTTCGTGCGTGACCACGACGATGGTCATGCGCAAGGCGTCGCGCAAGCGCAGGATCAACTCGTCGAGTTCGGCCGAGACGACCGGATCGAGCCCGGCGCTCGGTTCGTCGAAGAACAGCAGCTCCGGGTCCATGACGATGGCACGGGCCAGTGCCGCGCGTTTGATCATGCCGCCCGAGAGTTGCGACGGCATCAGGTCGTGGAAGCCGCCGAGGTTGACGAACTCGAGCTTGAGCCGGGACATGATGCGGATCGTAGTTTCGTCCAGCTGCGTGTGTTCGCGCAGCGGCAACGCGACGTTGTCGCCGACCGACATCGAGGTGATCAGAGCGCCACCCTGGAACGACACGCCCAGCCTGCGCCGCACCGCAAGCAAGGCCTGCGCATCGGACCGACCGACATCGACACCGAGAATGTTCACCGTGCCGGACACCGGCCGTTGCAGGCCGATGATGTGGCGCAACAGCGTCGATTTGCCCGACCCCGAGCCGCCCATGATCACGCGGATCTCGCCGCGGTTCACGCTGAAATCGACGCCGTGCAGGATGCGACGGCGCCCATAGAACGCCTCCAGGCCGACGACTTCGATCAGGGGCGAAGCGGACTCGTTCATCGGTTCAGGAAGAAGCTGAAGACCATGTCGGCGACGATCAAGGCGGTGATCGACAGCACCACGGCGCGCGTGGTCGCACGACCGACACCTTCGGCGCCACCCGTGACCGAGAACCCGGTGGCGACACCGATGACGGTGATCAGTAGCGCGAACACCACGCTCTTGGCCAGACCTTCGTAGACATCACGCGGCGTGAGTTGGGCCAGCGTCTGCGTCAGATAGGTCTGCACGCTCATGTCCAGCATCGGTGCCGAATACAGCGCCGCACCGAGGATGGCCGAGGCGTCGGCGAGAATGGTCAGCACCGGCAGCATGACCAGCATCGCGATCAGCGCCGGCGCCACCAAATAACGCACCGGATCGATGCCCATGACGCCGAGCGCATCCACTTCCTGCGACACCGACATCGAACCGATGCGCGCCGCGAACGCGGAGCCCGAGCGACCGGCGACGAGGATGCCGGTGATCAGCACGCCGAATTCGCGCGTCACCGACTTCGCGACCGCCAGCACCACCTGCGACTGCGCGCCGAATTCGCTGAGCGTGGCGATGAACTGGATCGCCAGCATCAGGCCGACCGTGAGCGACAGCAGCAGCACGATCGGAATCGCGTCGACGCCGACCTGACGCATCTGTTCGACCACGGCCGTGAGCCGCACCGGCTGGCCGCGGCGGCGCCCGGTCAGCGTGAACAGCATCGCTTCGCCGAGCAAACCCGCGGCGTAACCCACGGCATCGACCGCCATCACCGTGCGTCGGCCGAGCCGATTCAGCAGGTGCAGGCCGGTCGCGATCATGCGGCGCGTGCGGCCGCGAGGTCGGTGAAGATCGGGAAAACGCGGTCGAGTCGCGCCAGTTCCAGCACCGCGCGTACGGCTTCGCTCGGCGCAAGCAATGCGAAGCGTCCGCCTTTGCTGCGCGCATGCTGGAAGCCTTCGACCAGCGCGGCGATGCCCGAGGAGTCGATGTAGCTGACGCCATCGAGTTGCACCGCCAGCGACTTCACTTTCGCGTAGGCCTCCAGCACCTGCCGACGCACGTCCTGCGACCAGGACAGGTCGACCTCACCCCAGATGCGCAACACCGCCCAGTCGCCGTCGCGACGCAGTTCACTGCCTTTGTCCATCAGGCTTTCCTCGCATGCAGTCGTCGCACCATCGTCAGCACATTGCCGCAATGACGCTTCAGCGGTCGCAGCCGCCAGTGGTCCATCGTCTCGTCGATGATATTGATGCCGAGCCCGCCAGGCCGGCATTCGCTGAGGTCGCGCGGCTTGACGCAACCCGGATCGACCGCCGGCGCGCGGTCGCGCAGCCGGAAACGCAGGCGTTCGCGATGGCGTTCGATGCGTAGCGCGATGCGCCCGTCGCCGCAGCCGCGATAGGCGTGGCGGATGATGTTGGCGCAGGCTTCGTCGATCGCGAGCACGATGCGCGCCGCGATGCGGGCATCGATGTGCTGGGTCGCCAGTGCACGCTGGACGGCCGCGCGCACTTCGGCCAGCGACTCCGCACGCGCCGGGAACTCGATGCGCAACAGCGGCGGCGCACTCATGCCGCGGCCTCGATGATCAGCAGGGTGGTGTCGTCGCCGAGTTCGCGCCGACGCAGTTCGCCGACGATCCGGCGCAGTCGAGTCTCCGGTCGCCATTGCACATGCCGCACGATCAGGTCGACGACGCCATGCACCCCGAGCACATTGCGAGCGGTGTCGCGCGCATCGGTCACGCCATCGGAAAACAGGTACAGACTGCGATCGTTCAACATCGCCTGCTGCGTCGGAAAATCCATGCCGGGCACGATACCGAGGGGCGGACCTTCGGCGCGAAACAGTTCGCTGCCCGATTCGCCATGCACCAGTACCGGCGGAAAGCCGGCATTGGCCCAGGTCGCGGTCTTCGTCGCTGGATCGTAGTAACCCACCGCCGCACAGACGAAAGTGCCGCCGGCGACCGTCTCGCACAAGTCGTCATTCGCACGCGCCAGCCACACCGACGGCGACAGGCCTTCCTTGCCAGCGAAACGCAGCAGGCTCGCGCAGCGCACCATCAGGAAGGCAGCATCGAGCCCCTTGCCGGCGACATCACCGACTGCGAAGCCGATGCGGCCATCGGGCAGATCGAAGAAATCGTAGAAGTCGCCGGAAATTTCCTGCGCCGGATGATTGATCGCGAGGATCGGGAAACCGCCACGGCGTCGCTTCGGCAACAACGAGCGCTGCATGCGCCGCGCCAGTTGCAGTTCGCGGCGTATGCGCGCGTGTTCAAGCAGGTCGCGGGTAAGCGCCGCATTGCTGGCGGCCAGCGCCGCCGGTGCGGCGAGTGCCCGCAACAGGTCACGATCCGATTCATCGAACAGCGCACCGTCGCGTTTGTTGATGACCTGCAGCACGCCGATCGGACCGCGCGCCGTCATCAGCGGCGTGCCCAGCATCGACTGCGTACGCACGCCGGTGATGCGGTCGATGGCGCCCGTGAAATCGGGATCGGTCGCAGCGTCGCGCACGATCTGGCATTGGCCGCTGGTGAAGGCACGACCGACGATGCCGCGGTCGGCCGGAATGCGCAGCCCATGGATATCGACCGGGCCGGCGCAGGCGCGACACACCAGTTCGTTCGTCGCCGCGTCGACCAGGAACACGGCACCGCCCTGTGCACCGAGCACATCGACGATACGCGCCAGCGCCAGGTTCAGGGCGGCATTCAGATCGAGGGTCGAAGCCAGCGCCTGGGCGAGGTCCGCGACCAGTGCCAGCGCGTTGTCGTTGCCGCGCCGGCCGTTGCTGCGTTCGATGAACGGCAGCGCGTTCACTTACGCGGCCGGACGCTCGCGGCGCTTGCGCATGCCCCACAAGGTCAGCAGCGGGCCGTGGGCGACATAGGCGATGGCGATGCCGAGCAGCACACGCGGCGGGTCCACCACCAGCAGCACGATGATGCCGAGCGCCAGCGGAATCCAGATGAAGGGAACACGTTCAGACTCCGGCTTGGCCTTGAAGCTCCAGTAGCGCAGGCGCGAGACCATCAGGATGGCGGCAGTCAGCGTCACACCGAGCGCGATGAAGGACACGCTCGATCCGGGAATAGCGTGATCGTTCATCGTCCATACGAAGGACATCATCAGCGCCGCCGAAGCCGGGCTGGCCAGTCCTTGGAAATAGCGTTTGTCGACGACGCCGACCTGGGTGTTGAACCGCGCCAGACGCATCGCCGCACAGGCGGTGTAGACGAAGGCCGCGGCCCAGCCGACCTTGCCCATGATCGCGCCGTAGGCCTTCAGCTCGATCAAGGCCCAGGCGTACATCACGACGCCGGGTGCGACGCCGAAGCTGACCAGATCGGCCAGCGAGTCGTATTGCACCCCGAAATCGCTCTGGGTGTTGGTCATGCGTGCGACGCGGCCGTCGACGCCATCCAGCAGGCCAGCGACGAACACGGCAATGGCCGCCTCGGTGAACTTGCCGTTGAACGCGGAAATGATCGCGAAGAAGCCCGCCATCATGCCGGCGGTGGTGAACAGGTTCGGCAGCAGGTAGATGCCGGGATGACGTGCGGGGACAACCGGGGATTCGCTCATGTGACGAGTTTAGCGAAGCCGGCCCGGGTTCGCGTTACCATCGTCCCATCGGAGGAGATCAGTCCATGAAAGCGCAGCTCGCAGTCAGTCTTTTCGCCACGATGTTGCTGGTCGCGCCGGTCCATGCCGAGAAGTTCTACAAATGGCAGGATGAGCAAGGCACCTGGCACTACAGCAAGACGCCGCCGAAGGAAACCGAGGCGCAGGCGCTGAACGTGCGCGCCCAGGGCGCGACGCCGACCGAGGCCGAACTCGCGGCGAAGGCGGAAGCCGACAAGAACGCCGCGACCAAGGCGATGACCGACGGCAGCGAGTCCGCGAACTGCAAGCGTGCGCGCGAGAATCTGCAGATTCTGCTGAACAACACCAAGGTCCAGAAGGACGTCGACGGCGACGGCAAGGAAGAAATCTTGTCCGAGGACGAGCAGATGGCCGAAGTCTCGGCGACGCGCCGACAAGTCGAGAAATACTGCGGCAACTGACGCCGTGGAGCTGGAGACACGCCATCTCGTCGGCGGCGTGCTGGTCGCACTCGCGATCGGTGCCGGTGTAGCGTGGACCCAACGCCAGCCCGACGAACCGCGGGAAATCGTGCCCGCAGAACCGGCCGCATCCGCAGCCGCCCAAGTCACCAGCCCAAACCTGTACAAATGGCAGGACGACGACGGCGTCTGGAATTACACCGACCAACCGCCCGCCGACCGCCCATACGAGCGCATCACCGGCACGCCAAACGTCAACTCGGTGCCCACCGTGGTGCCGGATAGCGGTCTCGTCGAACCGAGCGCGCCACCTGCGCAGTAACGGCTAGAATCGGCGGCTCTGCCTCATTCGAGCCCGTCCGATGCGCCTTTCGCAGTTCCATCTCAGCACGACCAAGGAAACGCCCGCCGACGCCGACATCGTCAGCCAGAAACTGATGCTGCGCGCCGGCATGATCCGCAAGCTCGCCGTCGGCCTGTACACATGGACGCCGCTTGGGCTGCGCGTGCTGCGCAAGGTCGAGAACGTGGTGCGCGAGGAAATGAACGCCGCCGGTGCGCTGGAAATGCTGATGCCGTCGATTCAGCCCAAGGAACTCTGGGAGGAGACCGGGCGCTGGGCGAAGTTCGGTGGCCAGTTGCTGAAGATCAAGGACCGCAAGGAGGCCGAGTATTGCTACGGCCCGACGCACGAGGAAGTGATCACCGACTTTGCGCGCAACGAACTGCGCAGCTACAAGCAGTTGCCGATCAACTTCTATCAGATCCAGACCAAATTCCGCGACGAGATCCGCCCGCGATTCGGAGTGATGCGCGCGCGCGAATTCCTGATGAAGGACGCCTATTCGTTCCACATGACGCCGGAATGCATGGCGCGCGAATACGACAACATGTACGCGGCCTATTCGCGCATCTTCAGCCGCCTCGGACTGAAGTTCCGCGCCGTGAATGCCGACACCGGCGCCATCGGCGGCAGCGCCTCGCATGAATTCCACGTGCTGGCCGATTCCGGCGAAGACGCGATCGCCTTCTCGACCGGCTCGGATTACGCCGCCAACGTCGAAATGGCCGAGGCACTGGCACCCGCGCCGCGTGCCGCCGCCACCGAATCGCTGCGCAAGATCGACACGCCGACGCAGAAGACCTGCGAAGACGTGGCCGCGCTGATGGGCATCGCGCTGACACGCACGGTAAAGTCGGTCGCGATCATGACTGCCGACAACGTCTTCGTGCTGGCGCTGGTGCGCGGCGACCACGTCGTCAACGAGATCAAGCTCGCGAAACTGGCCGGCATGGGCGACTACCGCCTCGCGACCGAAGCCGAGATCCTCGACCACCTCGGTTCCGAGCCGGGTTTCCTCGGCCCGGTCGCGCCGAAGAAGGCGATCCGCGTGATCGCCGACCGCTCGGTCGCCGCGATGGCCGACTTCGTCGTCGGCGCCAACGAGCGCGGCTTCCATCTGGCCGGCGTGAACTGGGGCCGCGACCTGCCGGAACCGGAAGTCGCCGACTTCCGCAACGTCGTCGAAGGCGACCCGTCGCCGGACGGCCAGGGCGAGCTCCGCATCGCCCGCGGCATCGAAGTCGGCCACGTGTTCCAGCTCGGCCAGAAATACGCCGAAGCGATGGGCGCCACGGTCGCCGACGAACAGCAGAAGGCCCGCGTCTGCTACATGGGCTGCTACGGCATCGGCGTCAGCCGCATCGTCGCCGCCGCGATCGAACAAAACTTCGACGACAACGGCGTGATCTGGCCGGAGCCGATGGCGCCGTGGCGTGTCGCCGTCTGCGTGATCAACCCGAAGAACGACGCCAAGGTCGCGGAAGCGGCGAACGCGCTCTACGCCGAGCTGAACACGCGCGGCATCGAGACCCTGCTGGATGATCGCGGCCTGCGCCCGGGCGCCATGTTCGCCGACATCGAACTGATCGGCATTCCGCATCGTGTCGTGGTCAGCGAACGCGGACTGGCAGCCGGCACCTACGAATATCGCTCGCGTCGCGCGACCGAGGCGGAGCAGCTCGACCATGCGGGACTGATCGCGAAGCTGGGCTGAAAAGCGTCGCGACGCGGAGGCCGCTCCCACGGATGGCTCCAGTCAATTGCGACGGAGCGATCTGTGGGAGCGGCCTGTGCGCCGCGATTCCAACGCTTACTTGTCTTTCTTGCCGAACAGGCTGCCGATTTTCTGGAACAGTCCGCTCGGACTATCGGCCGGCTTGCCGCCCTGCGGCGGAATCGGCGCGGTGACGGCTTTCTGCTGTCCGGTGTTGGGCTTCGGGAATTCCCCGGTGATGGCCTTGAAGCTTCCGGTGATCCGATTGCCCTGCTGGGCCTTCTTCAGCCGCTCTTCCTCGGCCTTCTGGGCTTCGGCGATCTTCTGTTCCCATTCGCGACGCGTCTGTTCCTGCTGGAGCTTGGAACGCCAAGCCTCGCGGTTCTCGTCCGAGATCGCCTCGCGCAGGATGTAATTCTGCTGCAGCGCGATGTACTTGCCGATCGAGTCCATCAATTCGTCATTGAGCTCGGAGATGCGCACGGTCTGCTTGCGGGTGCCAAACGAGTCGAAGTTGGTGAATTCCATCTTCAGCAGGTCGGACTGCATTTCCGCAGTGAAGACCGCGGTCATCGGCACCTTGCCCCAAGCGCGGAAGTGCGCCTTGACCAGATCGCCTTTCTCGTTCTTCTCGGCACGCTCCATCGCCTCGAAACCGTAGCGACGGAACAGTTCGATCATCGCCTCGATGCGGCTGGCGCCTTCGATCATGATGGTCGGCGATTGCGACGCATCGACGATACCGGTGCAGGTCAGCGTGAACGTGCGGCCGTACATCGGCATCTGCGCCTGCACATTCATGTCGTTGTCGCACTTGGTGATCACCTCGCCGTAACCGGTGATCGGATACCGACCCAGACGCGGGGACTTGAGGAAGTTCAGCGACTTCGACAAGCGCGTCAGGTAGTCATACAAATTCTCCATCACCGGCAACGTGGTGGTCTTGAAGAACTCGCGCTTCTGCTTCAGCACTTCTTCCTTGCTGTCGCGCTCTTTCTGCGCCTGTTGTTCGAGATCGTCGAGAAGACCCATGGCGATTCCGGTTCCTGTTCAGTGCTGTGTTCGTGAAGGCGATTGTACGCGCGACAGGGCGCAGGCCAAGTTCCGGGCGTCGAAACCGGGAATGATCTCGCCGCACGCAGGGTAAACCTTGGTCACGTCCAAGCATGGCACGGCCGAGCGTGATGCGCGTCACACTTGCGATTTCCGCGATTTTCGCGATGATCGCGGCTTTACCGGGGAAATACCATGGCCATCGACCTGAAGAAACTCTCGCATACGCAACTCAACGATCTGATTCACCGCGCCGAACGTCGCAAAGAAGAAATCGCCGTGGAAAGCGTGCAAAAAATCCGCGACCGCATCCTGAAATTGCTGTCCGACGAAGGCCTGACCTTCGAACAGGTTTTCGGCGGCAAACGCGGTCGCGGCAAAGCCAAAGGCTCGAAAGTGAAACCGAAATACCGCAATCCGGCCGATGCGTCCCAGACTTGGGCTGGCCGCGGCAAGCGACCGCGCTGGTTCGCGGACGCGCTCGCCGCCGGCAAGAAGGAAAAGGATCTGCTGATCGGCTGATCATTGCCGCTCGGGAATCCAGACGCGGGCCGGCCTTGCCGGCCCGTTTCATTTCCAGCCGGCGTCAAATCGAGCGGCGCGGCGGCACCAGCAAATTGCCGAACAGCAGACCTGCGACCAGCGCGATCAGAATCGCCAACAGCGAAAATGCGGTGTCGAGGCTGAGATAAACATCCCGCTCGAACGCGAAGAAAAGACTGCGAAAACCCACCGAACCCGGCACCAGCAGGATGATGCCGGGCACCCGCACCAAGGCGCCGGGACGCGAACGCCAGCGCGCGTAGACATTGGCCGCGCTGCCCACCGCCACACCACCGAGAAAAACCCCGAATTCGGGGCCGGCCCAGGCGCTGGCGTATTTCGTGGCCAGATACCCCAGCCAGGCGGAAGCCATGACCAGCGGATAGTCCCGTTTCGAGGCCTGGAACAACACGGCAAACGAGTAACTCGCGGCCGCCAGTGCAGCCCATTCCGCCCACGCCGGCACCGGCAGTGCCTGGGACGGCAAGGCCGTCCAGCCAAACGCGCGGGCCAGCTGGACCGCGGCGATGGTGCCCAGCGACAACTTCAACAGCGTCGCCGCCGCACCCATCAGTCGAACCGTGCCGGCGACCAGATGCTGGGTCGAGAGTTCGGTCACGGCGGTCGTCAATGTCAGCCCCGGCATCAGCACGATGATCGAGGCGATCAGGACCGAACGCACGTTCAGCGGCACCAACGACGACGCGATCAGCGACGCGAAAAACATGGCGAGGAACGCCGCAACGGCCTCGAACGAGGGCGCGAAATTCGACCGACGTTCGGCCACCAGGGCCAGCAGGCCGATCAGCAGGCCGATGCTGCCCGCCGCGAGCACATCCGCCGAACTGCCCTTGAGCAAGGCGGCGACGGTGGCGCCGGCGATGCCGAAGCTGAGCACCTGCAAGCCCACGCCCTTCACCGACAAGCCGGTGCGCAGCGCGCGCAGTTCCGCCAATCCCTCGGTGATGCCGATCTGCTGCGCGAGCACGCGCTCGGCAATGGCATCGACTTCGCACAGGCGGCGCAGATTCACGTCGCCCGGATTCACGCGCATCACCATCGTCCTGCGCGGCAAGGCCAGTTCGCCGTCGTCCGGATCGACGAAGGACAGCGTGATCGACGTCGGCGTTGACAGGCTGGTCGGCAGCAGGCCGAGGCGCGCACTCACGCCGTCGATGGCGCGCTCCAGACGCGGCGCCGACGTGCCGTACTGATGCAGCCGTCGCGCCAGTTCCGCCACGAAGCGGACGCGCGCGTCGAACTCGTCGGGACTCATGTCGCGACCGAGGTCCGCAACAGGCCCCGCGCGACCAGATCGGCGAGAAAGCGATCGAGGTCCGCACCGGCCCGATCCGCTTCGACGCGATGCGTCGCGACCACGTCGGCCAGCAGCTCGTCACGGCGGGCACCGTTCCGGCATGCGCGAAGAATCAGGCTGGCGACCGGATTGGCGGCGAAGTAGCGACCGAGTGCCTCGTCGAGCAGGACCGCCTCGTCCAGGTCGAACTGGGCCAGCACATGCGGCGCGAGCAGGTAAGTGGTGTGGCGATTCATCGGCGCGACTGTCCCTGAAGCCGATGCCCGCCGCAAGTCACCACGCCGACAATCTGGCCAGCGCGGCCGCAACCTGCCCGGGAATCGCCGCTTCCGCACACTCCGGCCACGACATGCGCAGCGCCGGAACGCCGCGCGTGAATGCGGTGACGGCATCGAGATGCCAGCGCAGCAGCGCACGCGGAAACAGGCGCGCCGCCACCGAGTGCCGGATCAGCCGCAAACGCGTCTCGGCCGCAGACAATGGCTGCACACCCAAGGCGGCGGTACCGCGCTCGACGAACACGATTTGATCGATGCCGATGGCGCGATCGGCGCCCGACAGCGGCTGTGCCCACTTCAGTTGCGGAAAGCGCGGCAGCAACTGCGGCGTCGGCGCGATCCGGCAGGGCGCGATGTCGTCCACCAGCGTTTCCGCACCGCAAGCCGCCGCCAGGCGCGCAATGCTAGACTTGCCGCTGCCGGAAACACCGCAGAACAGGATCGTGCGTCCGCCATGGGCAATCGCCGAAGCATGCAATGCGAGCACGCCGTCCATCGCCAGCAGCAGCAGCAGTCCGGGTCCGAGCATCACTTCCGGACGTGCGGCGGACGGCACATCGGCATCGACGACAACCACGCGCCGATCGGCATCGACCTCCAGACCGCCCAGACCGGAGAACACCAGTCGTCGCCGTCGCCCCGACGATCGGACATCGACACGCCGCAATTCGCCGACGAGAAAGCCTTGCGTCGTCAGCTCGTCCTGCCAACTCGTCGGCGCATCCGCTGCCGCGACGACGGCCGATTCATCAGCCCGCCCGAATCCGTCAATCGCTTCGCTGCAAAACACGCGCACACCGGCGATACGGGTGTCGTAACACGCTTCGATTTGCCCGGCGACGGCAAGGACGAGGTCAGTCCGTGCGCACACCCCATCCCCCAACCCGATGGATATCAGGTGCGCTGCCCCTGTCCCGGACGGTTCATTGCCCGATGCGTACCCGAACCGCCCGAATCGCCGGTTCCCGGTGATGCGCCGAGCGTCAGGTCACGCACATCGCCCAGATCGCGCAACTCGGGAGCGACATAGCTCGCACGCGCATCGGTATCCGCAGGTTCAACGATGTGTTCGACATGACCGGGCATGGCACTACCTGTTTTCGGAAGAAAGCTGGCGGGATGCTAACACGGCCGGCCCTGCTGCCCAATGCGCCCGCCACCACAGCTCGAACGAGATCGCCAGCCAGATCGGCAGCAATTGCGCGTCCGATTCGGGGCTTGCGAGTGCCCGCATCAACGCATCGCGATCGATGTAGCGCGGCCATCGCGCATCGGCATCCAGCAGCAGGCGTTCGACCTCGGCGCGATGACGATCGAGCACACCCCACTGGAACAGCGGCGTCAGGCTGCCGAGCTTGGGGCGCAGGCGAACCGACTCCGGCACGCGCCCGGACAACACCTGCCGACTCAACCATTTCGGCCCGCGCGCCGAATCCGAATAGTGCGCAGGCAGACCGAGAACGAACGCCAACAGCGCCGGGTCGCGATACGGAAAACGCAGTTCCAGACCATGCGCGTTCGCGTAGCGGCGCGCCAGTTCGGCGTCCTGCGCGCTGGCGCGTCCGAAGGCTTCCTCGACCCGCCGCGGCCAGCCGCGCCGTTCGGCGGTGTCCGGCAAGCGGTCCCTTGCGGTATCCGTCAACCAGTCCGGCACCCATGTGCGACTCGGGCGCAGCCACGACAGCAGGCCGCGCACGCCCGGGTCATGCCGCAGCGCGAACCGCTGACGGGCCGTCTGGACAACCAACTCGGCGACGAAGGCAAGCATGCCGCGTTCGCGCACGAACGAGGCCGGCCAGTCGCGGCCATCGGCATAGATGTGATCGCCGAAATTGCCCGACAGCAGCACCGTGGCGCCTTCGGCACGTGCCGCGGCGAACAGCGCCTGATTGAGGCGACGATACGGATTCGCCAGCGGTGCCTCGTCTTCCATCGGCCAGCTCGGCAGATCGGAGAGCGGTTCGTGGCTTCCGTCCGGCGCGCGCACATGACGCAACCGCAGTTGTGCAGCCGTCGCGGCGGCCAAGGCCGATTCGTCGCAATCGGGCAGATGCGGCACCGCCCAGCTCACCGCCAGCGAACGCGCCGGATCGAGACAGGAGGCGAGCAAGGTGGAGTCGATGCCGCCGCTCAGCATCAGCGCCGATGTCGCGGCGTCGGCACCGGCACGGGCCACTGCCTGCGCAACCGTATCGCGCCAGGCGTCTGCCGCCGCGTCGTCGCTGCGAAAGCGCAACGGCGACGACGGCAGCGCGGGCACAATGCGCGTTTGCCGCTCGCGACCATCGTCGATGATCAGCAGGCCGCCGGCCGGCAATTCGCGCACGCCGTGCATCCACGCCACGTCGTCCGGCGGCGCGCGCAGGGCGAAGAAATGCGCCATCGCCGTGTCGTCCGGTTGCAGGCGTTCGCCGCGCAGCGCCAGCAGCGCACTGCCGCGGCTCGACACGAACAGGCGGTCGCCCTCGCGCACGTAACGCAGGCCGCGCTCGCCGAGCGGGTCGCGGTACAGCACGACGCGACGCCGTGCCGGATCGAGCAGCACCAGCGCGAGGTCGGCGTCGAGGTCGTCGAACAGATGCACGTCGCGATCGGCGTAGGCGCGCAGGAGGGCTTCGGCATCGCCGCAGCCGTCGTCGATACGGTGACGCCGACGAAACGCGGCACCATCACGCAGGCGGCCATCCAGTGCCAGCACGCATCCACGCCATTCGGCGACACCGGTGCCATGAAACGACCGCGCCACCCACCATCGCGCGGCAGGTATCCGCAACTCGTCCGCACCGAACGGTGCGAAACCGCCGAGCGAACGGATACCCGCAGCCATGGCCTCATCGGACACGGTCGCCACGCCGGCCAACGCGACGACGCCAAGCACGGCAGTCATGGTCCGAGCATAGCGGCGTGCTTCATTGCCCCGCGACCGTTCCGACCGGGATAATGCCGACCTTTGCGGAACAGGACGGTGCCATGAGCGAACGCGAAATTATGCAATACGACGTCTGCGTCGTCGGCGCCGGTCCGGCCGGGCTCGCGTTCGCGATCCGGCTGAAGCAGCTGAAACCCGAAACCAGCGTCTGCGTGATCGAGAAGGCATCGACCGTCGGCGCCCATATCCTCTCGGGCGCGGTGATCGAAACCGGCCCGCTCGACCAATTGCTGCCGGACTGGCGCAAGTCGCCGCCGCCGATCTGCGTCGACGTGGCCTCGGACGAGTTCTATCTGCTCGGCCAGAAGAAGCAGTGGAAGCTGCCGCTGCCGCCGCAGATGAACAACCACGGCAACGTCATCGTCTCGCTCGGCGCGTTGTGTGCGTGGCTGGCGCCGCAGGCGGAAGCGCTGGGCGTGGAGATCTTCCCCGGCTTCGCGGCCAGCGAGCCGGTGTTCGACGACAAGGGCGCAGTCTGCGGCGTACGCATCGGCGACATGGGCGTGGCCAAGGACGGATCGCACAAGCCGAGCTACACGCAAGGCATCGACATCCACGCGCCGATCACCGTGTTCGCCGAGGGCGTGCGCGGCCACATCAGCAAGCAGCTGATCAAGCGCTACGAACTCGACAAGTACTGCGACCCGCAGACCTACTCGGTCGGAATGAAGGAACTGTGGCAGGTGCCCGCGGGCCGAGTAACGCCGGGCCGCGTCATCCACACCTTTGGCTGGCCCTCGGACAACGCCACCTACGGCGGCAGCTTCATCTATCACCTGGACCAGGACCGCATCGCCATCGGCTACGTCTGCGGCCTCGACTACCAGGACCCGAAGCTGATGCCGTTCGAGCTGTTCCAGCAGCTCAAGCACCATCCGCTGATCCGCCCGATGCTGGAAGGCGGCACGATCCTCTCGGGCGGCGCGCGTGCGATCTCGGCGGGCGGCTTCCAGTCGCTGCCCCAGGTCGAGATGCCGGGTGCGATCCTGATCGGCGACACCGCCGGCACCCTGAACGTGCCGAAGATCAAGGGCACCCATCAGGCCATGCGCGGCGGCATCATCGCCGCCGAACACATCGCGCGCACCAACAGCGTGGTCGGCTTCGACGCCGCACTGCGGGCGTCGCCAGTGGTCAGCGAATTGAAGAAGGTGCGCAACATCAAGCCCGGTTTCCACGGCGGGTTGTGGATGGGCATGATCAATGCCGGCTGGGAGACCGTCACCGCGGGTCATTCGCCGTGGACGCTGCGCAACCATGCCGACCACGCGCAACTGAAGCGCGTCAACGAAATCGGCGACATCGACCGGCACTGGGTTGATCGTTCTCTGCCGCCGCGCGATCGCCTGGCCTCGGTCTACTTCGCCGCCACCGAGCACGACGAGGACCAGCCCGTCCACCTGCACGTCGCCGATACCAATGTCTGCATCACGAAGTGCGCGGAAGAATTCGGCAATCCGTGCACGAAGTTCTGCCCGGCCGGCGTCTACGAGATGGTTCAGGACGAGGCCGGAAAGCGCCTGCAGATCAATGCCGCGAACTGCGTGCACTGCAAGACCTGCGACATCAAGGACCCCTACCAGATCATCACCTGGGTGACGCCGGAAGGCGGCGCGGGGCCGAACTACCAGAATCTCTGATCGACGACGAAGCAAGCAAAAGGCCGCGCCGTTGCCGACGCGGCCTTTCTGTTTGTTGCGCCGGACTCAGCGAACCGGTTGTGCCGGGTCGCCGAGCAGGGTGGCCGCGTTCAGGATGTCGGCGTGCGTCGTGCCTTCGGTCGCCAACTGCATCTTCGCCAGGCGCAGGGCGTCGCCGATGCGCGTGCCGACCGACAGTTCCGGATACAGCGCCGAACCGAGCGCTTCATGTGCGGACAGTTCGGTGAGGCTGCTCACGCCGATGACGCCGGCCGCGCCGTGGCCCGCCGTGTTCAGGAACTTGTGCGCCAGCGAGTTCGCGTTCGGCGACACGAAGTAGCTGTTCCAGCAACCCCACTGCACGACCAGATCGACCGGCGTACCGGTGGTGGAAGCGATATCGGTCGCGCTCAGGATCGCATTGGAACCCCACTGCAAGGCCGCCGAGTGGCCGACGTAGCTCACCATCTGCACGTTGCCGTTCAGCGCGCCCAGCAGCGCAGAGCGCGCACCGGCCGTGCCCAGATCGTCGGCATAGGCACGGCTGGTTGCCCAGGTATTCGGCAACTGCGCGGCGAAGGCATCGCTGATGCCGGCGAAGTCTTCCTCGCCGTCCGCCGCCTGTGCCACCAGCATCAGCTTGCGATCCGGCACGCTGCCGTTCACCGCCACGAGCTTCGCCGTCAGCGCCTGCAATTCGGCGATGGAACGCACCGGCAAACGACCCAGCGCGAACTCCGGCGCACCATCGCGATCGGCATCGGCATAGAACGCATCGACCGGCGCGAAGGTGATGACATCGCCAAGCTTCGTGTACTGCGTCGGGACCAGCGAGATCGAACCGGTGCCGAGGTTGTTCTTGTAGTCGTAGGTGTCGCCGCCGACCAGCAGCACGTACTCGACGCCCATGGCCGGCACCGCCGCATCGAGGAAGCGCTGGATCGCCGCCGCTTCCGGCACCGAGTCGTTGAACTGGTCGTAGATCTGTTGCAGGTCAACCACGCGCACGTTCAGCCCGCGCGACTGCTGCAAGCCGACCAGTGGTTGCAGTTCGTCGAGGAACAGCGTCGGGCTGATGATCAGGTAGTCGGCCTGACCGGCAATCAGCGGCGCAGCCGATTCCAGCGGTTCGATCTGCGGCGCGCGCAGGCCCGACACGTTCGACACCCAGTACGAGGAACCGGTGTCGGACGGCAGCAGGGCCGTACCGCCCGTGGCCTGCACGGAATGGGCGATCCACTGCCAGTCGTCGCCGCGACCGACATAGGCGACGATTTCGCCGTCGGCCAGTCCATCGACGCGGAATCCGGCCACGCTGTCCGGGCCTTCAAAGCCGGACAGGAAGCTGTGCAGGATGTCGCCGTCGCCCGCGCCTTCGACGAAGAACGCATGGCCGCTTTGCAGTGCGTCGATGAACAGACGCTCGCCGTCCGCGACCGGCAGGCGCGGATAGCGCAGGTTGATGCGGTCGATGTAGGCCATGTCGAACTCGAAGCCGGTGTCGCCCGGCAGCACCACGCCGACGTCGAGCTGGCCGGCACCGAACAGCGGCAGACGCAGGCGCACGCTGTGCCCAACGCTGCCGTCGAAGCGCTCGTCGGCCACGGTCTGGCCGTCGATTTGCAGCAGCGCATGGTGATCGGCTTCGCCGCCGTCGAAGTTGGTCAGACCGATCAGGTCGGCTTGCAGTTCGGCGATGTCGCCGACATCGGTCGCGACCGCCGATACCGGCAGCGACACCGAACGGCTCACTGGCTGGTTCGCGTAGGCGAGCAGTTCGTCGGCATGCCACGGGTCGCCCGTCGGCGAGGAATGGTTGTACTTGTTGTCCGGCGCGTAGCGCGATTCCGCCCAGTACCAGGCCGAGGTTTCGGTATCGGCCACCCAGTTGTTGCGGTCGATGGCGACGACGCCGATCGCGTCGCCGCGCACCAGGTACGGGAACGCCTTGGTGTAAAGCGATTCGTGCGTGCCGGCGAGGAAGTCGATGTACGAGTTCGCGCCGAAGTTGCCGCTGTCCGGAACGATGCGGCGCGGCACGCCTTGGCCACGGAAGGTGACGGCGATCCGTTCGACCGGCACGCCTTCAAGGTGCACGCCGGCCGCTGCAAGCTGCGTGGCCGTCACACGATGGAAGCCGGCCTGTTCGACCCAGAGCTTGCCGGCGTTCGACGAGGCCGTGCTGCGTGCCAGCGCCTTGAGTTGGGCGATGGCATTCGCGGTGTCGTCCCAGCGGAAGCGTTCGGCGGAACTGTCGATGCCGAAGTTCGCGCCCACTTCAAACGGGCCGTGTACGGCGCGCGCGCCGCTGCTCGAATGATCGACCAGGTAGAACTTGCCGGTCGCAGGCACCGTCGCAAGTTGCGTGGCGTAGCTGCTCGCTTCGGCGGTGTTGTTGCGCTGGCTCGCGATCATCGACGACGCGGCCACGGGCACGAAGCGGCCATCGGCACCGCGTTCTTCCACGGTGAAGCCGATGTTGTCGATTTCGCTGGCGGTGCCGAAGCGCAGGTCGAGCTTGCCTTCGACGATGCGCGAGCGCACCCACGACAGCGTGACGGGCAAGGTATTGGCCGGAATGCGATGGTCTTCCACTTCGCCGTCGCTGGCGAGGCCGACGGGCGACGGTGACGAGTCGCTCATGAAGGAGCTGTCGGTGGTGATGCGCAGGCGCAGGTAGGTGTCGCTGTTCAGGTTGGCACCGGGCAGGCCGGACCACACCAGCACACGCGTCACGTTCGTCGTGCCGTTCGGAATGTTGGCGGTGGTGAAGGTGGTGTCGCCCGAAGGTGCTGTGGTGAATCCGCCCAGACGCGGCAGGCTGCGTTCGTTGGCGTCGAGGAAGTCGCCGTCGTCGTTCATGTCGAGCCAGCCGACGAGCTGGGCGCCGGTGCCGGAATTGTTGGTCACGTTCACGGTGACGCAGTATTCGCCGGGCGCGGTCGAATAGGTGCCGCCCGACCAGGTGCATTGGTAATGCGGGTTGCCGCCGCCTCCGCCCACATAGGTCGGCAGCGTCAGCGAACCGTTTTCGTCGGCGCCGTCGCTGTCGGCGTTCGTGTCACCGATACCATCGCCTTCGCCATCAGGCATGGTGCCCATGTACACGTTGCGGTTGCCCAGCGTATGACGGGCACCGCCGTCGTTGAAGTTCGTGTCGTAGCTGTCCGGCGCATCGCCGAAATCGAAGCCGCAGAAGCTGACAGTACCGATGCCGACTAGCTGATTGCCGGAATTGTTGTTCGGCTGATCGCCCTGCGCATAGGTGACGCGCACGCGCCGAACCGGCTTGGTGAACGTCCAAGTGGCGTTGCCATCGGTGCTGTTGTCGTCAACATCACTGTCGCCTTCCACCCAATCACCTGCGTAGCTCAACTGACTGTTGGCGAGCACCGACTGACGCGGCACCTGAATGGTCATGGCGGTATCGTCAAAGCCCTCGACACGCATGTAGTCCTCGAACTGAGCTGAGGACGAGTCGGTGTCCAGCGTCGAGAAGCTCAATCCATGCACGGGCACGTCGAAGTTGAAGACCGCCCATTCCATGCCGTTGGGCTCGGGATTACCCGATGTCGAAAGGTTCATGTAGAACCGGTAATAGCCGCCGGTACTATTCCCGGTTTGACCGGTACTGGTGCGGAAACTGGGGTTTGAGCCGGTGCTGGTATCACCCGTGGCTTCCCCGCTCGTGGACGGCTGCGTCATCGTGATGCCGTTGATCGCACCGGTGGTGCTGAACGCAACGTTGTTGCCGTTGCTGCTCCAGGCGTAGGTGCTCTTGGTGCCGCAGGACGCCGGCGCGACTTCGGACTGATTGCGCAGCACCAAGCGCACGCTATTGAACGTGCCCACGTCGTTGTTCGCTGCATCGCAGACCGAGATGACCCAGTTGCCGTTGACGGGGTGATTGGTGTTGGTGTCGTTGAATGGGCCAACGCCACCACCCGTGTTGGTGTACTGCACTAGGCGGCGATAGCGAACAGGCTGTCCGGCCAAATCGTTACTGCCATCGTTGCTCGACGCCGTGGTGTCGTCATTGGTGGACACCATGATGCGGAAGTTGTCGTTGGCGTTATCGGTGATGCGATCCAAGAAAATCTTGTTTGCTTCGCCGGCTTCCGGCGGATCGACTTCCAGCCTCAGATCACCACGATAGGTATGCGTTACATCGACTCCGATGGCGACGTGCGCGTTGCCGACATTGAAGGTGTCGGGCACGTTGATGGTGACCGAGGTGCAGGCGTTGTCATTGATCGTGGTGGAAGTCGGCACGGCATCGTAGGTGTAGATCACCTGCGCCATCGAGGCCATCGGCAGCAGCAGCGACAACAGTGCGAGACAACGGCCGGCGCTACCGGGGAGACGGGAGTGTTGTTTCATGTTCGAGCCCATTCGATGTCGCCCCCAGGGAAATGTGACGCAAGTCAACAAATTACGGTTTGGACGCGAGTCTAGCCGAACTCGACCCGATGCTGCACGGGAGTGCCTGCATGGTCGCGTCCCGGTTTGGATTTTCGGCGTTCAGGGCCGCTCGATTTGCTGCAACAGACCGAGAACGTCAAACGAACCCCAACACTCCGTCGCAAGCGTCGTCCCTTGGGGCGGGAATCCCGCCTGAACAACCTTTTTGCCCGTGGACTGGATGTACTCCACAGCGGGAACCATGTCGGCATCCAGACTGCCCAGAACCGCCGCATCATACGAGTTCGACAGCCCAAGCCGCAGCAGGTCCGTCACCAGATAGGTGTCAACGCCCTTTTCTTCCGTTGCGACAATGGGCTGTCCACACCCATCGTGCGGGCAATGAGTGATTTCCTTGTGGCAAACCGGGCACCTTTGTGCGCCTTTCCTGCGCCTTTCACGAATCTGAACATTCATTCCCGGTTGCCTGTCCAACCAGTTGTTGACCCATGTCTTGAATTTTCTTCCCTCCTCCGTGGAGGGGTTGAAGGATGTGTACACGTAGCATCCCTGATACGACAGGGCCGCCCCATCTACAGCCAGGATTCGGCAGGATTCCTTGGCCAGGATTTGGCCCAGGTCCTTCCAGTTGATCTTTACCCGGGCCTCGGAAACACCCCTCATCGCCGCGACCTTCTGGTTCAGCGTCAACTGGAAGTTCCAATAGTCGATGAACACGGCAATCCGCATATCCGCTCCTCGGTTGACGCCCACTGAGTCGGACTCTATATTGCCGCGCATTGCATCCCATCCGCCACGCCCTGTCAGGGCATGAAAAGTGACGGATCATTGAATCCCCAAGGGGCGCGCGAGCGCCCCTTGTGTTTTTCAGGATTCCTCCTTGCAGAGGCCGTGCGGCTTGCTCTCCGGCTCCGGAACAAGCGCCGATCACGCGACAGTTGCCTGCCAAACCGTGAATGAAGATTCCGAACCGTGCGGCAGCTCCCGTTCGTGATGAGCCTGTCGAACCATGAACGGGATTCTGGACCGTGCGGCAACGCCCTTCGACAGGCTCAGGGCGAACGGAGGATTTTGGCGGGCTCAAGGGAAACGGCGTCGAACAGGCTCAGGGCGAACGGAGGGTTTTGGCGGGCTCGGGGTGAACGGATTTGGCGTGGTGGGTGGCCGATTTCACGACACGGTGGCCGCGCGGCGCTAGTGTCCCGTCCCGCTAATACGTGAACAAAGTCGTTCGAGTTTGGCGAGGATGGATTCGGCGGTGGCGGTCCAGCGGAAGGGCTGGCAATTGGCGTTGTGATTCTGGACGAAGAGGTCGATGCGCTTGATCAGCTGGCGCACGCTCTTGAAGGAGCCACGACGGATGGCCTTGTCGGTGATGAGGCCGAAGAAGCGTTCGACCTGGTTCAGCCATGAGCTGTAGGTCGGGATGAAGTGCAGGCGCCAACGCGGCCGATCAGCAAGCCAAGCCTTCACCTTGGGATGCGAGTGCGTGGCGTAATTGTCGACGATGCAATGAATGTCGAGGTCTTTCGGCACGGCGTTGTCGATGTCGCGCAGGAAGCTGATGAACTCCTGATGTCGATGCTTGGGCTTGCAGCGTGCGATGACCTCGCCGCTGAGCACGTTGAGCGCGGCGAACAAGGTGGTCGTGCCGTGACGCTTGTAGTCATGCGTCACGCCTTCGACGTAACCGAAGCCCAACGGCAACATCGGCTGGGTGCGCTCCAGCGCCTGACATTGACTCTTTTCGTCCACGCTGAGCACCAGCGCGTTGTCCGGCGGGCTCAGGTAGAGACCGACGACATCGCGTAGCTTCTCGATGAAGAACGGATCAGTCGACAACTTGAACGATTCGGTGCGATGCGGCTGCAGGCCGAACATCTGGAAGTAGCGCTGCACGCTGCTCTTCGAGATCTTCGTCTCCGCCGCCACCGTGCGCACGCTCCAGTGCGTCGCGCCGTCCTTCGGCCTCGTGTGCAGCGTCTTCTGGATCAACTGAGCGATGCGTTCGTCGTCAATGCTGCGCGGACGACCGGGGCGGACATCGTCGTACAAACCGGCGATCCGCTTCTCCAGGAAACTCGACCGCCACTTGCCCACCGTCGCTTGGCTGACCTTCAAACGCACCGCGATGTCCTTGCTGGTTTCGCCGCCGGCGCTGGCCAGCACCATGCGCGCGCGCAAGCACAGCGACGAGGGCAACGAACGGCTGCGCGCGAACGATAGAAGCTGCGCCGCCTCGGCATCCGTCAATTCAAGTTGGGCTTTCGGTCGTCCGCTTCGCATCGCGCTATCTCTGGTGAGGAAGATAGCGAAAGCGAATGCATTATTTATGCCTGATATTTGCGGGACGGGACATTAGCATCGCCGCGACACCATGGGGGCTCGGCGATGCGGATGGCACGTTCGGCAGGCGGATGGTTGTTGGCGGTCGCGGCCTGGCAGGCATGCGCCGGGAACGCGGAATGGACGCCCCAAGGGCCGCTCGGGGGACGCGTCCACGAAATCGTGTTCGATCCGACCATGCCGACCAAGGCCTATGCGACCACCTATGGCGGCGTGTTCCGATCCATCGACGGCGGCGCGACCTGGACGGCGGCCGACCAGGGCATCGTCGCCGACACGATCTATCCGCTGCCGCTCGCGCTCGACGCGGAACAGCCCGCCAAGCTCTACACCTTCGATTCCTGGGCGCGCATCTACCGCTCCGACGACAGCGGCTCGACCTGTTCGGCCAGATACACCGCGCCCATGCCGCCGGCCCCGAGCTCGGCCTGGATGCGGTAGGGGCCGACCCATTTGCCGATCAGCGAGAGATGCGTGCCCGCCGACGGCGGCGCGTAGTCGACCTTCATCGACGAGGCCGATTTCACGTCGGCGCCATGCGCGACCACGACGGTGCCGTCGGGCGTCGGTGTTCCTCCGCCCGCGGCACCCGGGCTGGTCTGGATCTGCGTCGGCAGATCGGAGTTCGTCGGTCGCTCGCCGCTCATGCCAGGTCCTGTCCGTCGCCCGCATGATCGCGACTCGCTCCCCACGCGGCAACCACGTCCGTTCACATTCCTGGCTGCGGCGGCTTCGTTTAGCATGGCGTCTTGCCGCCGGAGTCCGTCATGTCCCGCATCGCCCTCGCCACCGCCCGCGAAGCGCTACCGCTCGACGACGACCTGCCGCCGCTGATCGAGGCCTTCGCGGGCGAGGCGGTCGCGGCGTGCTGGGACGACGCGGCCGTCGACTGGTCGCGCTTCGACCTGGTGTTGCTGCGCTCGACCTGGGACTACGTGCCGCGCCTGGGCGAGTTCCTGGACTGGTGCGAGCGGGTCGCGGCGCAGACCCGACTGCTGAATCCGCCGGCCCTGGTCCGATGGAACACGGACAAGCACTATCTGGCCGATCTCGCCGCCCGCGGCCTCGCGACCGTGCCCAGCCATTTTCTCGAACCGGGCCGGAACGGCGCCGCCGACCTGCAGGGCCTCGTGGCCACGCTGCCCAGCGACGAATTCGTCGTGAAGCCCGCGGTCGGGGCCGGGTCGAAGGATGCGCAACGCTACCGGCGCCGCCAGATCCAGACGGCGATGCGGCGTGCCGACGTGCTGCTGCAGGACGGGCGCAGCGTCCTGGTCCAACCGTATCTCGACCAGGTCGACACGGCCGGCGAGACCGCGCTGATGTTCTTCGACGGCGAGTTCAGCCATGCCATCCGCAAGGGACCGCTGCTGCGGCTCGACGAAGGCCCCACTGCACAGCTGTTCGCGCCCGAGGAGATCACGGCGCGGACGCCGACGCCGGCCGAACAGGCGCTGGCGACGCGCGTGGTCGCGGCCATCCCCGGCGGCGCGCCGCTGTATGCCCGCGT
The DNA here is from genome assembly GCA_022705045.1 of Pseudomonadota bacterium. Classification (GTDB taxonomy): domain Bacteria; phylum Pseudomonadota; class Gammaproteobacteria; order Xanthomonadales; family Ahniellaceae; genus JADKHK01. The sequence goes on along the minus strand of JAKJFE010000002.1, from coordinate 11,223 downwards.
CGACCTGCTGCGCGCGGCCGACGGTTCGCCCTGCGTGCTGGAGCTGGAGCTGACCGAGCCCTCGCTGTTCTTTCCGTTCGGTCCGGGCTCGGCCCGGCGTTATGCGGCGGCGGCGCGGCGGCGGCTGGACTGAGGCCCGCACGCTTCCGGCCGGCGCATTACACTGGCCGCGACCCCGCTTGGGACGGCCCGACCGCATGTCTCCGAACGCGACGCCCTCCACCGGCCGGACACGCCGATGAGCTTCGACACCGAGCCGATGTTCGCGACCGGCGGCGCCTTGCGCGGTGCCGTGGCGCGACGTCTGCTGGCGCACGACGCGGTGCCCGAGGCGGCCGCGGGCACGCGCATCGGCGCCTTCGAGATCCGCGAGCCGATCGGCCGCGGCGGCATGGGTGCGGTCTTCCGCGCCGAGCGCGTCGAGGGCGGCTTCGAGCAGACCGTCGCGATCAAGCGGATGTCGGCGACCGACGCCACCACGCGCGAACGCTTCCGCGCCGAGATGGAGATCCTCGCCCGCCTCGCCCACCCGAACATCGCGCAACTGGTCGACGGCGGCGTCTGCGCCGACGGCAGTCTCTACCTGGCGATGGAGTACGTCGACGGCGAGCCGATCGACGACTACTGCGAACGCCGGGGACTCGGCACCGACGAGCGCATCCGCTTGCTGTTGCGCATCGCCGACGCGCTCGCGCATGCGCATCGCAGCCTCGTCATCCATCGCGACATCAAGCCGAGCAACATCCTGGTCCGACGCAGCGACGGCCGCCCGAAACTGCTCGATTTCGGCATCGCCAAGCTCTACGGCGAAGCCCAGGACCGGGAACTGACCCAGCAGGGCTTCGGCCCGATGACGCCGACCTATGCCGCGCCGGAGCAATTCCGGGCCCAGCCGGTGACGGTGGCGACCGACATCTACCAGTTCGGCGTGCTGATGTATCGGCTGCTCAGCGGCGGCCTGCCCTACGACACCCCGACCGACGATCCCGTGGCCTGGGCGCGCGCCGTGCTCGAGCACGACCCGCTCGCGCTCGACCGCGCGCGCCTGCGGCGCAGCGCCGCAGCCTCGGCGCAGGCGTCGCCCGTGTCGCGACGCGGACTGCGCGACCTCGACGCGATCGTGCAGAAGGCCCTGAAGAAGGATCCCGCCGAGCGCTACGGCGCGATGCTGGCGCTGATCGCCGACCTCGAAGCCTTCCTCGACGGTCGTCCGGTCGCGGCACGACACGGCGGCACCGGCTATCGGCTGGCGCGATTCGTGGCGCGCCATCGCTGGACGGTGCTGGCCGCCGCGGTCGCCGTGCTCGGGCTCGCTGCCACGTCCCTGGTGGCGCTGTCGCAGGCGCGCCAGGCGCGCGAGGAAGCGACCAAGCTGCGGGCTTCCGTCGACTTGCTGAACGCGGTCTTCGCCGCTGCCGACGTGAATGCCGGGCGCGGCGGCAAGCGGTCGCTGGAAGACCTGCTCGACGTCGCCGCCAAGGACGTGGTGCAACGCCTCGACCGCCATCCGGAGCTGCGCGCCGGCATGCTGCTCCAGGTCGCCGACGTCTATGCCAGCATGGGCCTGCCGGCGCGTGCGGCGCCGTTGTATGCGCGCTCCATCGCCGATTTCCGCAGCCGCGGCGAGCGCGAACTGGCCTACACCCGAGCCCTCCAGCGCGGCGCGCTGGCCGCCTACTGGAACGGCGACTTCCGCCAGTCGCAGGCCTGGATCGACGAAGCCGCCGCACTCGCGACCGGATCCGACGACGCCACGGCCGAGATCCGCGACGGGCTGCACTTCACGCGCTGGCAGATGCTGCGCAGCGAAGGGCGCATTGACGAATGCCGCGAGGTGGCCGAACACGGCGTCCGCAACGCCGCGGCCGCCGGCGACGGCGTGCGCGACGACCTGATGCAGCGCGCCCTGGTACGCCGCGGCACCACGGCCACCGACCAGCGCCGCTACGACGAGGCCGAACGCGACCTGAAACAGGCGGTGCATCTGGCCGAACGCCGCTTCGGCACGGCCCACGCCGCCACGCTCAAGGCCAAACAGGCGCTCGGCTGGCATTACGCCACCCGCGGCGATCTGACGGAGGGCCTGGCCATCCTCGAACCGGTCGGCGAACAGGTGGTCGAGGTGTTCGGCAAGGACAGCCAGGAATGGGCGCGCAACCAGTTCAACCGCGCCAACATCTACGCGCTCGCGCCCGGGCGCTGGGAGGACGCGGTCCGCGCCTATCTTGAGGCGGCACGCGTCTACCAGGCGTCGACCAGCCCGCACTTCGCCGTGGGCGGCCTGCACAACGCTGCGCTGGTGCTGGCGGCGCACGGACGCTGCGCCGAAGCCGTGCCGCTGTTCGCCGACACCGAACGCCATTGGCGCGAATCGCAGGGCCTGCGCAATCCCTGGTTCAAGCGCGTGCCCGCCGATCGCGCCGCCTGCGAACTGGCGCTCGGCAACATCGCCGCGGCGCAGGCGCAGGTCGCGCGCAGCCAGGCGCTCTACGACGCCGACGAGCGCGGGCAGCCGGGTTACGCCCACGTGCTGGCCATCGCCGCCGACGTGGCCGAGGCGGCTGGCGATCGGACGGAGGCCCGTCGACTGCTGGGCCAGGCGATCGATCTCGTGGCCGACGACCCGGCCTGGGCCGACGCGCGCTCGGCCTGGCAGAAGCGACTGGCGAAGACCTAGGGCATCCGCCGCCGGCAGCGGGCAATTCGCGTAAGATGCCGCGCGCGCTTCGAATCGGCTCGCGCGGCCTTCCGATCCCGGCACGGCCGCTCCCTTCACGTCTCTCACCTGTCGCGGCTGGCGCCGCGAATGCGCCCACGGGAACACCCATTCCGAACCCCAGCGACCTGTTCGATGCCGACGGCAATCCGACGGATCCTTACGCCGAGGGCATCGATCCGCGCGTGTCCTGCCGCGACTGCATGGCCTTGTGCTGCCGCCTGACCGTGCTGCTGATGCCGGGCGACCGCGTTCCGGCACACATGATCGAACGCACGCCGCGGGGCGACGAGCAGATGGCCCGCGGCGAAGACGGCTGGTGCGTGGCGATCGACGAACAACGCCAGAATTGCAGCATCTACGAGCAGCGCCCGAGCGCCTGCCGCCGCTTCGCGATGGGCGGCCCGTATTGCCGCGCCGAACGCGAGGACTATTACGAACGCGGCGCCAAGGACATGCCGTTCAAGCCGCGTTGCTGATACGCCATCGATCGCCCGGACGACCGCACCGCCCTGTCGCACCAAGCGGGCGATCAATCGCGCTCGGCCGCTTCCTTCCGCCCCTGATCGCGGATCAGGGCTTCCTTGCGCGCCTCGTCGATGGTTCGCATCACCGAATGGACGTCGGCACGGCGTTGATCGAACACGAACCTGCCCGTCAGCGCGGTGTCCGGCTTCAACTCGCCTTTCTCGTACAGCGACCACATTTCCTCGCCGTAGTGGGTCTCGGCGAGTTCGGGCGCGAAGCGCGCGAGGCAGTCGCGCAGGTTGTGCACGTCGCGCAACAACATCCGGCGCGCGTTGTTGTTGCCGGCGGCGCTGACCACTTGCGGGAAATCGATGATCACGGGTCCGGCCTCGGCCACGAGCACGTTGTATTCGGACAGATCGCCATGGATCCAGCCCAGGCACAACATGCGCACGATGTCGCGGATCAGCTCGTGGTGAAACAGGCGCGCGATTTCCGGCGACAAGTCGACCTCGCCCAGCCGCGGCGCGGCGTGGCCGTGCTCGTCGACCACGAGGTCCATCAGCAGCACGCCGTTGAAATAGCCGTGCGGCTCCGGCACATGCACGCCGGCCGCGGCGAACTGGAACAGCACGTCGACTTCGGTGTTCTTCCAGGCCGCCTCGGCTTCGCGCCGCCCGAACGCACTGGCCTTGCCGATGGCCCGCGCCTGCCGCGAGCCGCGCACCGCCCGGCCCTCCTGATACTGCACGCGCGCCTGGAAACTGCGCGTCGCCAGGTCCTTGTAGACCTTGGCGCAACGGATGGCCGCGCCGGAGCGCACCACGTAGACCGACGCTTCCTTGCCGCTCTTGAGCGGGCGCAGGACTTCGTCGATGACCCCATCGTCCAGCAACGGCTGCAGACCTTTGGGGGGTTTCACGGTATCCCCGGGTTGGCCGGCGTCGGAAAGGGCGCATTGTCGCCGATCGTTGGGGGTGTTAGCACGGGATCGTTTGAATAGGCCTTCACCCGGCTTCCGGCTAAACTGCGCGCCCTTTGCCGGCCTGCCGGCGGTTTTCGAGGACCCCCGAATGAAGATCCTGGTCGCCTACAAGCGCGTTGTCGACTACAACGTGCGCATCCAAGTGAAGCCGGACGGTTCCGGCGTCGTCACCGACGGCGTGAAGCTCTCGCCGAATCCGTTCGACGACATCGCGCTCGAGGAAGCGTTGCGCTTGCGCGAGAAAGGCGTGGCGACCGAAGTGATCGTGGCCACCATCGCCCCGTCCGACGCCCAGCCGCATCTGCGCAACGGCCTGGCGATGGGCGCGAACCGCGCCATCCACGTCACCACCGACAGCGCCGTGCAGCCGCTGACCGCGGCACGTGCGCTGCTCAAGCTGGTCGAGAAGGAGCAGCCCGGCCTGGTCATCCTCGGCAAGCAGGCGATCGACGACGACTGCGGCCAGACCGGCCAGATGCTGGCCGCGCTGTGGGGCAAGGCCCAGGCGACGTCGGCCTCGAAAGTCGAAGTCAGCGGCAACAGCGCGCGCGTCACCCGCGAGGTCGACGCCGGCCTGGAAGTGCTCGATGTCGACTTGCCGGCCGTGGTCACCACCGACCTGCGCCTGAACGAGCCGCGCTTCATCAAGCTGCCGGACATCATGAAGGCGAAGTCGAAGCCGCTGGAAACGCTCACGCTCGACTCGCTCGGCGTCGAGTCCGGCGATCACCTCAAGACCACGCAATACGCCCCGCCGGCCAAGCGCACCAAGGGCGTGATGGTCAAGGATGCGGCCGAACTGGTCGCCGCGCTGAAGTCCAAGGGACTGCTGTAAGGAGCCCGCCATGAGCAAGATCCTGATCGTCGCCGAACATGCCAACGGCCAGCTCAACCCGAGCACCGCCAAGACCCTGACCGCCGCGAAGCAGATGGGCGCCGCGAGCATCGACATCGCCGTCTTCGCCGCCGATCCGGCCGGCGTGGCCGCGCAGGCCGCCGCGCTCGACGGTGTCGGCCGCGTGCTGACCATCGCGAATGCCGCCAACGCGAATGCGCTGGCGGCCGTGCTGGCGCCGCAGGTCGTGGCCCTCGCCGCGAACTACACCCACGTGCTCGGCCCGAGCACGACCTTCGGCAAGGACCTGATGCCGCGCGTCGCCGCGCTGCTTGGCGAAGCCCAGGTCAGCGACATCATGAAGGTGATCGACAGCCACACCTTCCAGCGCCCGATCTATGCCGGCAACGCGATCATCACGGTGGAAGCGCCGAAGGACCGCAAGCTGGTCGCGACCGTGCGCAATGCCTCGTTCGCCGCCTCCGGCAACGGCGCCGCGACCGCGCCGATCGAGGCCGTCGCCGCGTCGGCCGAACTGCCGACGCACACGCGCTTCGTCGAACTGCAGGCCGGCGCCAAGGATCGCCCGGACCTGCAGACGGCCAGCCGCGTCGTGTCCGGCGGCCGCGCCCTCGGTTCGGCGGAAGCCTTCAGCGTGATCTACGCGCTGGCCGACAAGCTCGGTGCCGGCGTCGGCGCCTCGCGCGCCGCGGTCGATGCCGGCTACGTGCCGAGCGACATGCAGGTCGGCCAGACCGGCAAGATCATCGCGCCAGAACTCTATGTCGCGATCGGCATCTCCGGCGCGATCCAGCACCTCACCGGCATCAAGGACGCCGGAACGATCGTCGCGATCAACAAGGACGGCGAAGCACCGATCTTCGAAGTCGCCGACATCGGTCTGGTCGGCGACCTGTTCAAGCTGGTGCCGGAAATCGAAGCCCTGCTCTGATCAGCTTTTGCTGAACACCGAAACGACGAAGGGCGCGGATCGTCCCCGCGCCCTTCCTGTTTCTGGATCCCGCGAACCGAAGCGGCGCGCTTACCAGCAATCGGCCGCGCCCAGCGTACCGGTGGCACCCTTCACGCCTGCATCGGTCAAGGACAGGTTTCCGCACTTGGCATCAGACTCCTGTCCGTTCCGAGCAGTCGCTGTCAGCGTGTAGGTACTACCGTCACCTGCCAGCGAAATCGCGTAGTAGCCGTTCTCGGAATTTACGGTGGCGGCCGCGGCCCCAAGTCCCGAGCAGCTCGATTGAGCGCCATTCAGCGCAGTCGCATAGCGGTTGCAGTTCGTGTAGAAGCGCTCTTGCGCGGTCGCGAAACGCATGAGCTCCTGGCGCGCATCAGCGCGGCGCGTCTTTCGGATCTGCTCTTGATAGGAAGGCAGAGCAAGTGCGGCGAATATCGCCACGATCACGACGGTGATCATCAGCTCAAGCAACGTGAAACCGCGAGATGCGCGCATGATCAATCTCCCTGCAGTTCGGTGCGATCACGGAAGGAACGACGGCGCCATTCGAACTCGCGCGTCTTGACCGTGGTCGGCGTGCCCTCACCGTCGCTCGGAGGAACGACGATGCCGCCCACGCCACCGCCCGGCGGGAGGATCGAAGCGACACCCGGAACCAGCGTGTTGATCTTTTTGCCAACGGCGGATGCATCGTCGCTGGACGACAGTTCGCCGTCGCCATTGGTGTCGAAATAGGCGTAGTTGTCAAAGGCCGTGCCGCCGTTCGCGAAGTCGGCGAACATCAGGAAGCTGGTGCCTCCTGGCAGACAGGGGTCGTCGCCAGAGGGAATCAGGGTGGTGAAGATCACGCGGCGGCCAACAATGCGCAACGACGCGGGAGCAATGACGCGCTCACCGGCAAAACCTGATTCGCTGAACACGATCTGCCAGCCCTTGTCGGCACGCGAGACCGAGGCCGTCGGTGCGGAAATGCGCCGCAGACTGCCGCTGCTGACCGTTGTCCGTGTCATGAGGTCGTTCTGCGTGACCGTCGTACCATCATCGATGATGCCGTAGAAGGCTTGGGCCGGGATGCTCGTCGTGCGATCGTCCTTCTCGATGTACTTGCCGGTACCGACGAAAACCATCGGCTGCTTGGTATCGGGATGACGCTCCGCACGGGGTTGTGCCGTGATCGGACGCTGGAAAGCCGTGGCCGGCGCATACAGCTTGGACGCGGTCCAACCACGCGCATTGGTCGCGGTCAGATCGAAGCGCCAGATGTTTCCGGCCAGATCACCGGCATACGCCATCTCGGCGATATCGTCGTTCTGGAGATCGATCGCAACCGGCGCTGCCAGGCCGCGCGCGTTGCTGTCGATCGCGCCGAGGTCGAACTTTTTCAGCACGGCGCCATTCTGGGCATCCAGCACGTAGAGCACGGCGTTGCCGCTCCCGGCTGCACCATCCGCGACATTGCTGTTGTAGGAACCCGGTACCAGCACGACCCACTTGTTGTTGGCCAAGCGGGTGATGAAGGGCTGACCGTACGTGTACCCCAGGTCTGCACCGTCGGTGCTGCGGTCCGAGAATTCCCACTGCACGACGCTGGCAGCGTCGCGTTCCAGCACCCCGTTGCTGGTCACGTCGAGGGCATAGACCGATTGCCCGCCGCGACGTAGCGTGCCGACCAGCAGGCTGCGCCAAGCGCCATTCGTGAACACGTCGCGTACCGTCACCGCGTTGTCGACCGTCGGTTCGAACTGGTACATCGGGTCGGTGAGTTTGCCGAGATTGGCATAGGTGGCGTATGGCACGTAGGCGAAGCGCTCGGCGCCAGTCGCGCCGTCAAGCGCGTGCAGCATGCCGTCGTTGGCACCCACGAAAACCGTAGTTGCTCGGTTCTGGTGCGTGGTCGCGAAATCCTTGTACTTCGTGCTCGACAGCGCTTCCGGCGATCCGGCAGGCCACAGCGTGTCGTCGTACTCATCCTTCGCAGGCGCACCGAGAACGATGGCTGCCGAGTGAACAACGGCGCCGAACAGCGATGCGCGATTGCGGAAACTGCCACCGCGACTGCGCTCCCTGCTGCGGTCCCCACGCAGGTAACTGACGCGATTGGCACCCTTGCCATCGTTGTCGACTGCCACGGTCGCCGGATTGTCGTTCAACGACGACTGCTGGGCACTGGACAAGTTGCCGAAACGGAACGCCGTGCCGGCACTCCCCGTGGCCGCATTCGACGTCAGGATCTGGCGGCCGGTATCCCAATTCGGCGCGACCAGGTTCGTCTGATTGGTGGTGAGGCAATCCCCGCCGGTCAGCATGCATCCGGCATCCCAGAGCGGCGCGCCAAAATTCTGATTGGTATCGACCGCACGCGCGATCACGCTGCCCGACCAGTCGGTCGAGTCGAATTGGGTCTGATAGGCGAGAGTGCCGGAGCGGATGATGCCGGTCGACACCGCCACCGCCGTACTCGTTCCCTTGCGCTGGACGACGCTGGCGAGGATGTCGCCCAGCGCATCGACGATTTCATTGGGATCGGATGCACCGAAATAGGCACCGCGACTGGCCAACGCGCCATGCCAGGAATCATCGACACCGGAGGGATCCAGATTGCGCGGACGCGGCCAGCTCTGCTCGCCCTTGCGCAGCTTGGTGTACATCGCAGGCGAATACTCGAGGCGACCAGAGATACCGAAGCCGATGAAGAACTGCACCACGTGCTGCCAGTTCGCCGGATCGTTGTCCGGATTCCAGTAGATCTCGGGGATGGTGCGCAGATCGCCCACGGTGCTGACATCCTGCGCCGCGCCGGTCACGCCGGTCGTGCGGTTCGGGAAGTACATCGGCACCTTGTTATCGAGGTCCGTACGCAAGTCGGTCGACCAGTAATGAAACGCCAAGTCTGCGTAGGACGGCTCGCAGGCGCGCTGCGCAGTCACGTCGCCGTCGCGATTTCGGGTCGCGGTGCAATCGGTGGACTGACGCGCGTCCTCGTTCCAGACGAACCGCGAGTGCAGGCCGTCGCCGCTCGCGGAGGTGGAGAACGACTTGCCGTCCGGCAACGTCTTCGCCGTCTTGATCGAATTCGATGCGGTGCTGGTCGGGTGCGTGGTTTCGTTCCAGTAGCCGTCGCTGACCAGGACATGGAAATTCTGCCTGCACATCAGATCGCGGCTGCGCGTCGTATCCCAGTAGGGATTCAGCGCGCTGCTGCCGGAACGGGTGAAGAACTCGCCGGCGCGTGCGGTCGCGCGCAATGTCGGCGTATTGCCACTGTAAGGCGAAGCGAACAGCCAGTTGAAGAAATTGGTGCGCGTGCTGCCGGCAAACGTGCCCATCGCATCGCTAGCGTCGAGCTGGTTGTTGTTCATGTTCTGCCAGGCAACGCGAATATCGTCGCCGAGCGCGCCAAATGAACGCGAGACTGCCGACTTCAACGCGTGGCCGCGGACCCGGTAGTACGAAAACCAGTTCGCGAAGTTCGTCTGTTCAGCAGAGCTGATCGCACGACAACTGTATGTACTGTCGAGCGACAGATTGAGTCCGGTGCTGGTCGGCAGGCAGACGAACGCCGAAGCGGAACCGGTCGGGAACGCAAACGTTCGTCCGGACCGAGTCGAACACGATGAGGTGCTGGTCGCACCCGCCAGGTGCACCACGCGATCAGGCGTCGAATCTTCCGCATAAGACACGAAGTACGCGTTCGACAGGTTCACCGTGGTGGTGGAACCATTGAATCCGTTCACGAGTGCCGCGGTAAAGCTCTGGTCGGGCATGCGCGAACCGTCTGCGCGCAGTGGCGGCTCGTAGGTGATGGCCGGATTGAAATACTGGCGATTGAAGGCCGGCGAATAGAACCGCTTGTAGCGCCAGTCGCAATCGCCGTCGTCGACATTGTCCGGCGTGTAGCCCCAGGCCATCGACCCGGAATCGTCAAACGTCACCATCATGTTCGGATCGACCGCACCATTCAGGAACAGCGGCGGCTTGGACAGATCGAGGGTTTGTGCGGACAAGACGCCGGTGAAGGCGATACCGGTCAGGACAACAAGAGACTTCAGGCTGCGTTTCATGGCGCGCTCCTCAATGACCCATTGCGTAAACGCTTTCGTTGCTGCGGATCACTTTCGCGTCGCCGCCTGTACTGCGGGCCGTGACGCGGAAGTAGTCGGTCATGCCGACCGCGCCGCTGCCTGTGCCGGTGCCGCCACAATGCGCCTCGAGGCAACCGGTTCCGGGCAGGCGTTCGATAATGAAACGCGGATCGCGGTCGAGCCGGCCACTGCCGGCGGTGCGCGCGATGGCGTCGTAGTCGATCGTCGCGTAGGCCGCTCCGCCGGCCGTCCAGCTCGTCGCTTCCCGGAACGCATGTGCGTCGGAACTCAGCGGCTCGGCAGCGAAGGTTCCCGAGGGCGCGTCGCGCCCATCGCTGTTGATGTAGGCATTCCACAACGCCAGTTCAGCCCCGCGCAATGCACTCTCGGCGCCCTGCTGCGCCAGCGAATCGTTGCGCTGGCCGCTGGTCATGCGCTCCTGGAGCACCGTGGAGCCGATGGCCACGACGGCGATCACCGTCGTGACGACGAGAAAGATCAGCCCGATCAGCAGGGCTGCACCGCGCTGCCGCGCTGGAATGATGGCGATCTGCATGTTTTTCATCCGATCCTCAGCGACTCAGATTGCGGAAACCCGCATAGACGCGGAATTCGCGGCGCAGGCGGTTGCCGGCAATCAGGCCGGACGGCAAGGTCGCATTCGTTGCGTAACTCTGAACCGTGTCGCCATCGGGCGAGTACCGGAAGGCTTCGTCACCCCGCGGACCGCTGCGGGTGGACACCACGAGCAGCGACACGTCGACTGCCTGAACACCGCGCCACAGGCAGCCCGGATCGCCGACCGGCACCGTCATCGCCACCGGCGGACAGGTCAGCGCAGACGGATTCGTGGCCACCTGGTTGGCATTGAGATAGTGCGTACCCCCGCGGCCGTCGACGACAACGTAGGTCACGTCGAAACGCTCGACGCCTTCGATCAATTCCTCGGGATCGCCACCGTTCTCGATGCGGAACAACGAGGAAATCAGCTCGCCGGGATTGAGGCTGTCTTCGCGCAGGCCGACGTAATAGGTGACGGAGCGGAAGTCGCGGCTGAAATTGAACACGCGCGCGTCGCCGGCCACCGTGTAGGCATCGCCAAGCGTGCCGACGATATTGCCCTCGTCGATGCGATGACGGAGTTTCGTTCCCGCCGTACCCACC
>JAKJFE010000233.1 GCA_022705045.1 Pseudomonadota bacterium | reverse complement strand
GACCTCGTTGTGCAGGAAGTAGATCTGGCCGCCGCGCGCGAGCTCGCGCTGGAAGGCTTCGCGCAGCAACGCGTTGTCCCATACCGTGACGAAGGTCTGCACGGCGACGCGATGCGCCGGCGGCGTTCCGATGATGCTGAGGTCGCGCAGGCCGGCCATGGCCATGTTCAACGTGCGTGGGATCGGCGTGGCGGTCAGCGTCAGCAGATCCACTTCGGCGCGCAGCTTGCGGAACATTTCCTTGTGGCGCACGCCGAAACGCTGCTCCTCGTCGACGATGACGAGGCCGAGGTCCTTGAAACGCACCTCAGGCGCGAGCAGCTTGTGGGTGCCGATGATGACGTCGATCTTGCCGTCTGCGACGAGCTTCAGCGCCTCGTTCGTTTCCTTCGCGGACTTGAAGCGCGACAACACCTCGACGCGGATCGGCCAGTCGGCGAAGCGGTCGCGGAAGTTCTGGTAATGCTGCTGCGCGAGCAGCGTGGTCGGCACCAGCACGGCGACCTGCTTGCCGGCCTGCGCGACGACGAAAGCCGCACGCAGCGCAACTTCGGTCTTGCCGAAGCCGACGTCGCCGCAGACGACGCGGTCCATTGGTGACGGCTTGCCGAGATCGGCGATCACGGCTTCGATCGCGCTCAGCTGGTCCGGCGTTTCCTCGAACGGGAAACTCTCCGCGAACTGTTCGTAGGCGGGCGCATCGAGGTGGATCTCCACGCCCGGCTTGGCCGCGCGCTTCGCGTAGATCTCGAGCAATTCGGCGGCCGCGTCGCGCACCTTCTCGGCGGCACGGCGCTTCGCCTTCGCCCAGGCCTCGCCACCGAGCGAATGCAGCGGCGCATTCTCCGGCGCGCTGCCGGTGTAGCGGCCGACCAGATGCAGGTTCGCGACCGGCACATAGAGCTTGTCGCCCTTGGCGTATTCGATGGCCAGGAACTCGCCGGTCTCGCCGCCGATTTCCAAGGTCATCAGGCCGAGGTAACGACCGACGCCATGATCCTCGTGAACCACCGGCGCGCCGATGGCGAGTTCGCCGAGATCGCGGATGACGGTTTCTGGATCGCGTCCGGCGCGCTTGCGGCGGCGCACCTGCTGCACGCGTTCGCCGTACAACTGGCGTTCGGTGAGCACGACCAGTTTCGGATCGTCGAGCGCCAAACCATCGTCAAGCGCGGCAACGGTGATCGCAAAACGCGCATCCGAATCGACAAAGCTCTGCCAGGAACCCACCGTGAGCGGACGCAGCTCGAAGCCCGCGAGCAGATCGATCAAGGCTTCGCGTCGACCCGGCGAATCGGCCGCGATCAGCACCCGTCCTGGATAGCTGCGCAGGAACTGGCGCAAGGCCGCGGCCGGATCCTCGTGCTTGCGCTCGATCGGCAACGACGGCGCCGCCTGCGTGCCGAGCGCGGTCACCGCCCTGTCACCGCCGGCCGGAACCAGTTCGATGCGCGGATATCGATTCAGCTGCTCTCGCAACTGCTGCGGCGGCAAGAACAGTTCGGCCGGCGACAATACCGGACGCTCGATGTCGTGGCGACGCGCTTCGTGACGTTCGCCGGTCTGCGTCCAGAAATGCTCGGCCGCTTCGAGCACGCCCGGCGCGAGTGCGAACAGCGGCACGCCGCCGAGATAGTCGAACAGGGTGTCCAGCGCTTCGAAGAACAGCGGCAGGTAGGACTCGATGCCCGCCGGCGCGGCGCCTTCGCGCAGATCCAGATACAGCGGTGACCGACGCGGATCGATATCGAAACGTTCGCGCAGTTCGTTCTTGAAGGCCTTGGTCGCGGCCTCGGTCAGCGGAAACTCGCGCGCCGGCAGCATCGATACCGAATCGACCTTGTCCTGCGAACGCTGCGATTCCGGATCAAAAGTTCGGATCGAATCGATCTCGTCGTCGAGCAGTTCGATGCGATACGGCGCGTCGCATCCCGCCGGAAAGAGATCGATCAAGGCGCCGCGGGTGGCGTAGTCGCCCGGTTCGAACACCTGCGGCACATGCCGATATCCGGCCGCCCCGAGACCGCGCTTCTCCTGCTCCAGATCGAATTTCTGGCCGACCTTCAGCACCAGACTCTGGCCCGCGAGCCAACGCTTCGGCGTCACCCGCTGCATCAGGGTCGATACCGGCACCACCAGCACACCGCGCGTCAGCGACGGCAAGCGATACAAGGTCGCGATGCGCGACGCGACGATTTCCGAATGCGGCGAGAACACGTCGTACGGCAACGTTTCCCAATCCGGCAGGTGCAATACCGGCAGACTGCCACCCGCAAACACCTGCAACTCGGTTTCAAGCGCATGTGCCGCGTGCGTGTCGGCCGTCACCGCCACCAGCAGGCCGGCATGCTTGCGCGCCGCCTGCACCAGCGCCAACGCCAGCGCCGAACCTTCCGGCGCACGCCAGTACGAACGCAACTGCGAACCACCCGGAAGCACCGGGTCAAACACTGAACTCACGGGACCAGACCAGCGGAAAAACGGGGGCGAAGGATAGCGGCTGGCGCCCGCGATATGCTGTTCACATGATGCGTTCGCGCCGCCGCTGGTTCGGATTCGCGCTGCTGGTCACGGCCAGTGTCGCGCTCTACCTCTGGCCGATGTTCGGCGCGACGCTGCTGGCGAAGACCGGCCTCGCCAGTTCGCGCCGCGCGGAGCAAGCGGAACGCCGCGTACACGACGACCTGACCACGCGGCTGCAGGCCGTCGGCTCGGACTGGGGTGCGCCGGTATTCCTGCGCATCTACAAACAGGAGCGCGAACTGGAAGTGTGGGCGCGGACCGAAACCGGCGTGTATGCCCTGCTCGACACCTGGCCGATCTGCACGTTTTCGGGTGAACTCGGACCGAAGCAGCGCGAGGGCGACGGCCAGGCGCCGGAAGGCATCTACCAGGTCGGCGTCGGGCAGTTGAATCCGCAGAGCAGCTATCACCTCAGTTTCGACCTCGGTTATCCGAACGCCTTCGACCGCGCGCACCAGCGCACCGGCTCCTACCTGATGGTGCACGGCAGCTGCGTGTCGATCGGCTGTTACGCGATGACCGATGCCGGCATCGAGGAGATTTATTCGCTCGTCGCCGCGGCGCTCGCGCACGGCCAGTCTCGGGTGCAGGTGCATGCCCTGCCCTTCCGCTTCGACGCTGGCTGGGAACGCACGCATGGTGATTCGCCGTGGCTCGATTTCTGGC
>JAKJFE010000086.1 GCA_022705045.1 Pseudomonadota bacterium | reverse complement strand
AAGCCGCGGTTGAACCAGCCGGTGCCGATCGCGCCGATGCTGGCCGAGCCGGGCGCACCGCCGGTCAGCTGGTAACGCAGCGTGTCCCCCGGGCCGAGCAGCCGCGACACGGAACCCGCCACGGGCGCCCTCCAGAACGCATCCACGGTGGTCGACCCGAGACAAGTGACGCCGTCCGCCGCGCGGTCGCAGGCGGAGGCCCGCAGAATCACGTCGCCATTGGGCGCGACGGCAAAGGCCGGCAATGCACTCCAGAACGTGGTCGCCGATGGCGAATAGGCCGCGGTGCGCAGCAAGGCGACCGGCTGGATGCCGACCAGCGGGTGCCAGCGGAAGATGCCCTCGCGACTGCCACCCGGCCCATTGATCGTGGCGTAGAACGCGAACCATTGGCCGGCGCTGGCATTGTCGCCGGCGAAGCTGGTGAACGTGTATCCGGGCAGTTGCGGGCCATAACCGTCGGTGCGCTGGTCAAGCGCGATCGGCGTGTTGCCGCTGGGGCGGATCAGGAAATAACCGTCGTTGGCGACGGTGCCGGCCTCGTCGTTCACCTTGCCGAAGCCGACCACGACGACGCCATCGTCGCCCCAGCCGGTGAGTTCGCCGCGCAGGTCGGTGAACAGCGAGAATGGCCCCATGCCCGGACCAAGCGCTCCGCTGCCCGACTCGAGCGCCAGCGGTCGCGGTCCGCCGTCGCAGAATTCCCACACGCCCATGCGGTCGCTGTCGATGCGATTGAGGCCGAAGACGCGGTTGTTGGCGAGTGTGGCGTAGGACCAGCCGCTGCCGAGGTTTTCGAACATCGTGCCGGCGATGCCCGGGTCCAGCGCATCGTTGCTGCTGGCATCCTGTGCGCAGGGCTGCCAGCTGCCGTTCCAGCTCAGCAAGGCGTCGTCGAAACTTGCGCCGCTGCCGACCCGCGCATGCACGAGCAGGCGACCACCCTGCGCATACATCAGGCGACGCGCGAAGGTGTCGCTGTTTTCAAACATCAGGCTGCCGATGCCGGGACCCAATACACCAGTCATGCCGGCACGCGCGATCTCGGTGTTGCCGATCCCGTTGTGCAACCACAGACCGCGCGTCGCGCCGCCGGAACCCAGCATCGGGTTGCCGGCCTTGCCGTAGAACACGACCTGGCCGTTGCCGCCTTGCTCGAAATGGTCGAAGGGTCGGCTGCTGCCCGCCTCGAAGAACTGATGCGCGATCTCGCTGCCGGTACGCCCCGGGCCGGTCGCCTGGGACGTGCTGAGCACCGCCACCGGCGTCGACTGCACGCCCTCGAACACGAACATGCCCTGATACCCCATCTGTGCCGAGGTCGAGGTCATGAACAAGGTCTGCCGCCCGCCATCGGCCAGGTGGAACCCCTGGTTGCTCAGGGTTCGACTGCCGCTGGCTGGAAAACCCGGCGCCACATATGTCGGGGAGGTCGTGAAGTACGAATCGACGGTCACCGCCGACGCGGCGCTGGAAAAACACAGCAGTGCCGCGCTACGCAAAATCGAAGTCATGTCATGCCTTGTCCTCAGGGACCATCAGGCTAACAAACCGCCTGATGCGCTGGCGTGATGCCGCGTCACGGGAACGGTTGCAACCGCAGCGCTTATGTCCGCCGAGTCAATCCCAGATACACCGCCGCCGCGATGAACAGGCCGACGAACCACGCATACGCGTAGATCGTGTTCAAGAACGCCGGCACCGAGGCGACGAAACCGGCCGCCTTCAGGAATCCGGGCAGGTTCGGCAACACGCCCGCGATCAGCGCGATGAACGCGACCGGATTCCAGCCGCCGCGATAGCTGTAGCGGCCGCCTTCCTTGTACAGATCCTCGGTGTCGAGTTCACGGCGACGGATCAGCAGATAGTCGGCGAGCATGATGCCGGCAACAGGACCGAGCAGCGCCGAGTATCCGATCAGCCAGGTGAAGATGTAGCCGTCGGTGCTGGCGAGAATCTTCCACGGCATCGCCAGCAGGGCGATGCCGGCGGTGATCAGCGCGCCGGTGCGATAACTGATGCGGCGTGGCGACAGGTTCGAGAAATCGTAGGCCGGACCGACCAGGTTGGCCGCGAGGTTGCAGCACATCGTGTCGAGCGTCAGGAAAAACAGCGCCAGCAGCACCGCGATGCCGGAAAAGCGCCCGGCCAGTTCGACCGGATCCCAGATCGCCTGACCGAACAGCACCACGGTCGCCGCGGTGACGATCACCGACATCAGCGCCAGCAGGGCCATCGGCAACGGCAGGCCGATGCTTTGCCCGACGAACTGGTCACGCTGCGAACGCGCAAAGCGCGTGAAGTCCGGGATGTTCAGCGCCAGCGTCGCCCAGAAACCGACCATCGCCGTCAGCGAGGGCCAGAACGTGGTCCAGAACTGGCCCTCCTTCTTCCCGCCCGGTTCGAACTGCGACGGCGCCGCCATGATCTCGGAGAAGCCTCCGGTCGCATTCAGCGCCCACCACACCACCAGCGCGCAGATGACGATCTTGATCGGCGCCGAGATCGACTCCAGCCAGCGGATCGATTCAGTGCCATGCACGACGAAATACAACTGCAGCAACCAGAAGCCGACGAAACAGCCGAGTTGGCCGGCATCGATGCCGAACCACGGCAGCGGCGCACCTTTCAGCACATCGAAGGCGAGAATGTTGACCAGCGTGTAGATCGCGAGACCGCCGAACCAGGTCTGGATGCCGTACCAGCCGCAGGCGACGATGGCGCGCAGCAGCGCCGGCACCTTCGCCCCCTGCGTGCCGAACGACGAACGCACCAACACCGCATACGGAATGCCGTATTTCGCGCCGGCATGGCCGATCAGCAGCATCGGCATCAGCACGATGGCATTGCCGAGCAGCACGGTGCCCACCGCCTGCCAGGGCGACATGCCCTGGTCGATCAGGCCCGCCGCCAGCGTGTACGACGGGATGCACATGACCATGCCGACCCACAACGCCGCATAGTGGTACCAAGTCCAGGTGCGGTCGTTCTTCGCCGTCGGCATCAGGTCCGGATTGATCAGATCCAGGCTGACCGGCGGCGCCTTGTCGTAGTCCATGGCCTTCGCACGCATCAGGCCTTCTCCGCCATCGGATTGTTCGGATGCGTGGTCCAGTTCTGGAACGAACCGTCATCGACACGTTCCATGGTGATGCAGTCGTCGACCGGGCAGACGTGCATGCACAGGTTGCAGCCGACACATTCGGCATCGACGACTTCGAACATGCGCTTGCCGTCGCGCTCGCGCGTGATCGCCTGGTGCGAGGTGTCTTCGCAGGCGATGTGGCAGAGCCCGCACTGGATGCACAGGTCCTGGTTGATGCGCGCCTTGATGTCGTACTTCAGGTTCAGGAATTTCCAGTCGGTGACGTTCTTCGTCGCACGACCGCGAAAGTCCTCGATGGTCTGGTAGCCCTTGGCATCCATCCAGTTCGACAGGCCCGAGATCATGTCCTCGACGATGCGGAAACCGTAATGCATGGCCGCGGTGCAGACCTGCACGGTACCGGCGCCGAGCGCGATGAACTCGGCGGCATCGCGCCAGGTGCCGATGCCGCCGATGGCACTGATCGGCAAGCCCGCGGTCTGCGGATCGCGTGCGATCTCGGCGACCATGTTCAGCGCGATCGGTCGCACCGCCGGGCCGCAGTAACCGCCATGCGTGCCCTTGCCGTCGACGGTCGGCGTCGGCGCCATCAGGTCGAGGTCGATCGTGGTGATCGAGTTGATCGTGTTGATCAGCGACACCGCATCGGTGCCGCCCTTGTGCGCCGCACGCGCCGGCCAGCGGATGTCGGTGATGTTCGGCGTCAGCTTCACGATGCAGGGCAGCTTCGAATGCTGCTTGACCCAGGCCGCGACCATCTCGATGTACTCGGGCACCTGGCCGACCGCCGCACCCATGCCGCGTTCACTCATGCCGTGCGGGCAACCGAAGTTCAGCTCGACACCATCGGCACCGGTGTCCTCGACCATCGGCAGGATGTATTTCCAGCTCGCCTCGTCGCAGGGCACCATCAGCGACACCACCATCGCGCGATCCGGCCACTCGCGTTTCACCTGTCGGATCTCGTCGAGGTTGGTCTTCAGCGGACGGTCCGAGATCAGCTCGATGTTGTTGAGGCCGGCCATGCGCTGGCCGTTCCATTGCACGGCGCCGTAACGCGAGCTGACGTTGACCACCGGCGGGTCGAGGCCGAGCGTCTTCCAGACCACGCCGCCCCAACCGGCCTCGAAGGCACGGATGACGTTGTAGGCCTTGTCGGTCGGCGGCGCCGACGCCAGCCAGAACGGATTCGGCGAATGGATGCCGACGAAATTCGTGCGCAGATCAGCCATGTTGCACCTCGCGGTCGGCATTCAGATAGGCGTGGATCGCGGCCGCAGCGTGTTTGCCATCGGCCACCGACTGCACGGTGAGATCGGTCTTGCCGCCGACGCAGTCGCCGCCCGCATAGACGCCAGCGAGACTGGTCGCGAAGTTCGTATCGACCGCAATGCGGCCCTTGTTCAGACGCAACAGGTCGACACCGCCTTCGCTCAATCCGTCGGTCAGCATCACCTGACCGATCGCCTTCAGCACGACATCGGCCTCGACCTCGAAGAACTCGCCGCAACCGACGAGCTTGCCGCCCTCGATGCGCGTGTGTTCGAAGCGCACGCCGCTGAGCACGCCGGAGCGCTCCAGCAATTCGACCGGCTGCGCGTAGTGGATGACATGCACGCCTTCGGATTGCGCGAAGGACTGCTCATGGTCGGTGGCACTCATCGCTTCGGCGTCGCGTCGATAGACCAGGGTCACGCGTTCGGCGCCGAGACGTTTGCTCTGCACGGCGGCATCAATGGCAGTGTTGCCGCCGCCGATCACGACGACCCGACGGCCCACCGCGACCTCGGCCTTGTCCGTCGCCTGGCGCAGCTCCGCGATGAATTCGACGGCATTGCGCACGCCGGGCAGCGCCTCTTCATCCAGTCCCAGCGCATTGACGCCCGCCAGTCCGAGCCCGAGGAACACCGCATCGTATTCGCGTCGCAGCTGCGACAACTGCACATCGCGACCGAGTGCCTTGTCGTGATGCACACGGATGCCGCCGATCGACAGCAGCCATTCGACTTCGCGCTGCGAGAAATCGACCACCTTGTAGGCGGCAATGCCGTATTCGTTCAGGCCGCCGGATTTTCCCTTGGCCTCGAATACTTCGACCTCATGGCCACGCATCGCCAGCGCATGTGCACAGGCGAGGCCGGCCGGACCGGCACCAACGACGGCGACGCGCTTGCCCGTGGACGCGGCGCGCGAGAACAACACGGCGTTCTGTTCGAACACCCAGTCGGTCGCGTAACGCTGCAGGGCGCCGATCTCGACCGGCTTGTCCTCCGGATCGTTGCGCACGCATTCGCCCTCGCACAGGATCTCGGTCGGGCAGACGCGTGCGCACTGGCCGCCGAAGATGTTGGCATCGAGGATCTTGGTCGCCGCACCTTTCAGATTGTCGGTGCTGATGGCGCGGATGAACCCCGGGATGTCGATGCTCGTCGGACACGCCTGGATACAGGGCGCGTCGTAACAGAAGTGGCAGCGGCTCGCTTCGATCAGCGCGCGCTGGCGATCCAGCGGCGGCGCCACGTCGGCGAAGTTGCGTGCGAGCTGCGCGGCGTCGAGCCGGGCGGCTGCGATGTCTGCGGTGTCCTTTCTGGCCATGTGTCCTCCCCGATGGCAAAGGACGGTTTTATTCGGATTGTGACAATGGCGCAAGCGGCGATGCAGCGGTCGTTTCCATCGACAGCATCGGTATCCGCCATCAAACTTCGCACCAACCCTCGCAGGAATCCTCATGGCCATGCTGCCGCACCGTTGGTGGATCTTCGCCCTGCTCGTCCTCGCAACGGGCATGACGTCTGCCAGCACCGAGCCTGCGACCGACACGGCCGCCATCCGCGCCATGATCGTCGAGGCTGAAGCCCTCGGCGCACGTGATCTCGCGGGCGCGGCTGCGTTGGCCGAGCGCGCGTCGGCGCGGGCCGAATCGATCGGCGACCGCAGCCTCACGATCTACGCGCAACTCACCTGGGCCGATGCCTTGCTCAAGGCGCGCAAGCTGGACGAAGGCGATGCACTGCTCAAGCGCATCGAGGGCACGCTCGGCGCCGATACCGATGCCGCCACCGAATCGCGCCTGGTCGTGTTGCGGGCGCGCTGGCTGCGCGACCTCAATCGCATCGACGAGGCCGAACAGGCCTTCGTGCGGGCCACGACGCTCGCCGAGCGCTCCGGCGACGAAGGCCAGCTCGCACTCGTGCTGAACAGCCACGCGGCGATGAAGTGGCGCCAGGGCCATCCCGAAGACGCGATGAAGATGCTGGAGCGCGCGCTCGCCATCAACCAGCGCCTGGAGCGCGAGGGCGAGGCGATCAAGAACCTGTCCTACCTGTCGCTGATCGCGCGCGACCGCGGCGACTACGATCTGTCGTTGAAACTCAATCGCGACATCCTCGACATCAGCCAGCGCCGCGACGACGCGCGCGGCATCGCGGTCGCAGCCAACACCATCGGCCTGCTGCTCGTGCACCAGGACGAATTGCGCGCCTCGCTCGAATACTTCCGCCGCGCGGCCGAGGCATATCGCCGCGTCGGCGACCCGACCGGCGAAGGTCCGGCACTGGCCAATGTCGGCACGACCCTGGTCAAGCTCGGTGAGCTCAATGCGGCCCAACCGCCGCTCGACCAGGCATTGGCCTTGAGCCAGCGCACCGACGACCCGACGGCGGAAGTCATCGCACGCAGCGGACTGGCCGAACTCGCATTGCGCCGGAACGACATGGCCGAGGCGGAGGCGCAGGCCCTGGGTTCGCTGGCGGCGTCGAAACTGCAGCCGGCGGCTGCACCGAACGTGTCCGCGCTGGGCGTACTCGCCGCGGTCCGGCGCTCGCAGCAGCGGATCGAGGAAGCGGTAGCGCTGGGGCGTGAAGCGCTGGAGCAGGCGCGTCGCCAGGGCCGGTTGCGCGACTTGCGTGACGCCTTGCAGGAACTGGCCGGCGATCTCTCCGCCACCGGCCGCCACGCCGAGGCCTACCAGGCCCAGGTCGAGGCCACCGGCATCATCGACCGCATGCGTGACAACGAGGTGCGCCGCGAAGCCGCGCGCATCGAGAACGAGTTCGAGGCGCAACGTCGCGAGTCGGAACTGGCGGCGCAGAAGGAGCGCATCGCGTCGCTGGAGCAACAGGCATCGCACCAGCGTTCGATCCGTCTGCTGCTCGCCATCGCACTCGGCACGTTCGTGCTGCTGGTCCTGGCGCTGGCCAGCCGCATGCTGCTCAAACGCCGCAGCGAACAGTTGCTGCGCGCGCGCAACGAGGAGATCGAGCGCGCCAACCGCGAACTCGCCGAAGCCGCCGATACGGACGTGCTGACCAGGGCGCGAAATCGCCGCTACTTTCACCGGCAGCTCGCGCCGCAGTTGCAACTGCAGCTGGCGGATGCCGAACCGTTCGCATTGATCCTGATCGACGCCGACCACTTCAAGGCGATCAACGACCGCCACGGCCATGATGTCGGCGACCGCGCGCTGATCGCGATCGCGCAAGCCTGGCGCAGCGTGATTGGCCCGGACGACACCCTCGTGCGCTGGGGTGGCGAGGAATTCCTGGTCGTCGCACGAGCCGACGACGCACATGCCGCCGGACTGGTGCAACGCGGCCTCGACGCGACGCGAAGCGCCCAGGTCGAGGCCATCGGCGACCTGAACCTGAGCGTGTCCGTCGGCTGGCTCACGACCCCCTGGCCCGACGCCGATATCGCGACCCTGTTGCAAATCGCTGACCGCGCGATGCTGCTGGCCAAACGCGAGGGCCGCAACCGCGCCATCGGCGTGCATCATGAAACGCCACTGCGCGTGGATAGAGGCATTCCGCCGGATCTTGCCGACGTGCCGGGGATCGCCTTGCTGAGAATGAACTAACCCCGGAGCGGGCGTGGTCATGCCCGCGCGACATGTTGCCGGATTTCTGGCCGGAATGCGTTTTGGTCGGAAAGTCCGCTGGAGAATCCCGATGCAACACTCACCCCTGCTGCTCACGCTGAGTCTACTGATCGGTCTGGCAACGGCCGCGCCATCGGACGCCCTTGCCGAGGAGGCCCGGCATGGCGATAGCCGCGAGTTCGAACGACAGCTCGCCGAACATGTCCCGGCCACGGCGGAGCAGGTGCGCTGGCTTCAGCAACAGCTGGCGCTTGCACCGCGGGAAGTGAAGCCCGGACTCGATCCCGCAGAGCTGATCAAGCATGGGCGCGACCATGGCGATGAAGGCGAAGGCGCCCAGATCGAATTGTGGGAGCAGCTGGTCGCAGGCCAGCCATCCGCCGAGCAATGGCAGCACAACGCGACGCTGCGACTCGCGTCGCAACGCGCCGACAGCGGGAAGCGCGCCGTCGGATCCTGGTCCCCTGCCGGCTTCGGCATCGTCAATGCCAACACGACCCCGCGTGCAGCGGGCGCACTGATGGATGTCCGTTACGCCTACGATCATGGCGCCAGCAAACGCGTGCTGTTCGCCGGCGCACTCGGCGGCGGGTTGTGGAAGCAGGCGGATTTCTTCGGCGGACACATCTGGGCCCCGCTCACCAACACCCTGGCCGGCTCGACCGGCATCGGTGGCTTCTGGGTCGATCCGACGGACTCGAACTGGATGATCGTCGGCACCGGGGTCGGCGGCGGGCGATACAACGGCTCCGGCCTCTACCGCACCACCAATGGCGGCAGCACGTGGACCGCAGCGACCATGGACGGACTCACGCCGGGCACGTTCTACAAGATCGCGGGCGACCGCTTCAAATCGGGCTCGCTGTACGCGTGTACCGACATCGGATTCTTTCGCAGCCGGAACTACGGGCAGAGCTGGACGCGGGAGCACACCGGCAACTGTTCCGACTTCGTGCAGGTGTCCGGCGCCGTCGGCAACAACGACGGTGTCATGCTGCTCGCCCTGTGGGGCGGCGTCATCCAGTATGCCGCGGTCGACACACTGCCCTTCGATTGGGCGACAGCGACAACGACGGGCATCACCGGCAGCATCGGGCGAATGACCTTGGCCGCACCCGCGAACCGCGGCGATTCGCCGTATGTCTACGCGATGGTGACCGACGCGAACCACAATTCCAACGGCGTGTTCCGCAGTGGCTCCTACGGCCTCAGCGGCTGGAGCAAGATTTCGGGCGCGCTGAACTTCGGCAGCGTCATGGGATTCCACGCCAATGCGATCGAAGTGCATCCGGACCAACCGGCGATTGTTGCGGCCGGCATGGTCACCGCGTGGCTGACCGAGAACGGCACTGCCGCCTCCCCGACCTTCGAGAACATCGCCAGCAGCCTGTCCGACCATACCGATTTCGAATTCGTGCCGAGCAGCGTCGAGCCGGGCAACAGCAAGGTCGTATTGGCCAACGACGGCGGCGTGTTCATCTACGACTATTTGAACAACACGGTCGACGCCAGCGAGAACCTGCTGGGCATCAACGTGCAGCTGATCATGGGGAACACCACGTCGATGAACCAGTCGCTGAAGAATCGCGACCTGATCGCTGCCGGCCTCTGGGACACGGGCTCCGTCCTGCTCGACCTCGCGCAATCCGGAAACAATCGAATCCGCTATTTCGCCGGCGCTGACGGCGGCGCGATCGGTCTGAGTTCCGACAACATGAACGAGATGGTGGGGACATTCGGCGCGCCCTGGTCGCGGGCCTGGTCGCGCGATGGCGGCGACAGCTGGCAGCAGATCGATGCCAGCTGCCCGGCGAATACGCTGGACTCGCCGATGACGTCGCCTTGGGGCGTGGCACTCGAGCCGACCCCAGGCTATGGCCAGCGCATCTACACGTATTCGTCGCGCGTGGACGGCAACGGCGTATCGCTGGATGCACGGATCTGGCGACGGTCGATCGCCGCCGACCCCGCCTGCAGCGGCTGGTCTCCGCTGCACGCAGGCAGCTTGCCGGCCGATTTCTGGGGCAACGGCCCGAACGACTGGGTCAATCTGTCCGTGGCCAACAACAGCAGTGCGGATATCGTCTATGTCAATCGCGCAAGCACGAATCGCGTGGTCGTGCTGACCGGAACGGCCCCCAACATGGTCATGAACACGCGGTCACCCACGGTCGGCGGCATCCCCGCCAGCGGCGCCAATTCGAAACTGCAGGCGGACCGCAATCCCGGCCGCCCCACCAGCGCCTACTTCACGATGCAGCAGTTCGACGGCAGCCTGCGCCTGGCGGTCACCCACAATGCCGGCGTCACCTGGACATCGGTCACCGGCAACATCAACACGCTGGCCAACGGCGAAGCGCCGCAGGAACTGATCGCCAGCTCTCTGGATTCCCGTCAGCTCTGGCTCGGCACCAGCGGCGGCGTCTATCAGAGCGACGACGGCGGCGTGAACTGGTTCGCGACAATGCAGGGACTGCCTGCAACCTTGAACGTGACTCAGCTTGAATACGACCCCACCCGATCGCCGCCGAGATTGATTCTCGGCAGCTATGGTCGTGGCTTCTACACGCGGGAATTCACTCTGCCGGCCGCATTGTTCGGCAACGGGTTCGAGTGACGGCGAACCTCCGGATCAGCGCCCCGCACGCCCCAGCATCGCGTGCAGCAGGATATTGCCGCCGGCCTCGATCCATTCGGGCGTGGCGTCTTCGACCTCGTTGTGGCTGATGCCGTCGACGCAGGGCACGAAGATCATCGAGGTCGGCGCGACCTGCGCGAGATAACACGCATCGTGGCCCGCGCCCGAGACCATGTCGCGATGCGAGTAACCGAAGCGCACCGCACCGGCGCGCACCGAGGCGACACAATCGGCATCGAAGGCGACCGGCTTGTAGTAGAAGATCTGCTCGAAGCGCGAGACCTCGACCTTGGTTTCCGCAGCGATGCGCGC
This sequence comes from Pseudomonadota bacterium, assembly GCA_022705045.1. Classification (GTDB taxonomy): domain Bacteria; phylum Pseudomonadota; class Gammaproteobacteria; order Xanthomonadales; family Ahniellaceae; genus JADKHK01. Next base: position 3,703 of record JAKJFE010000086.1, on the reverse strand, counting down.
CACGCCTTCGCGCACCTTGCGATCCATCTCGGCGAGCACGGCGTCCTCGGGATGACGGATGTCGATGGTGTGGAAGACGCGGCCCGGAATCACGTTCCGCGAATTCGGGTAGTTCTGGATCATGCCGACGGTCGCGCAGGCGAACGGCGCATGTTCGTGGCCGATGCGGTTGACCAGATCGATGACGCGCGCAGCGGCGAGCAGCGCGTCCTTGCGGCGCGGCATCGGCGTCGGTCCGGCATGCGATTCCTGACCGACGTATTCGACCTCGTACCAGCGCTGGCCCTGTGCATGCGTGACGACCCCGATGGTCTTGCCCTCGGCTTCGAGAATGGGCCCCTGCTCGATATGCAGCTCGAACGCGGCATGGATGGGCTTGCCCATCGGCTGGTCGCCGGCATAACCGATGCGTTCGAGTTCCTGACCCATGGTCAGGCCATTCACGTCGGCGCGCGACAGGCCGTAGTCGAGCGTGAACACGCCGGCGAACACGCCGGACGCGACCATCGCCGGCGCGAACCGCGAACCTTCCTCGTTGGTCCAGATCACGACTTCGATCGGGCGATCGGTCTCGATGCCGTGGTCGTTCAACGAACGGATGACTTCGAGCCCGCCGAGCACGCCGTAGATGCCGTCGAACTTGCCGCCGGTGGGTTGCGAATCGGCATGCGACCCAGTGACGACCGGCGCGAGACTCTCGTCCTTGCCGGCACGACGCGCGAACACGTTGCCCATGCGGTCGACGCTGATCGTGCAACCGGCTTCCTTCGCCCAACGCACGAACAGGTCGCGCCCCTGCTTGTCGAGATCGGTCAAGGCCAGTCGACAGACGCCCCCCTTCGGCGTCGCGCCGATCTTCGCCATCTCCATCAGCGAATCCCACAGGCGCTGGCCGTTGATGCGCAGTTCGTTCGACAACACGGGTTTCAGTTGGGCGTTCATGGCGGACCTCCGCAGTGAGGGTCGATGGATCGCTTACGAATTGGTCGGCATCACGAATTGCGCGCCGGCGCGGATGCTGGTCGGCCAACGCGTCGCGACGGCCTTGAGCTTGGTGTAGAAACGCACGCCTTCGGGGCCATAGACGTGCTGGTCGCCGAACAGCGAGGCCTTCCAGCCACCGAAGGAATGGAAGGCCGCCGGCACCGGGATCGGCACGTTCACGCCGACCATGCCGACCTGGACGCATTGCACGAAATCACGCGCGGCATCGCCGTCGCGGGTGAAGATGGCGGTGCCGTTGCCGAACTCGTGGTCATTGATCAGCTGCAGCGCCTGCTCGTAATTCTCGGCGCGCACGATGCACAGCACCGGCCCGAAAATTTCTTCCTTGTAGATGCGCATCGACGCGGTCACGCGGTCGAACAGGCAGCCGCCGAGGAAGTAGCCGTGCTCGGCACCGGCGACGACATGGTCGCGACCGTCGACGACCAGCGCGGCGCCTTCCTGTACGCCGAGATCGACGTAACCCTTCACGCGCGCCCGGTGCTCCTTCGTGACCAGTGGGCCCATGTCCATGCCCGGCGTCATGCCGTTGCCGATCTTCAGCGCACGCACGCGCGGCGCCAGCTTCGCGACGAGCGCATCGGCCGTCGCATCGCCCACGGCGACGGCCACGGAGATCGCCATGCAGCGTTCGCCCGCGGAACCGTAACCGGCACCCATCAGCGCATCGGCGACCTGGTCGAGATCGGCATCGGGCATCACCACCATGTGGTTCTTGGCGCCGCCGAGCGCCTGCACACGCTTGCCGTGGTGCGCACCGGTTTCGTAGATGTATTTCGCGATCGGCGTCGAGCCGACGAAGCTCGCGGCCTTGATGTCCGGGTGCGCCAGGAGGGCGTCGACCGCGGCCTTGTCGCCGTGCACGACGTTGAACACGCCGTCGGGCAAACCGGCCTGCTTGAACCAGTCGGCCAGCAGCAGCGAGGCCGACGGATCACGCTCCGAAGGCTTCAGTACGAAGCAGTTGCCGCAGGCGATGGCCACCGGCGCCATCCACAGCGGCACCATGGCCGGGAAGTTGAACGGCGTGATGCCGGCGACGACGCCGAGCGGCTGGCGCACCGAATGCGCGTCAATGCCGCCACCGACGTTTTCGGTGTATTCGCCCTTCAGCAGTTGCGGGATGCCGCTCGCGAACTCGATGACTTCGAGACCACGCGCGACTTCGCCGAGCGCATCGGAATGGGTCTTGCCATGTTCGGCGGTGATCTGTGCGGCGAGCTGGCTGGCATTCGCCTCGACCAGTTCGCGCAGCTTGAACATCACCCGCGCGCGCCGCGATGGCGAGGTTGCGGCCCAGGCCGCAAATGCCGACTTCGCCGAAGCGACTGCGGCATCGACATCCGCCTGCGCCGCGAGGCCGAGCACGCCGCTCTGTTCACCCGTGGCCGGATTGAACACCGGCGACGTGCGTTCGCCGACGCCGTTCGTGCGTTGGCCGTGGATGTAGTGCGGAATGCGGACAGGTTCGGACATGGCGATTCTTCGTGTCGGATGGGGATGATCTGGGCCTGTGGTTTTACCACCACCGCCGCCTTTGTAGGAGCGAGCCCCGGCTCGCGATGCTCTTTCCGGGTTCCCGGCGAGCGAACGCATCGCGAGCCGGGGCTCGCTCCTACAATGCTGCGCTCAACGACCTGGAGGCTTCATGGACCTGATCCTGCGCAACGCCAACCTGCCCGACGGGCGCAGCGGCATCGACATCGGCGTTCTGGATGGGCGCATCGCCAGCGTGCAACCGAACCTGCAGGCGACGGCGCGCGAGGAGATCGATGCGACGGGCCGGCTGGTCACGCCGCCCTTCGTCGATGCCCATTTCCATCTCGATTCGGCGCTGAGTTACGGTCTGCCGCGCGTGAACCAGAGCGGCACGCTGCTGGAAGGCATCGCGTTGTGGGGCGAACTGAAACCGCTGCTGACGATGGATACGATCATCGAGCGCGCACTGCGTTACTGCGATCTCGCGGTCAGCCAGGGCCTGCTGGCGATCCGCTCGCATGTCGACGTCTGCGACGACCGCCTGCTCGCGGTCGAGGCGCTGTTGCAGGTGAAGCGACAGGTCGCGCCGTATCTCGATCTTCAATTGGTGGCGTTCCCGCAGGACGGCCTGTATCGCTCGGCGACCGCGGAGAAGAACCTGCTGCGCGCGCTCGACCTCGGCGTCGACGTGGTCGGCGGCATTCCGCATTTCGAGCGCACGATGGCCGACGGCGCGCGTTCGGTGACGCGACTCTGCGAAATCGCCGCCGAACGCGGTCTGCGCGTCGACATGCATTGCGACGAATCCGACGACCCGATGTCGCGCCATATCGAGACGCTGGCCGCGGAGACGCATCGGCTCGGCCTGCACGGACGCGTCGCTGGCTCGCATCTAACCTCGATGCATTCGATGGACAACTACTACGTGTCGAAACTGCTGCCGCTGATGGCGGAATCGGGCGTCGCGGCGATCGCGAATCCGCTGATCAACATCACCCTGCAGGGCCGCCTCGACAGCTATCCGAAACGCCGCGGCATGACGCGTGTGCCGGAACTGCTGGCGGCCGGCGTCAACGTCGGCTTCGGCCACGACTGCGTGATGGACCCGTGGTACGCGTTCGGCTCGGGCGACATGCTCGAGGTGGCGCACATGGGCGTGCATGTCGCGCAGATGACTTCGCAGGCCGCGATCCGCCAATGTTTCGCGGCGGTGACGACG
>JAKJFE010000085.1 GCA_022705045.1 Pseudomonadota bacterium | reverse complement strand
AGGGCCTGCTGATCCTCGCAAATCACCCGACCCTGATCGACGTGGTGTTCCTGGTGTCGCTGGTCGACAACGCCGATTGCGTGGTCAACGCCCGGCGCGCGCGCAATCCCTTCATGCGCGGTCCGATCGGCGCCGCGAACTACATCAGCAACGACTCGGGTGCGGGTCTCGTCGAGGACTGCATCCGTTCGCTGCGCGATGGTGGCAACCTGCTGATCTTTCCCGAAGGCACGCGCACGCCCGAGGATGGCACCGTGCGCTTGCAGCGCGGTGCGGCGAACATCGCCGTGCGCGGGCGCGTGGCGGTGACGCCGGTGCTGATCGACTGCACGCCGCGCAGCCTGACCAAGGGACTGCCATGGTGGCGCGTGCCGCCCTCGCGCATGCGCTTCAGCATCGCGGTTCGCGACGACATCGCCGTGCAGCCGTTCCTGGACGCGGCGCACGGCGAACCCGCGCTGGCGTCGCGCCGCCTGACCGATCATCTGCAGAACTACTTCGCAACGGAGAAACCCGCCCATGCAGGCGCTTGAAGAAGAAATCAAATCGCTGATCATCGAGGCGCTCAATCTCGAGGACATCACGCCCGCCGACATCGATGCCGGCGCCGCCCTGTTCGGTGACGGACTTGGCCTGGATTCGATCGACGCGCTCGAACTCGGGCTGGCGCTGCAGCGCCGCTACGGATTGAGCCTCTCCGCGGATTCGGCGGAAACGCGCCGCCATTTCGCCAGTGTCCGTGCCCTGGCGGAATTCGTCGCCGCCGGCCGCAAGTAACGGAAGAACGCCATGAACCGCGAACAACTCTTCGACGCGCTCAGCGCGATCCTGCAGCAGACCTTCGACATCAGCCCGGAACGTATCCGGCCCGAGTCGCGGCTGTACGAAGACCTCGACATCGACAGCATCGACGCCGTCGACCTGATCGTGAAGCTGAAGCCGATCGTCGGCAAGCGACTGCAGCCGGACGCCTTCAAGGCGGTGCGCACGCTCGACGATGTCGTGAATGCGCTGCAGGGATTGCTGGACGAGCCCACGGCCGGTTGATCGCTCCGTGCGCGTGATCATCGCTTCGCTGCTGATGCTGGTCTATCCGCTACTCGTGTACGTCGGGCTGGCGCGATTCGAGCCGCGCATCGTGGCCGCCCTGCTGGCCGCGGTCGTGGTGCTGCGCGCGCTGGTGACGCGCGAGCGCGTGTGGTTGTTCGCGGCCGCGGGCGGTGTCGTGCTGGCGGCGGTCGCGGCGATCGTCAACGACGCCATCGCGCTGAAGCTCTATCCGGTGCTGGTGAACGCGAGCCTGCTCGCGCTGTTCGGCATCAGCCTGCTGAAGCCGCCGAGCATGATCGAGCGACTGGCGCGCCTGCGCGAGCCGCAGCTTCCGCCGGCGGCCGTCATCTACACGCGCCGCGTCACCCAGGTCTGGTGCGTATTCTTCGTCGTGAACGGCCTGGTCGCCCTGGGCACGGCGTTGTGGGCGAGCAATGCGACCTGGGCGTTGTACAACGGCTTCATCGCCTACGTGCTGATGGGCTTGCTGTTCGCGGGCGAGTGGCTGGTGCGCCGGCGCGTACGCGGGAACATCGCGCATGGCTGAGTTCGTCGATCTCGACCGCTGGATGGCGCATCGGCGTCCTGCCGATGCGGTCGTTGCCCTGCGGGACGGTGCGGCGGTGACGTTCGCCGAATTCGCGACACTGACTGCGGGTTGGCGCGCGGTCTTTGCGGAGGTGGCCGGCGCTCGCGTCGCCCTCCATTTCGAAGACAGTCTCGATTTTGCCGCGGCGCTGTTCGGCGCCTGGCATGCCGGCAAGCAGGCGGTGCTGGCGCCAGACCTGTTGCCGGGCACGTTGCGGCGACTGTCGGCCGAGGTGTGCGCGATCGCCAGCGACATGCCGGCGACGACGGATCTGCCGCAGGTACGTCCGCTCGCCGTGGTCGCGAATACGGCGTGGCTGGCACTGGATCAGCAGCGCGATGCCCTGCACGTGTTCACGTCCGGATCGACCGGCGAGCCGGTGTTGATCGGCAAACGCCTGGCGCAACTGTGCGCGGAAATCCGCGCGCTCGATGCCGCGTTCGGTGATCGCATCGGCTGTGGCTGCGTGCACGCCAGCGTGACGCACCAGCACATGTATGGCCTGCCGTTTCGCCTGCTGTGGCCGATGGCATCGGGTCGCGTGTTTGCGTCGCGACGCCTGGTATTCCCCGAAGACATGCAGCGCGCGCTGGCCGATGCGCCGGGCGCGACCCTGGTTACCAGTCCGGCCCATCTCAAACGGCTACCGGAACAGCTCGACTGGGCGCCGGTGCGCGCGCAGATCGGCGCGATCTTTTCGTCCGGCGGGCCGCTTCCGGACGAGGCGCTGCCGCTCTGCGACCGCGTGTTCGGGCGTCGCCCCATTGAAATCTACGGCAGCTCGGAAACCGGCGCGGTGGCATGGCGTCAGCGCGAGCTCGATGCATCGTCGCCGTGGCTACCGTTGCCGGGCATGACGGTTCGCATCTATGGCGAACGCCTGCACCTGCGCGCACCGTGGTTGCGGGAGGCCGACGAACAGGAAGTCGCCGACCGCGTCGCCGCGCACGCACAGGGATTCGCCTTGCTCGGCCGTGCCGATCGCGTCGTCAAGATCGAGGAGAAACGCGTGTCGCTGGATGCGATCGAGCGCGATCTGCGCGACTCCGGCCTGCTGCTCGACGTGCGCGCACTGGTGCTGCCGGATGAACGCGCGCGCATCGCTGTGGTGGCGGTTCCGGACGCTGCGGGCTGGGCGATCCACGACAGCGAAGGACGCCGCGCGCTCGTGGCCCGACTGCGCACGCTGCTGGCGACCCGCGTCGAGGCGGTGGCCTTGCCGCGGCATTGGCGATTCATCTGGGCGATGCCGGCAAACGCGACCGGCAAGACCACGTCGGCGGCGTTGCAGGCCTTGTTCGACGCGCGCCGCCCGCACGCCCGACTGCTCGCGCAGGACGAACAGAATGCACGCCTGCAGGTCGAGGTGGCGGCCGACTCGCCGTTCTTCGACGGCCACTTCAGCGGATCGCCGATCCTGCCCGGCGTCGCACAGATCGACTGGGCGATCCGTTTCGCACGCGAGTTGTTTTCGTTGCCGGAGGGATTCTCGCGCCTCGACCAGATCAAGTTTCACGACTGGATCGGCGCCGGCACGCAGATCGAGTTGACCCTGCAGCGCGTGGCCGCAGACACGGTGGCATTCCGGATCGCCTCGGACGTCGGTTCGCATGCCAGCGGGCGCTTGGTGTTCGGAGCCGCGACATGAAGCTCTGCGTCGTGATTCCGGTCTACAACCATGGCGATGCGATCGGTGGCGTGGTCGATGCGGTGCGCGCACAGGGTCTGCCCTGCCTGATGGTCGACGACGGCAGCGAGCCGACCTGTGCGGCGCGCATTCGCGCGCTGGCCGATGCGCATCCCGAGTCGGTGTGGGCGCTGCGCCTCGACATCAACCAGGGCAAGGGCGGGGCGATGCTGGCCGGCTTCCGTGAGGCCGCGCGGCGCGGATTCGACCATGTGCTGCAGATCGACGCCGATGGCCAGCACGATGCCGCTGATTTGCCGCGCTTCGCCGCATTGGCCGAAGCGCATCCGGATGCCGTGATCTGCGGCACGCCGGTGTACGACGAGTCGGTCCCGAAAGGGCGTCTGTACGGCCGTTACTTGACGCATGTCTGGGTGTGGATCAACACGCTGTCGTTCGCGATCCGCGACTCGATGTGCGGGTTCCGCGTCTATCCGCTGGCGCCGGTGCTGGCGTTGATCGACGCCGTCGAGATCGGGCGGCGCATGGACTTCGATGTCGAGATCCTCGTGCGCCTGCATTGGCGCGGCATCGCGATCGTCAACCAGCCGACGCGCGTGCGTTACCCCGTCGACGGTGTGTCGCATTTTCGCGTGTGGCGCGACAACGTGATGATCTCGCGCATGCATGCCAAGTTGTTCTTCGGCATGTTGCTGCGTTCGCCGCGGTTGCTGTGGCGCAAGGTGGCGCGATGACGGCCGCGGCCCGCACGCACTGGGCGGCGATGGGCGAGAGCACCTTCGTCTTCGGCATCTGGCTGCTGTATGGCATCCATCGCGTGTTCGGGCGCTGGCCGTTCCGGTTGTGCCTGTACCCGGTGGTGTTGACGCACTGGGTGCTGCGGCCGGTGGTGCGGGCGGCGTCGGCACAATATCTGGCGCGCATCGAGGCCGCGACCGCAGCGCTCGGCCGTCCGCCGCGTTGGCACGACGGCGTGCGCCATGTCGCGCTGTTCGCCGAAACCATGCTCGACAAGTTGCTCGCCGTGTCCGGACGCTATCCGTTCGAGCGCGTGCGCACCGAGGGGCGGGAATCGCTCTACGACCACGGCCGCAGCGGTCGTGGTGCTGTCATCGTCACCGCCCATATCGGCTGCCTGGAGCTGTGTCGCGCGATGGCCGAGCAACGCGGCGCGGCGAAACTGAACATCCTCGTGCACACGCGCCATGCCGCGCAGTTCAATCGCATTCTGCAGCGCCTGTCGCCGACGCACGATGTCGCGCTGATCGAGGTCAGCGAGGTGCATGCCGCGACCGCGGTCCTGCTGTCCGCCAAGGTCGATGCCGGCGAGTTCGTGGTGATCGCCGGCGATCGCGTCCCAGTCACCGCCAGCCAGACCGTCGACGTCGATTTTCTCGGCCATGTTGCGGCTTTTCCGGTAGGCCCGTATGTGCTCGCGAGCCTGCTCAAGTGTCCGCTGTTCCTGTTGTCCTGCATCCACGAAGGCGACAGCTACTGCGTGCATCTGGAATGCCTTGCGGCGTCGGTTGCGTTGCCGCGGGCGACGCGTGCCGCGGTGTTGCGCGAGCACGCCCAGCGTTATGCCGATGCGTTGACGCGCCTGCTGGCGCGTTCGCCCTACGACTGGTTCAACTTCTTTCCGTTCTGGGATCAGCGTGATGTCCAATCCCCGCAGTGAAGTCGCGCCGACGGCCGTGCCGGACCTCGGTATCGAGATCGAAGTGGCGCCCGCGTTCCACGACCTCGATCCGATGAATGTCGTCTGGCACGGCCACTACGTGAAATACCTCGAACTCGCGCGCTGCGCGCTGCTGCAGAAGTTCGACTACGACTATCCGGCGATGCGCGCCTCGGGCTACTTCTGGCCGATCGTCGACCTGCGCCTGAAATACGTGCGGCCCGCGACCTATGCGCAACGGCTGCGCGTGCGTGCCCGCATCGTCGAGTGGGAATGCCGTTTGCGCATGGAATACGAGATCCACGACGCCGCGAGCGGCGAGCGCCTGACCAAGGCGCACACCATCCAGGTCGCGATCGACGCGGTCACGCGCGAGATGCGTTACGTCTGCCCGCCGGTGTTGTGGGATCGACTCGGAGTGTCGGCATGAGCGTCCGCTTCCTGTGCCTGCTGGCAGTGGTGTTGCTCGCAGCCGCGACGCCTGCGATGGCGGATGCGCCGGCCGATGTCGCGGCCATCGCCGCACGCATCGAGCAGCCAGAACTGTTGCGTGGCCGCTTCGAGCAGGACAAGCAGATCGCCGGGTTCCGCAAACCCTTGCGGTCGAACGGACAGTTCGTGCTCGCGCGCGGGCGCGGCGTGATCTGGCAAACCGAACGGCCGTTTCCGTCGCGATTGACGATGACGACACAACGATTGCGGGTGACGTCGGGCGACAGCGTGCGCGAGGTCGATACCGCGACCGAACCGGCTTTGCGCGCGATCCACGACGTGCTGTTCGACGTGCTGGCCGGTGATCTTGCCGGACTGAAGGACGCGTTCACGATCGAGGTCCTGCGTGCCGACGGACCGCGTTGGCAATTGCGTCTGCTGCCGCGCCCGGGGGCGTTCGCCCAGGTGTTCAGTGCGATCGAGCTCGAGGGCGCCCGACGCGTCGAGCGCCTCGTGCTGGCCGAGACCAATGGTGATCGCAGCGACATCCGCTTCAGCGACCTGGCGCTGGCGCCGGCGCTGAGCCCGGAAGAGCGCGTCGGCCTTGCGGACTGAGTCGCCCATGCGCCGCGTCCTGCCGTGGCTGTGGCTCGGCTGCCTGGTGGTGGTCGCCGTGCACCAATGGCAGTTCTGGCGCGGCGCGCGGCTCGACGCGAACGTGCTCGCGTTGTTGCCCACGGAAGAACAGGACGCCTTGCAGCATGCGGCGGTCGAGCGTCTGAGCGAGCTTGGCGAACGTCGCGTGGTGGTGCTGGTTGGTGCCCCGGATGCGGCTTCGGCAAGACGTGCCGCGGCCGCTGCGCAGCAGGTTTTGCTCACCGACGCGTCGTCGTTGCGCGGCGCGGACGAGCGGCTGCCCGATCCCGCTGCACTCGCGCGGGCGCTGCAGCCGTGGCGCGATCGTTTGCTGACATCGGCGCAGCGGAACGAGCTGGCGACGGCAGATGCCGAGGCCTGGTCGCAACGGGCATTGGCCGCGCTGTACCAGCTGGTGCCGCAGCCACGCATGTTGCCGTGGGTGGACGATCCGCTGTCGTTGTGGCCGGCGTGGTGGGCCGAGCGTGCCGGGGTGTCGCGCGCACGTCCTGGCGACGGCGGGCTGATGCTCGAAGGCGAGGGGCGGCACTGGGTGGTGCTGAATCTCGATGCCGTGGGCAAGGTGTTTTCGGTGGTCGGTGCGCAGCCCTTGGGCGAGCGCATCGCCCAGGCGCGCGCGGCGGCTCGGGCCGAGTCCGACGCGGCCGAACTGCTCGCGGCCGGAGTGCCCCTGCATGCCGAAGCCGCGGCCGCGCAGGCGAGTCATGAGGTCAACACGATCGGTTGGGGTTCGTTGTTCGCGGTGCTGCTGCTGGTCTGGATGACGTTTCGCTCACTGCGTCCGATCGTGCTCGTGGGTCTGTCCCTGCTCGCCGGCTGCGCGGTGGCACTCAGCGTCACCGCGGTCGTGTTCGGGCAGGTGCATCTGCTGACGCTGGTGTTCGGCGCGAGCCTTGTGGGCGTGGCCGAAGACTACGGATTCCATTGGTTCGCCGCGCGCCAGAGTCAGCAGCACGTCACCACGGCCGAGGTCTTGCGACAACTGCTGCCGGGACTGGCGCTGGCCTTGGCCACCAGCGTCGTCGCCTATCTTGCGCTCGGTCTGGCGCCCTTCCCGGGCTTGCGCCAGATGGCGGTGTTTTCTGCGGCCGGTTTGACGGCGGCTTTCCTGACCGTCGTCCTGCTGTTTCCGGCGTGGGACCGCCGCCCGATTCGTCCGACCGCTTTTTCCACGCGTTTTTCCGCCAGCCTGGCGCGCTGGCCGCACTGGCGCGCGAATGCCGCGGGTGTCGCAGCGGCCATCATGCTCCTGATCGTCGTGGTCGGCGGGCTGATGCGCTTGCGCAGCAGCGACGACCTGCGCCAATTGCATTCGGCACCGCCCGATCTCGTGCTGATGCAACAGCGCATCGGCGCCTTGCTCGGCTTGCCGAGTCCGGCGCAGTTCTTCCTGATCGAGGCGGACGAGGTCGAGTCGCTGTTGCAGCGCGAAGAGCGGTTGACCGCGCGGCTCGATGCACTGGTGGCGAGCGGACGCATCGCCGGCTATCAGGCGCTGACGCAATGGTTGCCATCCGCGGCACGCCAGGCCGAACACGCGCGATGGACGGCACGCCTCGAAGGCGCCGCGATCGCCGCGGTCAATGCGGCCACCGGCGACACCCTGGTCCGCCCGGCGTTCGCGGCGAACGCGCTGACCTTGGCCGACCTGCAACGGTCGCCGGTCGAGTTCCTGTCGACGCGGACCTGGCTCGGGCGGCACGACGGCCGCGACGGCAGCCTCGTGCTGCTGCAGGGCGTCGAACCGGCTGCGCTTGCGGCGCTGGCGGAGAGTGCGCAGGGCCTGCAAGGCGTTCGTTTCATCGATCGCAGCGCCGACATCTCCAGCGTGCTGGCGCGCTATCGCGTCGGCATCGGGATGTTGCTGGCGGCCGGGTATGTCGGCGTCTTGTTGCTGCTGCTGTGGCGCTACCGCAAGGCGGCGTGGCGCGCCTGGGTGCCGACCCTGCTCGGCAGCCTGCTGACGCTGGCGATCTTCGGCTGGGCGGGATGGCCGCTGCAGTTGTTCGGCGTACTCGCGCTGTTGCTGCTGCTCGGCATGGGCGTCGACTACGGCATCTTCCTGCTTGAACACCCGGGTGACGGCAGTGCCTGGCTCGCGGTGGCACTCGCGGGCGTCAGCACGTTGCTGGCGTTCGGACTGCTCGCGTTGTCGGCAACGCCGGCCTTGCATGCCTTTGGATTGACGATGTTGCTGGGAGAGCTTTCGATATGGCTGATTACTCCGTTCCTGCGGCCGCGGCCGACGATATCGTCGACGTCGGCCGCGGCAATGCACTGAACGCGTTCATACGCCGCCACATGCGCCGCGCCGAGATGATCGGCGTGTTGATGCGCATCTTCAGCTTCAGCCTGGTCAGCTGGATGGGGCCGGACAGTCCCTTCCTGTTCGTGTGGGTGTTCAACACCGTCGATGCCGCGCTGTTGTCCTGGTGTGCGCTGTTGCGGCGCGATCCTGCGTATACGGTGTTGAACCTGTTCTGGATCCTGGTCGGCCTCGTCGGCATTGCCCGAGCGGCCGGAATGTTGCATTGATCGATTCATCGCCGAGGTAGTCCATGCGTCATGAACGCACCGAAATTCTGATCATCGGAGCCGGCCCGGCCGGATCCGTCGCCGCCGGTCTGCTGCGCAAGCAGGGGCGGTCCGTGCTGATGCTCGAGAAGGAGCAGTTCCCGCGCTTCTCGATCGGCGAAAGCCTGCTGCCGCAATCGATGGCCTACATCGAGGAAGCGGGCTTCCTGCGCGACATCGTCGAGGCCGGTTTCCAGTACAAGAACGGCGCCGCGTTCCAGCGTGGCGACAAGCGCACCGCCTTCGATTTCCGCGACAAGTTCTCGCCGGGCTGGGGCACGACCTACCAGGTGCAACGCGCGCATTTCGACCATGTGCTGGCCGCCGCCGCGGAGCGCGCCGGCGCCGAGTTGCGCTATCGCCATCAGGTGATCGCGGTCGACGTCAATGGGGCCGACGGGCCGACCGTGGACGTGGTGTCGCCCGACGGCGAAACCTATCGCGTCAGCGCCCGTTTCCTGCTCGATGCCAGCGGCTTCGGTCGCATCCTGCCGCGGTTGCTGGATCTGGAGATGCCCTCGGCATTTCCGGTGCGCGGCGCGTTGTTCACCCATGTCGAGGATCGCATCAGCGACGCCAGCTTCGATCGCAACAAGATCCTCGTCAGCGTGCACCCGGAACATGTCGACGTCTGGTTCTGGACCATTCCGTTCTCGAACGGGCGTTGTTCCCAGGGCGTGGTCGCGCACAGTTCCTTCCTCGACCGTTACCGCGGCGACGAGACCGAGCGCCTGCGTACCATCGTGTCCGAGACGCCGACACTCGCGACGCTGTTGCGCGATGCCGTCTGGGACACACCGGCGCGCAAGCTGGTGGGCTATGCCGCCAACGTCAAGTCCCTGTGGGGGGCGGGATACGCCTTGCTCGGCAATGCTGGTGAATTCCTCGACCCGGTGTTTTCGAGCGGCGTGACGATTGCGTTCAAGTCCGCCAGTCTGGCTGCAGCGGCATTGGCGCGCGAGTTCGCGGGCGAATCGGTCGACTGGCAGGCCGACTATGCGGAACCCTTGCGCGCCGGCGTCGACACCTTCCGCGCCTTCGTCGAAAGCTGGTACGCGGGCGGATTCCAGGACGTGATCTTCCATCCGGACCAGTCGCCGGAAGTGCGGCGCATGATTGCCGCGATCCTCGCCGGCTACGCCTGGGACCGGAACAATCCCTACGTGGCGGCGCCACGGCGACTGCAGACGCTGGAGCAGTTGTGCCGCGCCTGAGGCACGCCGTCTGGCTGCTGATGCTGGCCGGTTGCGCCAGCGTGCCGGCGCAGCGCTTGACGCTGCCGGAGCCGCGGCTCGCACCTGCGGCCATGGCGGTGGACCTCGCGCTCAGCCAGCGTCTTTGCATCCGTCGCACCGCGACGGAGCAGCCGTGCGAACCGATCGAGGCGCGACTTGAAGTCGACGCGCAGGCCTTGCATCTGGCCGGCTTCGCGCTCGGACAGCGGGTGCTCGTCGTGCACTGGGATGGCGCGCGGCTGCAGACGCAGCGCACGCCGCAACTGCCGCCGAGCGCGGACGCCGAGCGCATTCTGCGTGACATCCAGTACGTTTACGCGCCACTGGCGGCGCTGCAGGCGGCGTTGCCGGAACACTGGCGGGTCGTCGATCGCGGCAACGAGCGCGAACTGCGGCATGGCCGGACTTCGGCGATCCGCATTCGCTATGCGACGATGCCGCCATGGGGTGGTGCGGTCCGCCTCGACAATCGCGTCGAAGGCTATCGGCTCGACATCGACACCGTGGCCGATGCAAGGGAGCCGGGCTAGATGACGGAAGCGATCTATCTCAACGCGCTGGGTCTGCTGTGTGCACTTGGCCACGACGTGCCCTCGGTGCGGGCCGCCCTGTTCGCCGAGCAGGCACCGGTGGTCGCCATCAGCGATGCGGTGCTACCGGGAAAGACGCTGCCGATCGCGCCGGTGCAGGCGTCATTGCTGGCCGTCGACGCGTTGCCGCCGCCGCTGCGCAGTCGCAACAATGCGCTGTTGCTGAGCGCGCTGGCGCAAATCCGCGGCGATGTCGACGCAGCCATGGCGCGTTATGGCACCGATCGCGTGGCGGTGGTGTTGGGCACCAGCACATCCGGCATCGCCGAAGCGGAACGCGCGATCGCCGGCTACCTGCGCACCAACGAGGTGCCGCCGGACTTCGACGTGGGCCAGCAGGAAATGGGTTCGCCGGCATTGGCCGTGCGTGCCGTGCTGGGCTGCGAGGGGCCGGCCTATGTCGTGTCGACGGCGTGTTCGTCCAGCGCGAAGGCGATTGCGAGTGCGGCGCGCCTGCTGCGCATGGGCCTGGCCGATGCCGTGGTCGCTGGCGGCGCCGATTCACTGTGCGGATTCACCGTCGCCGGTTTCGCGTCGCTGGAGTCGGTCAGCGCCACCGCGGCGAACCCGCTGGCGGACGGACGCGATGGCATCCATATCGGCGAAGCCGCGGCGCTGTTCCTGGTGACACGCGAGCCCGGACCGGTACGCGTCGCTGGACACGGCGAGTCGTCCGATGCCCATCACATCTCGGCGCCGCTGCCGGATGGTTCCGGCGCGCGCGCGTCGATGCTGCAAGCGTTGGCCATGGCTGGCCTCGACGCGAGCGCCATCGACTACATCAACCTGCATGGCACCGCCACCGAACAGAACGACGCTATGGAAAGCATCGCAGTGGCATCCGTGTTCGGCGATGCGGTGCCGGTGAGTTCGACCAAACGCCTCACCGGGCACACGCTGGGCGCGGCCGGCGCGCTCGAAGCGGCGTTGTCGTGGATCGCGCTCACCGACAACCCGCAGGGCCTGTTGCCGCCGCACTGGATGGTCGGGCCGGTCGATTCGCGCCTGCCATCGTTGCGTATCGCCGCGCCGGGCGATCGCGTCGGGCGACCGCTGCGCCATGTGCTGAGCAATTCCTTCGCCTTCGGTGGCAGCAATGCCACGCTGATCCTGGCGGCAACCTGATGCGCACGGCAATCCCATGGGCGATGGCTGACCTGGTGCCGCACGCCGGACGCATGCGGCTGCTCGATGCCGCGATCGACGGCGACGACGAAAGCCTGACCGCCTGCGTCGAGATCCGTGCCGACAGTCTGTTCTTCGACGGTGTCGGCGTCGGCGCCTGGGTGGGCATCGAATACATGGCGCAGGCGGTGGCGGCCTGGGCAGGCTGGAGGGCGCGTCTCGATGGCGGTTCGCCCAAGGTCGGCTTCCTGCTTGGCAGTCGGCGTTACAGCACCTCGCGATCGCGCTTCCTGCTCGGTGAAGTGTTGTTGGTGCAGGCGCAGCGCCAGTTCCAGGCTGACAACGGACTCGGCCACTTCGATTGCACGCTGGCGATCGACGGTGTCCAGGTCGCGTCGTCGGCTTTGACCGTGTTCGAACCCGATGATGTCTCGCAATTCCTGAGGAAACGTGGTGATGGCTGAACGTACTGTCTTGGTGACCGGCTCCAGTCGCGGCATCGGCCGAGCCATTGCGTTGCGCCTGGCGCAGGATGGATACGACGTCGTCGTGCATTGCCGCAGCCGCGTCGACGAGGCCGAACAGGTCGCCGACGCGGTGCGTGCATGCGGTCGCGACGCGCGCGTGCTGCAGTTCGATGTCGGCGATCGCGTCGCGTCGGCCGAAGCACTGCTTGCCGACGTCGAGGCGCATGGCTGCTACTACGGCATCGTCTGCAATGCCGGCATCGCCCGCGACAACGCGTTTCCGGCGATGCCAGGCGAAGACTGGGACGCGGTCATCCACACCAACCTCGACAGTTTCTACAACGTCCTGAATCCGCTGACGATGCCGATGGTGAGGCGACGCCAGCCCGGCCGCATCGTCACGCTGTCGTCGGTGTCGGGTCTCGCCGGCAATCGCGGCCAGGTCAACTACAGTGCGGCGAAAGCCGGCATCATCGGCGCGACCAAGGCGCTCGCGGTCGAGCTGGCAAGTCGCCAGATCACGGTGAACTGCGTCGCGCCGGGGCTGATCGCGACCGACATGATCTCGCCGGAAATCCTGGACGAGGCGATGAAACTGATTCCGGCGAAACGGGTCGGTCGGCCGGAGGAAGTCGCGGCCGTGGTCGCGTTCCTGATGGGTGAAGACGCCGCGTACATCACGCGGCAGGTGATTTCGGTGAATGGAGGCATGTTCGGATGAAGCGAGTGGTCGTCACCGGAATCGGGGCCTTGAGCCCGTTGGGACATGATTGGTCGACCGTCGAGGCGCGCTTGCGAGAGCGCCGCAACGCGGTACAGACGATGCCCGAATGGGCAGTCTACGAGGGCCTGAACACACGCGTCGGTGCGCCTGCCGCGCCGTTCGAACTGCCGCCGCACTTCAATCGCAAGAGCACGCGCAGCATGGGACGGGTGGCGGTAATGGCGACGCGCGCCAGCGAGATCGCGCTGGCCGACGCTGGCCTGCTGGGCGATCCGTTGCTGAAGAGCGGTCGGGTCGGTATCGCCTACGGGTCGTCGTCTGGCACGCCGGAGAACATGGGCGACTTCGGCCGCATGATCACCGAGAAGACCACCGAGGGCATCACCGCGACCACCTACATCCGCATGATGGCGCATACCGCCGCGGTGAACATCGGTGTGTTCTTCGGCATCACCGGGCGTGTGGTCACCACGTCCAGCGCCTGCACCTCGGGCAGCCAGGGCATCGGTTATGCCTACGAGATGATCAAGAGCGGCAAGCAGGTCGCGATGCTGGCCGGCGGGGCCGAGGAGCTCGATGCGACCGAGGCCGCGGTATTCGACACCTTGTTCGCGACCAGCGTCAAACACAACGACGCGCCGACGTTGACGCCGCGCCCATTCGACGCGAACCGCGACGGCCTGGTGCTGGGCGAGGGCGCCTGCACGCTGCTGCTCGAAGAGTACGAGCATGCGCGCGCCCGCGGTGCGCGCATCCATGCCGAGATCGTCGGCTTCGGAACCAACAGCGACGGCAGCCATGTGACGCATGCGAACCCGGAGACCATGGGCATTGCGATGCGACTTGCGCTCGATGACGCCGGTCTTCCGCCCACGGCGATCCCCTACGTGAATGCACACGGCACCGCGACCGAGCAGGGCGACATCGCCGAAACCCAGGCGACGCACGGCGTATTCGGCGAACGCGTGGCGATCTCGTCGCTGAAGAGCTACATGGGGCACACGTTGGGTGCCTGCGGCGCGCTCGAGGCGTGGATGAGCATCGAGATGATGCGCGATGGCTGGTTCGCCCCGACCATGAACCTCGAAACCGTCGATCCGCGCTGCGGCGCGCTCGACTACATCACCGGCGAAGGGCGTCGCATCGACACCGACCTGGTGATGAGCAACAACTTTGCATTCGGCGGCCTCAATACGTCATTGATTTTCGCGCGCTGGCCGCATTGACCCCGGGATTCCACCCAAAGGAGATCGTTCGATGAAGCGCATTATTCTCTTCACAGCACTGGCCTTTTCCGCTGCGGGTGGCGTCATGGCCCGCGACACCATCGTACGCGTGAAGCTGGCCGATGTGCTGGCGATGCCCGAGGCCCGGGAGAAGCTCGATGGGTCGGTGACGTTCTATCTTGCCGGGCAGGAGACACCCGTCGTGAAGAGTCGGTTGGGCAGCGACGTGTCGAACAAGAAGACCAATGGCGTCGGCAAGGACGACGAATACGGCTGCAAGTACGTCGTGCTGTCTGCGCTGATTGCATTCCAGCAGTCGGCCAAGCAGCGCGGTGCGAACGCCGTCGTCGACATGGTCAGCTACTACAAGAAGAACGTCGTGCGCGATGCGCAGATGATCGAATGCCATGCCGGCAACATCATGATCGGCGCGGCGCTGAAGGGCGAATACGCGACGGTCGCGCGCTGAGTGCTCGCGTTCGCGCTGATCTCGCTCGATGAGGTCGTGGCGGGAACCGCGGCCTTGTCCGAGGACGAGCGCGAACGCGCTGACGCCATCGCCAAACCGCTGCGGCGCCGCCAGTTCATTGCCGGCCGGAGTTTGTTGCGACGAATGCTTGCCGAGGCGCTCGGTGGTCGCGCGGCGGACTTCGAACTCG
>JAKJFE010000084.1 GCA_022705045.1 Pseudomonadota bacterium | reverse complement strand
CGCGTCGCCGATTCGCACCAGCATCGGATCGGCGCCGATCGGGCCGAACGCCAGCACGCTCACCGCCTCACCCGCGACGAAACCGAGGTCGCGCAGGCGTCGCGCGATCGCATCGTCCGGTCCTTGCGGTTCCACGGTCACCACCACACCACCGCCGCCGCGCGGCAAATCCGACAATTTCACAAACGGGTCCGTCCGAGATAAATGAGAATGGTTCGCATTATACGCAGAACGCCGCGCTGCGTAATGACCTGAATCAGTTCGATTCGTCCTTCCCGGACACCGGCCCACGGCTATCATCCGCGCCCCTGCCCGTCCGGAGCCGCCATGACCTCGTCCGTCCGCATCGACCGCCGCGGCGCCGTCGCCGATCTCGTCATCAACCGCGCGAAGATCCACAACGCCTTCGACGACGTGCTGATCGCCGAACTCACGGCCGCGTTGCAGCAACTCGATGCCGACGACAGCGTGCGCGCGGTCGTGCTCACCGGCGCCGGCAACACCTTCTCCGCCGGCGCCGACCTGAACTGGATGCGACGCATGGCGGGCGCCTCCGCCGACGAGAATCGCGACGATGCGCTGCGCCTCGCCGAACTGATGCGCACGCTGAACTACCTCGGCAAACCGACAATCGCGCGCGTCAACGGCTCGGCCTATGGCGGCGGCGTCGGCCTGATCGCCTGCTGCGACCACGCGATCGGCGTGCCGGAGGCGAAGTTCTCGCTGTCGGAAGTGAAGCTCGGTCTGGTGCCGGCGGTGATCTCGCCCTACGTCGTCGGCGCCATCGGCCTGCGTCATGCGCGCCGCCTGTTCGTCAGCGGCGAAGTCTTCGACGCCGACTATGCGCTGCGCGCCGGTCTGATCCACGACCTCGTGCCCGCAAGCGAACTCGATGCCGCCGTCGAACGCGCCCTGCACTTCCTCGGCAAGGGTGGACCCGTCGCGCAACGCGAAGCCAAGCAGCTCGCGCTGCGCCAAGCCGGCATGACGCCCGAATCGCAGCTCGAACGCGACCGCGACAACGCCGACCTGATCGCACGCCTGCGTGTCTCCGCCGAGGGCCAGGAAGGCCTCACCGCCTTCCTCGACAAACGCCCGCCGCGCTGGGTGGGTTGACCGCCGAGGAACTCGGCACGATCATCTAGCCAGATCAACTGGACAGATTCCCCAACAATGGGCAAAGAACATCGCAATACCTGGATGCTTCAGGACGCCAAGAATCAATTCAGTGCGGTGGTCGATGCGGCACTGGCTGGACGTCCGCAACGCGTCAGTCGACGCGGTAAGCCTGCGGTCGTCGTACTTGATGCCAACGAGTATGAACGACTGAACCGCCTCGACAAACACCAGCAAGGGTCGTTGGCCGAACTGCTGTGCGACATGCCGCGCGACAACGGCACGTTCGAACGTCGTCCCTTCCGCACGCGTGATCTTTCGCTCTGACTTCGTCGAATCCCGATGTTTCTGATCGATACCGACGTGCTGTCCGCCCTGCGCAAGCGGCAACGCAGTCCGAAGCTGATCTCATGGATAGCGGGGCAACGTGATGCCGACCTGTTCCTCTGCGTCATCACCATTGCGGAGATCGAACGCGGCATCGCACAGGCGGCGAAGGCCGACCCGAAATTTTCGGAAGACCTGTCGCGTTGGCTCGATCGCATTCTTGAACATTACGGCGACCGCATCCTGCCGTTTGATCTCCACGCGGCGAGACGCTTCGGTACGTTGTCGGCCCGGATCGGCAACGACAGTCCCGATTTGATGATTGCGTCCATCGCGCTCGACCGCGGACTGACCGTCGCTACGCGGAACATCCGGCATTTCGAGCCAACGGGCGTCGCTACGCTCGATCCAATGGCTTGAGTATCCGTCGCGACGCACAGGCGGCCGACCCCCTACAATCGCAGCCCCCGCAAGGAGCGCCTCGTGTTCCGCAAAGTCCTGATCGCCAACCGCGGCGAAATCGCCTGCCGCGTGATCCGCACCTGTCGCCGGCTCGGCATCGCCACTGTCGCCGTGTATTCCGATGCCGACGCGAATGCGCAGCACGTGATCCAGGCCGACGAGGCCGTGCACATCGGCGGTTCGCGCCCGGCCGAAAGTTACCTGCGCGGCGATGTCATCCTTGATGCGGCGAAGCGCACCGGCGCCGAGGCCATCCATCCGGGCTACGGCTTCCTGTCGGAGAACGCCGACTTCGCCGATGCGGTCGAAGCCTCCGGTCTCGTCTTCATCGGTCCGAATGCGGCCTCGATGCGCAAGATGGGCTCCAAGGCCGGCGCCAAAAACCTGATGCAGCAGCATGGCGTGCCAGTGGTGCCGGGCTACACCGGCGAAGATCAGGAGGCCGCCCTGCTGCAGCGCGAAGCCGACCGCATCGGTTACCCGCTGATGATCAAGGCCGCGCACGGCGGCGGCGGCAAGGGCATGCGCATCGTGCGCGCCTCGGACGAGTTCGCCGCGAACCTCGAATCCTGCCAGCGCGAAGCGAAGAATGCCTTTGGTCGCGACCGCGTATTGCTCGAGCGTTACGTCGAAACGCCGCGCCACATCGAGATCCAGATCTTCGGCGACGCGCACGGCGAAGTCATCCACCTCAACGAACGCGAATGCTCGGCACAGCGCCGCTACCAGAAGGTCATCGAGGAATCGCCCTCGCCCTTCCTGACGCCCGAATTGCGTGCGCAGATGGGCGCCGCTGCGGTCGCGGCCGGCCAGGCCATCGACTATCGCAACGCCGGCACCGTCGAATTCATCGTCGGTCCGCAGGGCGATTTCTACTTCATGGAAATCAACACGCGCCTGCAGGTCGAACATCCGGTGACGGAACTGGTGACCGGGCTCGATCTGGTCGAATGGCAGCTGCGTGTCGCTGCGGGTGAACGCCTGCCGCTGCGCGAGGAACAGATCACCACGCGCGGCCATGCCATCGAGGTGCGCCTGTATGCGGAAGATCCGGAACAGGGATTCCTGCCGGGTTCCGGCCGCATCACGCGACTCGCGCTGCCGCAGGCGGATGCGCTCGTGCGCATCGACGGCGGCGTGATCGAGGGCGACACCGTGTCGATCTTCTACGACCCGATGATCGCCAAACTCATCGTGCACGATGTCGATCGCCCGGCCGCGCTGCGTCGTCTCGCGGAAGCACTGGCGCAATGTGACGTGCTCGGCCCGAAGTCGAACATCTACTTCCTCGAACAGCTGATCCGCCATCCGGCAGTGGTCGAAGCGACCATCGACACCGGCTATCTCGACCGCCATCTCGACGAGGTGCTGGCGACGCCGAGCGAATTGCCGGAGGCAGCGATGATCGCGGTCGCCTGCGCCGAGCTGCTGGCCGAGGAAGCCGCAGCCATCGACGCCGCCCGCGCCAGCGCTGATCCGCACAGCCCGTGGGCGCGTGCCGACGCCTGGCGCCTCGGTCATGTCGGCAAGCGCGTGGTGCGTTTCGAATGGCGCGGCCAGCGCTTCGAACTGGCCGCGCACGGTTCGAACGGACGTTACGCGCTGGATGTCGCCGGCCGCCATGTCGAAGTCGAACGCGCCGTGCACGCGGGCGAATGGCTGAGCGCGCGCCTCGGTGATCGCGCGCTGCGCGTGCGTGTGCGTCGCTCCGGAGACGACTGGCTGGCCTTCGTCGACGGTCGCCGCTACCGATTGCACCCGAGCAGCCCGTTCGCGTTCGAGGCCGGTGCGACCCATGGCGCCGACGCCATCAAGTCGCCGATGCCGGGCCGCATCATCGCCGTCAAGGTCGCGCTCGATGCGACGGTCGAGGCCAACCAGGAACTCGTCATCATGGAAGCCATGAAGATGGAGATCACGCTGCGCGCGCCGCACGCCGGCAAGGTCGTCGACCTGAGCGCGAATCCCGGCGATTTCGTCGAAGCCGATGTCCTGCTCGCCAAGGTGGAGGCCGCATGAAACTCACGCTGATCAAACCCGTTCTGTTGGCTGCACTTGCGGCATTCGCGCTTTCGGGCTGCGAACAACTCACCGTCGAATCGATTCCGAGCGGCGAGGTCGTTGCCTGCGATCAGGCCTTTACCGGCTGGTGGCGCGTCCAAGCAGAATCCGTGGACGGCGATGACGACGATGCGCTCCATCTGCATGTGTCCGACGATTGCACGCGCTGGGTCACGGTCGAAACGGATGCGGACGGCCAACGCAAGCAGGAGGATCTGTCGTCACAGATGCGTTTCGACTTCCGCCGTATCGGCGATGCCGGCTATCTGGCCGTGTCCGATGTCCCGAACAATCCGGACGGCAAACGCGAGGTCGGCGAAGGTTATGCGCTGCTGCGCTACGTCGTGCGCGTCGATCGCATCAACCTGTTCGAGGGCGACCCGCGCCGTGAAGCGCATCGCATCGCCGAAGGGCTGGTGCGCGGCAAGGTCGAGTCGGGCTCGCAGGCCCAGTGCGGTACGGACGGCAACTGCAACGTCAACACGACGATCACCGGCGATGGCGATGCCATTGCCGATTGGCTCAAGCGTTTCGATCCGATCGATCGCGCCTTCTTCGAGCTTCGCCGTCTCGACGACAAGACTGCGAACGATCTCGATGCGCTCTTGAAATCCGCGCCCAGCGACGGCAAACCCAAGCCCCATGAGTGAGCGCATGAGTGAGCCCCTGGGCCATGACACCGTCCGCATCGTCGAAGTCGGGCCGCGCGACGGCCTGCAGAACGAAAAGACCATCGTCCCGGCCGCAACCAAGATCGCGCTGATCGATCGCCTTTCGGCTGCGGGTCATCGCAGCGTCGAAGCCACCAGTTTCGTCAGCCCGAAGTGGATCCCGCAACTGGCCGATGCCGCCGATGTCTATGCCGGCATCCAGAAACACGAAGGTGTCGACTATCCGGTGCTGGTGCCGAACCTGCAGGGCTATGAGCGCGCGCTCGCGGTCGGCGTGCGTGAAGTCGCGGTGTTCACCGCGGCGTCGGAAGCGTTCAACCGCAAGAACATCAACGCCAGCATCGACGAATCGATCGAACGCTTCGCGCCCATCCTCGAACGCGCGCACAACGACGGCGTCAAGGTGCGCGGCTACGTCTCGACCGTGCTCGGCTGCCCGTATCAGGGCGACGTCGACCTGCGTGACGTGGTGCGTGTCGCCAAGCGCATACACGCGCTTGGCTGCTACGAAGTCTCGCTCGGCGACACCATCGGCATCGGCACGCCGGCCAAGGCACGCGCGATGCTGCGCGCCGTCGCAGGCGAGGTGCCGATGGGCGCGCTCGCCGTGCATTTCCACGACACCCGCGGCCAGGCGCTGGCCAACGTGTTCGCCTGTGTCGAAGCCGGCGTGCGCGTCGTCGACGCCTCGGTCGCCGGCCTCGGCGGCTGCCCGTATGCGAATGGCGCGACCGGCAATGTCGCCAGTGAGGATGTGGTCTACATGCTGCACGGCATGGGTTTCGCGACCGGCATCGACCTCGATGCCCTCGTCGCCACCGGGCAATGGATCAGCGCCGAACTCGGCCGCGACAATGGCGCCAAACTTGGGCGCGCGCTGGCACCGATCGCCTGCGCATGAATCCGGTGCTGCTGAACCGCGCCCACGCGGCCTTCGTGGGCGGTCAATATGCCGCGGCCTTGCGCGACGCCGACGCGCTGCTGGCGGCAGATCCCCGCGACATCCAGGCATTGTCGATCAAGGCCAATGCCGCGATGCGGCTCGACGACGCCGATGCCCTGCTCGATGCACTGCAGCGACTGCATGCCTTGCGTCCGGACGATGCAGCGATCCGTCGCAATCTGGCGACCACGCTGAACCGACGCGGCAATCGCGCGCTGGAACTGTTCCGCTACGCCGACGCCGAAGCGCACTGGCGCTCGGCACTGCGAAGCCACCCCCAGCACCGCGAGGCGCGCTTCAATCTCGCCGGATTGCTGCGGCGCTCGCAGCGGTGGGCGGAAGCCCGGGGCCTGTACGAATCCCTGCAGGCCGAGCAACACGAACCGGAAGTCGCGCTGCGCATCGCCGAATGCCTGTGTGCGGAAGGGTTTCGCGACGAGGCTGCCACCCTGCTGCGCAGCCAGGATTTTCCGCTGTCGACATTGAACGCGCTGGCCGAAGTCGCGAACCGCTGCGGCGCGGTCGACGTCGTCGCCGCACATCTGCAACGCGCCGACACCCATGAAGCGCGTGTGGACGCCGTCGTCGCCGCGCAGCTCGATGCGGTGGCTCGCCGCAGCAACAGCGACGCATTGATCGACGCCTGCTTCGATGCACCGAACCTCGGCGCGCGTTCGCCGGAGTTGCAGGTCGCACTCAATCGGGCACTGGCATTGCCGCACACCCTGTCCGACATCGGCGATGTCGATCGGGTACGCGAAACTTACACACACGGGCTCGATGGCCTCATCGACGAATTCGACGAAGCGAGACTGCGTCGTTGCGAACCACGCATCGCGCAGGTGGCCTGGAGCAACTTCCTGCTCGCGTACCAGAATCGCGACGATCTCGAGCTGCAATCCCGCTTCGGGGATTGGCTGCATCGCGCCACGACCGTGCTGGGGCGCGAACTCGCACCGCAACCCGAGACGCGGCGACCGGGTCGGCCGCGCGTCGGTCTGGTGTCCGCTAACTGGCATCTGTGCACGGTGGGCTCCTATTTCGGCCGCTGGATCGAGGCGCTGGCGCGACTCGACATCGATCTGCACGTCGTGCATCTCGGTCCGCGCGAAGACGCCGGCACCGACGACTTCGCCGCACGCGCACCGCATTTCCATCGTTTCGGCCCGGATGTCGATCGTTTCATCGCGCAGACGCGGGCGCTCGACCTCGACCTCGCGATCTTCCCGGAACTCGGCATGATCCAGCGCCTGTTCGCGGCCGCGGCGGCCGGTGTGGCACGCGCACAGTGGATGGCCTGGGGGCACCCGGTCACCTCGGGGTTGCCGACGGTCTCGCATTACCTGAGTTGCGGCGAGATGGAGCCCGTCGGAGCGCAACGCTTCTATCGCGAGCAACTGCGCCTGCTGCCCGGCATCGGCACGCGCTACACGCTGCCGGTACGGCCCGATGCGCGCAGCCGGGATGAACTCGGGCTGCCGAGCGGGCCATTGGCAATCGTGCCGCAATCGATCTTCAAGGTGTTGCCGCACAACGACGCGATCTATGCGCGCCTGCTGAATGCCCGCGGCGACTTGCGCATCGCCTTCTTCGGCGCCGATCCGACCGAAGACGCGGCACGGTTCCGCCAGCGCCTGCGCGTGGCGGTCGGCGCCCGCGCCGCGGAGCGCCTGCTGTTCCTGCCCGAACTGTCGCGCGGCGGCTTCATGGAGACACTGGGGGCTTGCGATCTGATGATCGACACCCTGGGCTGGTCCGGGGGCAATTCGGCGCTGGACGCACTGCGCATGGGATTGCCGATCGTCACCTGTGCGGGCGAATTCATGCGCGGTCGGCAATGCGCGACCATGCTGCGCCTGCTCGGTGTCGAGGGTGCCCAAGCCGACACCGCCGATGGGTTGGCCGAACTCGCCTTGCAGCGCCTCGGCGACGACGGATTCCGCCAGCATTTCCGCGATCGCGTCGACCACGGCCTTCAGGATCTGGTCGACGACCCGGCCTGCGATCGCGCCCTGATGACACATATTGAAAACGCCCTGGCGCACTGAACCTCGTTGCGCACGACGAAGTGTTATCTTCGTCACAGTTTTCGGTGTTCGGGAGCCTCAGACCCGGTCATGAAGCCCGATGCGAATCGCGATACCAGTCCCGCCCAGACGACGATGAAACAGGCCTGGGAGGATGCGATCGCGCGGCTCGCGGATGCGATCGCCGCGCTCGCGGTGGACGAACCCGCGGCGGTACCGCTGCGGCGTGCGCGCGAACGCATCGAAGCCCTGCTGCGCGCCAGCGACGCGCTGGAATCGCGCTATCGCAGCCTGCTGGATGCCGTGCCCGAGGCGGTGACCGTGCATGATCGGCACGGCCATATCCTGGAAGCGAACAAGACCGCGGAATCGGTCTATGGCTATCCGCTGGAGCATCTGCGCCGGCTGCGCATCCAGGACCTCAATCCGGCCCTGCCCGAGGGCTACATTCCGCGCCTGTTCGACACCTTCCAGGTCGGGCGCACCGAGACGGTCGAGACCACCAACCGGCACGGCGATGGCCACTATTTCCCGATCGAGGCGCATTCGCGGATGTTCCTCGATGGCGACGACATGCGCATCATCGCCGTGGTCCGCGATGTCAGCGCCCGCCACGCCGCAGAGCGCGAACTGCGCGATTCCGAACGACGTTATCGCGAACTGTTCGACGCCATCGACAAGGGCATCCTGGTCCAGGACCAGAGCGGGCGCGTGTTGTCCGCGAATGCTGCCGCCGAACGCATGCTGGGCATGAGCGAAGCGGACCTCAGCGCCGAATCGCTGAACGTGTCCGAGTGGCGTTTCGTCGACGAACACGGGCAACCGCTCAAGCCACCCGCCCTGCCGCCGAACCGTGCCCTGACGGAAGGCCATGTCATCGACTCCACCGTGGTCGGCATCAACAGTCCGGCGCTCGGCGGCTATTCGTGGTTCTCGGTCACCGCGGTGCCGCAGTTCCGCGAGGGTGAAGACGGCGCCTTCCAGGTCATCACGCTGTTCAGCGACATCACCGCACTGAAACTGGAGTCGCTGCTGTTCGACGAGGTGCAGTCGCTGGCCAGCATCGGCGGCTGGCATTACGACTTTCGGCGCGGTCGCATGTACGGGTCGCGCGAGCTGCATCGTTTGCTGGAACTGCCAGCGGACAGCCGATTCGAGCGCGAGACGGTGTATGCACTGTTCGTGCCCGGCGATCGCGAACGCATGCAGCAGGCGATGGACGCGGCCCGCCTGCGCAACGAACCCTTCGATCTGGAACTGCGCATCGTCACCCGCTCCGGGCAACGGCGCTGGCTGCGCGTGATCGGCCAACCGCAACTGCAGCGAGGCGTCGTCGAAAGCGTGATCGGCACCGCCCAGGACATCACCTCGCGCAAGCGCCAGGAAGAGCAGTTGCGCCGGCAGGCCCTGACCGATCCGCTCACGGGTCTGAGCAATCGCGACGCCCTGATGCGTCAGCTCGCGCTGGCCGTGGACGAAGCCCAACCGGGTGCCGGACCGGCCGTGCTCTACGTCGATCTCGACCGTTTCAAGGTCATCAACGATCTGCTCGGCCACGCTGCCGGCGACGGCCTGCTGGTCGCGGCGGCGCAACGCCTGCGCCGTGCGGTCGGTTCGGAAACCCTGCTGGCACGCTTCGGCGGCGACGAATTCATGGCCGTGATCGCGCCCTGCCGCGACGAACAGGTGCCGCGCGACATGGCCTTGCGCATCACCGACGCCTTCGCCGAACCCTTCCCGCACAGCGGCGAGGAATTCTCGATCACCGCCTCGGTCGGCATCGCCCAGTATCCGCAGGACGGCGCCACGATCCAGCAACTGATCAATCATGCCGACGCGGCGATGTTCGACGCCAAGCGCCGCGGCCGCAACAACTGGCAGGCGTTCACGCCGGCGCTGTCGCGCAAGCTCACCGACCGACTGCTGGTCGAGACGCAGTTGCGCCGCGCGCTCGACAACCAGGAGTTCTACCTGCGCTACCAGCCCCAGGTCGATCTGGTCAGCGGCAAGGTGACCGCGGCCGAAGCGCTGATCCGCTGGCGCAACCGCATGCTCGGCGAATTGGCGCCGGACCTGTTCATCTCGCATGCCGAAAACACCGGCGACATCGTGCGCATCGGCGCCTGGGTGATTCGCGAGGCCTGTCGGCAACTGCGCGCCTGGCGCGACGCCGGCCTGAACGTGCCGCGGGTCGCGGTCAACGTGTCGTATCGCCAGTTCCTCAGCGACAACCTGCCCGAGATCGTCGCAGACGCCCTGCGCGATCATGGCCTCGAAGGCGATGCGCTCGAACTCGAAATGACCGAACGCGTGCTCGTCGAAGACGTCCCGGACACGCTCGACATCTTCAACGCGATCAAGCAGCTCGGCGTGTCGCTCGTGATCGACGATTTCGGCGAAGGGTATTCGGCGCTGAACTATCTGCGCCGCCTGCCCTTCGACGGCCTCAAGATCAGCCACCACTTCATGCAGGGCATTCCGGTCACACCCACCGACACCGCGATCTGCGAGGCCATTATCCGCATCGCACAGAGTCTGGGATTGCTGGTCGTGGCCGAAGGCGTGGAAACGGAAACGCAACGCCAGTTCCTGATTCGCCAGGGCACGACGCTGGCCCAGGGCTATCTGTTCTCGAAGCCGATCTCGCCCGAAGAGTTCGCCGACTTCGTGCGCCTGCACGGCAACGCCGGATAGTCCTTGCCGAAGCGGCGATCCTGCGGCAGATTCGGCGCATGAGCCACGCCATCCGCCCGATCACCCCGGCCGACAACGCCGCCGTTGCCGCCATCATCCGTGCCGTCATGCCCGAATTCGGCGCCGACGGTCCGGGCTTCGCGATCCACGACGCCGAAGTCGACCATATGGCCGAAGCCTACGCGATCCCGCGTGCGGCTTATTTCGTCGTGGAGAAAGATGGCGTGGTGATGGGCGGCGGCGGCATCGCGCCGCTGATCGGCGGCGACGACGACACCTGCGAACTGCGCAAGATGTATTTCCTGCCCGAACTGCGCGGCCTCGGTGCCGGCAACGCGCTGATGCAGACCTGCATCGCCAAGGCCAAGGACTTCGGCTTCGAACGCATCTACCTCGAAACCCTCACCGGCATGGACGCGGCCAAGAAGCTCTATCGCATGTCCGGCTTCGAACCGGTCAAGAACCCGCTCGGCCGCACCGGCCATTTCAGCTGCGACAGTTTCTTCGTGCGCAAGCTCTAGGCCTGGCCGCCCAGTCGCCCCATGAACTGCCGGTAATAGCGCAATTCCTCGACGGATTCGCGGATGTCGCTCAGCGCCGTGTGTGTACCTTCCTTCTTGAAGCCGTCGAGCAATCGCGGATTCCAGCGCCGCACCAGTTCCTTGAGCGTGGACACGTCGAGGTTGCGGTAGTGGAAATAGTCTTCGAGTTGCGGCATGCAGCGCACCAGGAAACGGCGGTCCTGGCAGATCGAGTTGCCGCAGATCGGCGATTTGCCTTTCGGCACCCAGGATTCGGGGAACCGGATCGTCTCGGCCTCGGCCTCGGCCAGGCCGACGCGGGAATCGAGCACGCGTTGCCACAAGCCGGTCTTCGCATGCGTGGTGCGATTCCACTCGTCCATCGCTTCGAGCCGCGACAAAGGATGTGCAACCGCGAACTCCGGGCCTTCTGCGACGACGTTCAGATCGCTGTCGGTCACCAGCGTCGCGATTTCGAGAATCGAATCGGTGTCCGGATCAAGCCCGGTCATTTCCAGGTCGATCCAGATGAGGTGGTTGTCGTTCGGCGTGGTCATGCGCAATTCCTCGAAGCGAGGCGCGGATTAAAGCTCAGCCTTGCCGCGTTTGCGACGGAAATAATTCGTCAGCATCCGGCTGGCTTCGTCGGCCAGCACACCCTCGCTCACTTCGACACGATGGTTGTGCGCAGGCGACGCCAGCAAGTCGAAGACGCTGCCGGCCGCACCGGTCTTCGGATCGCGTGCCGCGAACACCACACGTGCGACGCGTGCATGCACCATCGCCATCGCACACATCGCACAGGGTTCCAGGGTCACGTAAAGCGTCGTGCTTGGCAACCGGTAATTGCCCTCGCCCTGCCCGGCCATGCGCAGCGCGACGATTTCCGCATGCGCGCTCGGATCACAATCG
The DNA here is from genome assembly GCA_022705045.1 of Pseudomonadota bacterium. Lineage (GTDB taxonomy): Bacteria > Pseudomonadota > Gammaproteobacteria > Xanthomonadales > Ahniellaceae > JADKHK01. The sequence goes on along the minus strand of JAKJFE010000084.1, from coordinate 2,964 downwards.
CTGATCACGCGGTTCGATCCTTCCGCGATCACCTGCCCGTGCGCATTCACGATCACCGCCCCGACCGGCACCTCGCCATCACGCGAATCCGCGATCTCGGCGAGATGCAGAGCGTGCTGCATCCAGTGGACATCGGTTTCCCGCAAACGACCCATCTCCGACTCCGTTTGGCTTGAGTATTGCGATCCCGCGGCAACATCCGTTCGCCCTGAGCCTGTCGAAGGGCGTTGCGACACGGCCCGGGCCAGCTTCGGCAACACATCCAATCGTCGTTCGATCAACGCGAGCTTTTTCTCGCGACGCCAGCCCTTGATCCGACGTTCGGCAGCCAACGCTTTTTCACGCGTGACAAATGCCTCGCTGAAAACAAGCGTCAAGGGTCGCCGGGAATAGGTGTGGCAATGCGTATCCACGCCAGCGACGTGTTGGCCAACACGAACTTCAAGGTTGTCCGTGTGTCCGGTGTAGTACGAACCGTCAGCGCACTCGAGAATGTAGACGTGGAAGGCCATGGTGCTGCAAGCCTATGTCGTTCGTGGTGAGCCTGTCGAACCGCGATGGCTTTTCGCAACGCCCTTCGACAGGCTCAGGGCGAACGGAGTCTGAGGCAAGGCTTGGCAAGCGGGATTCGCGCGAATTGGGGGCGAGTTCCGTTCGTGGTGAGCCTGTCGAACCATGGACGGAACCTGCGACAACCTCGCAACGCCCTTCGAAAGGCTCAGGGCGAACGGGTTCGTGGCTCAGGGCGAACGGGGATTTGAGTTCAAGGATTGCTCATTCCCACTCGATCGTCGCCGGCGGCTTGCCGGAGATGTCGTAGACGACGCGCGAGATGCCGCGGACTTCATTGACGATGCGACGCGCGACATGGTCGAGCAACTCGTACGGCAGGTGCGCCCAGTGTGCGGTCATGAAGTCGATGGTTTCGACGGCGCGCAGCGCGACGACCGGCTCGTAGGCGCGGGCATCGCCGACGACGCCGACCGAACGCACCGGCAACCAGACCGCAAAGGCCTGGCTGACGCGGTCGTACCAGTCGTGCTTGCGCAGTTCCTCGATGAAGATGGCATCGGCGCGCGCCAGCGTATCGGCAGCTTCGCGCGTCACTTCGCCGAGGATGCGCACGCCGAGTCCCGGCCCCGGGAACGGATGGCGGTAGACCATCTCGCGCGGCAAGCCGAGTTCGACGCCGATGCGCCGCACCTCGTCCTTGAACAGTTCGCGCAGCGGCTCGACCAGCTTCAGGTGCATGCGTTCGGGCAGGCCACCGACGTTGTGGTGCGACTTGATGACATGCGCCTTTCCGGTCGCCGAACCAGCGGACTCGATGACATCCGGATAGATCGTGCCCTGGGCGAGAAAGGCGACGCCATCGAGTTTCTTCGATTCTTCCTCGAAGATCTCGACGAACAAACGTCCGATGATCTTGCGCTTGGCTTCCGGATCGTCGACACCCTTGAGCTCGGAGAAATAACGGTCCGCGGCATTGACGCGGATGACGTTGACGCCCATGTTGCGCGCCATCGTCTCCATCACCTGGTCGCCCTCGCGATAACGCAACAGACCGGTATCGACGAAGACGCAGACGAGCTGGTCGCCGATCGCGCGTTCGAGCAGGGCCGCAACGACCGAGGAATCGACGCCGCCCGAGAGACCGAGCAACACCTTCTGCGAACCGACCTGGGCACGCACTCGCGCGATCGCGTCCTCGATGATGTTGGCGCTGGTCCATTGCGTCGCGCAGCCGCACAGGTCGACGACGAAGCGGCGCAGCAACTCGGTGCCGAACTGGGTATGCGTGACTTCGGGATGGAACTGCACCGCGTAGTAACGACGCGCCTCGTCCATCATCGCGGCGATCGGCAGATCGTCGGTGGCGCCAATCGTCGTGAAACCATCGGGAATGCGCACGACGCGGTCGCCATGCGACATCCATGCGGTGAACGCATCGCCCTCGGCCTGCAGCAGCGGATTCGCGACACCGATGCTGAGTTTCGCCAGCCCGAATTCGCGCGTATGGCCGCTCTCGACCTTGCCGCCCAGTTGTTCGGCCATGGTCTGCATGCCGTAGCAGATGCCGAGCACAGGCACGCCGAGCGTGAACACTTCGTCCGGCGCGCGCGGCGAATTTGCTTCGGTGACCGATTCCGGGCCGCCGCTCAAAATGATGCCGGTCGGCTTGAACCCGGCGATCCGCCCGGCCGCACGATCCCAAGCCCAGATCTCGCAATACACACCGATCTCACGCACACGGCGCGCGATCAGCTGCGTGTACTGCGCACCGAAGTCGAGGATCAGGATCTTGTGGTCGTGGATATCGGTCATGGCGCTTACTGCATCCGGTAGTTCGGCGGTTCTTTCGTGATCGTCACGTCATGGACGTGCGACTCGCGCATGCCGGCGGTGCTGACGCGCACGAACTGCGGCTTGCTGCGCATCTCGGCGATCGAGGCGCAGCCGACGTAGCCCATCGAGGCACGCAGACCGCCAGCCAGTTGATGCACGATGTTGCGCAGCGGACCACGATACGGCACGCGGCCTTCGATGCCTTCCGGCACCAGCTTGTCGGCGTCGGAGGCGTCCTGGAAATAACGATCCTTGCTACCCTGCTGCATCGCGCCAAGCGAGCCCATGCCGCGGTAACTCTTGTACGAACGGCCCTGGAACAGCTCGACTTCGCCGGGCGCTTCCTCGGTGCCGGCGAACAGACCGCCGATCATCACCGCGCTGGCGCCAGCAGCAATCGCTTTGCCGATGTCGCCGGAATAACGGATGCCACCGTCGGCGATCAGCGGAATGCGGTCTTTCAACGCGGTCGCCACCAGATCGATGGCGGTGACTTGCGGCACGCCGACACCGGCGACGATGCGCGTGGTGCAGATCGACCCCGGACCGATGCCGACCTTGACGGCGTCGGCGCCACAATCGGCCAACGCGACCGCCGCTTCGCCGGTGACGATGTTG
>JAKJFE010000083.1 GCA_022705045.1 Pseudomonadota bacterium | reverse complement strand
TTTCCTGTTCAATCGCCAGCCGTTGGCGATCGAAGGCGAGGGCGTGGCCAGCGGTGTGCGTGTCGTCGAGACGCGTGCCGCCGCGAGTGGATCGCGCAGTGTCGGGCCCGAGGTGGTCGACGGCAGCGAGACCGTGATTGGCGCCGACGTCGTGTTGCTCGCCTTCGGATTCCGACCCGACCCGGCCGACTGGCTGATCGCTCACGCCAGCGAACGCCTGCCGGACCAGCGCCTCGTCGTCGGCCAATCCGGGCGTCTGCCCTTCCAGAGCACGCAGCCGAAGCTGTTCGCGGGCGGCGACGTCGTGCGTGGGGCCGATCTCGTGGTGACCGCGGTGGCCGATGGTCGTGATGCGGCCGTCAGCATCGCGCGCTTCCTCGGAGTCACGCCCTGAACAACGCGGTTCGATCTTCAGGCTGGTTGAATTCCGAATTCGTGTGTATGCTTTACCGGACATTGTGTTTGGTAAACAAGACATGCGGATCGTGCTGGTGTTGCTGTTGTCCCTGGCGTTCGGTGCTGGCCTGATCGTCTCGGCCGAAGGGTTGCCGGTGCGGCCGGGACTGTTCGGCGCGGGTCTGATGGTGCTGGCGGCATTGGCCACGCGACGACGCTGGCTGCTGCTCGCCGATGCCGCGCCAGGCTCGCCGGAGCGGGCGTTGTGGATCGGGTTCGCCGGCACCGCGGTCGTGGCGGCGCACCTGTTCGCGGTGATGTTGCGGATCGGCCCGAACCTGGTGATGCACACGCCCGAGATTCATGCGCTTGGCATCGACAACTGGACGCTGGTTGCCGGCGCCGTGCTGGCGCACTGGATTGCGCGTGATCCCGAACCCCGACAGGACGAACGCGATGCCGCCATTGCCGTGGCCGGGCTGCGTGCCGCGCATTACGGCCTGCTCGCGATCCTGGCGCTGCAGATCCTCGCGCTCGGATACGTGCGCGGCGGCTGGGTGGGTGCCCTGTCACATCCGAGCATCGCGCATGCGCTGATCCTCGCGGTCATGGCCAGCGTGTTGATCGATCACGGCTGGCGTCTGCATCGGTACGCGCGCGATGCCGCGGTGGAAGCGTCGGAATGACTTCGCCGGTCGGCAACCACGTGCGGCGCCTGCGCTTCGAGCACGGCGAGATGTCGCAGGACGCGCTGGCGCGGCGGGTCGGCATCACCCGCCAGACGATCGTCGCGATCGAGGGCGGGCGTTACGCGCCGTCGCTGGAGCTGGCGATGCGCATCGCCCAGGTGTTCGGACGCGGCGTCGACGACGTGTTTTTCTGGCTAGAACCGCCGCGCGACGTTTGATCGCGCCCAATCCACATCCACCCACGAGGTCCGCATGTCGCGCGCAGTATCCGTGTTGCTCAAAACCCTGAAATGGCTGGTCGTGCTGGCGCTGGTCCTGATCGCGCTGGCGGCGGCCTGGACCGGGTACGTCGTCGCCAGTTTCGACACGACCACGTTGCCGGCACGACATGGCCAGGTCGATGTCGTGCTCGATGCACCCGATGGCGCGCCGCGACCGCTGATCGTCGGGCTTGGCGGTGCCGAGGGCGGCAATGGCTGGCAACGCAGTCGCTGGACGGCGGAGCGCCAGCGTTTCCTCGATCAGGGCTACGCCTTCCTGTCGCTCGGTTATTTCGGCACGCCGACGACGCCGGAGAAACTCGATCGCATCGCGCTGGACGGGGTGAGCCGTGCGATCCGTGATGCGCAGGCCTCACCGAATGTTGCCGACGATTGTGTGATCCTGATCGGCGGATCGAAAGGTGCCGAACTGGCGTTGACACTCGCCTCACATGACGAATCCATCGACGCCGTTGTGGCGATGGCGCCGTCCGACACCGTGTTTCCGGCACACACCGACGCCATGACCACGTCGTCGTGGTCGCTCGACGGCGAGCCATTGCCGTTCGCGCCGATGCCGTGGGCCGCAACCTGGGATCTGCTGCGTGGTGACATCGGCGCGGTGATGGCGCGCATCCTCGCCCAACCCGAAGCGGCAGCCGCGCGCATTCCGGTCGAACGCATCCGGGGTCCGCTGTTGCTGGTGTCGTCCCGCGGCGACGAAATGTGGCCGGCCACGCACATGGCCGAGCGCATGATCGCCGAACTCGACGCGGCCCACTTCGCCCACGCGCACGAACATCTGGCTGTGGACGGCGGCCACACCGCGGTGGTCGATCACTTCGACGCCGTTGAACGCTTCCTGGCCGAGCACGTGGCAACCCTGCCGCAATGCGGCGGCACGTCGAACCCGCCTTGATCAGACGGTGCGCACGACCAGCTTGAAGTCGATCGCGGCGAGGTAGTCGCGTTCCTGTTCGAGATCGGTCTGGGTCAGCGGATGCGATTGCAGCCAGCGTTCGGGCAGGGACAGACGCAGGCTGTCCTCGTCGCCCTCGATGGCCAGTTTCGGCACGCGTTCGTCGACGCGCGAACGATGCAGCAGCGCAGCGAGACGCAGCAATACCATCAGCCGTTGGGCCGCGGTCGCGGCGCGCGCCGGGATCGATTTCAGTTCCTTGACCGGAATGCCGCGGCGATGGCCACGGACGACCGCGGCCAGCACCTGCTGTTCCAATCGAGTGAAGCCGGCGAGGTCGGAATTCGCGAGGATGTAGGCCGCATGCTGATGATGCTGGCTGTGCGCGATGGCCAGTCCGAGTTCGTGCACGCGCGCCGCGAAATGCAGCCAGGTGCGATGGGTTTCGTCGAGTTTCCAGGCCGCGGCGACGGCATCGAACATGGTCAATGCACTGCGCTCGACGCGTTCGGCATGGGCTTCGTCGACGCTGTAACGCTGGCACAGGGCGTGGATCGTCGCCTCGCGCGGATCGCTGTGTTCGGCGCGGCCGACCATGTCCCACAACAGGCCTTCGCGCATCGCGGTCTCGCAGGCCTGCATGGTCTTGATGCCGAGCGTCTCGATGACCGCATGCAGGATGACCGCGCCGCCAGCGATGACCGTGCGCCGCTCGTCGCTGAGACCGGGCAGCTTGATGGCATCGATGTGGCCGGCCTTGATCAGGCCATCGCGGATTTCGTCGAGCACGGCGCGCGAGATGTAACCGTCCTTCTCGCCGAGCTTGTGCGCGATGTCGCCGATCGCCTTGACCGTGCCCGACGAGCCCCAGCATTCCTTCCAGCCACGCGCCTTGTAATCGGTGGCGAATTGCTGCAGTTCCAGCGCGATGGCCGCGCGCGCGTCGTCATAACGTTTCCGCGTGATCTCGCCGCCCGGAAAATACTTCAGCGTCGAGGCGACGCAGCCCATCTGCAGGCTTTCGCGTTCGAGTGCGGCGAAGCCTTCGCCGATGATGAACTCGGTCGAGCCACCGCCGATGTCGACGACGAGACGGCGCTTGCGGCTCTCGGGGATGCCATGCGCGACGCCGAGGTAGATCAGGCGCGCTTCCTCGCGGCCCGAGACGATTTCGATCGGATGCCCGAGCGCGGTTTCGGCTGCGATCAGGAAAGCACGCGGCGACTTCAGCTTGCGCACCGTGTTCGTGCCGACGGCCCATACGCGGTCGTCCGGCAGATGCGCGATGCGTTGTCCGAATTGCGCAAGGCAGGCAAGCGCCTGGCGGCGCTTGTCGTTCGACAGCGAACCGTCTTCCCCGAGCCCGGCGGCCAGGCGCACGGCCTCGCGCAGGCGGTCGATGACCTGCAGTTGGCCATTCTCGTAACGCGCAACGACAAGATGGAAGCTGTTCGATCCGAGATCGACCGCAGCCAGTTCCTCGCCTTCGGGCAGCAGCAGTTGCATGGGCGTCATCCGCAGAGTCGGGCGAGCAACGACTGTTGTGCCGAATGCGGCATCGCTTCGCCGACCTCGATGCGGGTGTAGCGGCCTTCGGCATCGAGCGACCAAGCCTGCTGGTTGTCGGCGAGATAATTGTCGATTTCCTCGTCGTAGACGCGCTTGGCGATCTCGGCGTCGAGGATCGGGAAGCAGGTTTCGACGCGACGCAGCAGGTTGCGTTCCAGCCAGTCGGCGCTCGAGCAATAGATTTCCGGTTCGTGGTCGTTCTGGAACCAGTAGACACGGCTGTGTTCGAGGAAACGCCCGACCAGCGAGCGCACGCGGATGTTGTCCGAGATGCCCGGAATGCCCGGTCGCAGCGCGCAGGTGCCGCGTACGATCAGGTCGATCCTCACGCCCGCCAGCGAGGCTTCGTAGAGCAGGCGGATCACGCCGGGCTCGTTCAGGTGATTGATCTTGGCGCGGATCGCCGCCGGCTTGCCCTGCTTCGCATGGGTGATCTCGCGTTCGATCTTGATCATCAAGGTCTTGTGCAGCGTGAACGGCGACTGCAGCAGACGCTTGAGCTTGATCACCGGACCGAGACCGGACAGCTGCTGGAACAGCTTGTGCACGTCTTCGCCGATCTCGGCGTCGCAGGTCATCAGCGCCAGGTCGGTGTAGGCGCGCGCGGTGCTGGCGTGGTAGTTGCCGGTCGACAGATGCACGTATCGGCGCAGGCCGTTCGACTCGCGACGGACGACCAGCATCATCTTGGCGTGGGTCTTGAATCCGACGACGCCGTACACGACCTGCACACCGGCCTCCTGCAGACGGTCGGCGAGGCTGAGGTTGGCTTCTTCATCGAAACGCGCGCGCAGTTCGATGACCACGGTCACGTCCTTGCCGGCGCGCGCCGCCTCGATCAGATAGCCCACCAGCGGTGAATCCTTGCCGGCGCGATACAGCGTCTGCTTGATCGCGAGCACGCCCGGATCGGTGGCAGCCTGGCGCACGAACTCGAGCACGGTCGCGAACGAATCGAAAGGATGATGCAGCAGGATGTCGCCGCCGCGGATCGCATCGAAGATCGTCGGCACGTTGTTGATGCGCGGGTCGATGCGCGGCGTGAACTTCGGGAACTTGAGGTCGGGGCGGTCGATCATGTCGTAGATCGCCATGACGCGATTGAGATTTACCGGGCCCGGGCAGCGGTAGACGTCGTCTTCGCCGACCGCGAAGTTGGCCATCAGGATCTTCAGCGTCGGTCGAGGCAATGCTTCCGCCACCTCAAGGCGCACGGCATGCGCGAAGCCGCGCTCCTGCAGTTCTTCCTTCATGGCGTGCGCGAGATTCTCGGTTTCGTCCTCGTCCAGCGACAGTTCGCTGTTGCGGGTCACGCGGAACTGGTACGAACCCTTGACCTGCATGCCCGGGAACAGTTCTTCGACGAACTCCTGCAGCACGCCCGAGAGCAGCACGAAATCCTGGGTGCCGTCCGAGAGTTCTGCGGGCAGGCGGATGACGCGTGGCAACGAACGCGGCGCACGCACCAAGGCCATGTTGCCTTCGCGTCCGAACGCGTCCTTGCCTTTCAGCAGCACGGCGAGATTCAGCGACTTGTTGAGGATGCGCGGGAATGGATGCGCGGGGTCGAGTCCGAGCGGCGACAGCACCGGCAGGATCTCGTTCTGGAAATAGCCCTGCAGCCAGCGCCGTTGCTTGGCATTCCATTCATCGCGCAGCAGCACGCGAATGCCCTGGTCGGCCAGCGCCGGGCGCAGCGTCTTGTTCCAGAGCCGGTACTGTTCTTCCAGTTGCTCCAGCGCCCGCGAACGCACGCGGTTCAGGGTTTCCTGGAAGCTGAGTCCGTCCGGTCCCACGGTGACGCCGCCGAATTTCAGCGCGGCGACGCGGATCTCGAAGAATTCGTCGATATTCGACGAGCAGATGCACAGGAAGCGCACGCGTTCGAGCAGGGGCACGGTCGGGTCCTGTGCCTGCGCGAGCACGCGGAAGTTGAACTCGATCTGCGACAGTTCGCGATTGATGTACAGGGTCGGGTCGCGCAGGTCGCGGGTCTTGCTCATGGGGATCGCTCGGGTGGAATCGCGGCAAGCATAGCGAGCGCGGCGGGGCCGGTCAGGCGGGGTGGTGATCAGTTGAGGTCCGGCGCGATGGCGTCGATCACGCGCTCGCCCGGGAAATGCGCGGAGAACGTGCTGCCGACACCGACTTCGCTCTGGATGTCCAGACGTGCCTGATGCAATCCGAGCACGTGCTTGACGATGGACAGACCGAGTCCGGTGCCGCCCTTGTCGCGGGAACGGCTGGTCGAGACGCGATAGAAGCGCTCGGTGATGCGCGGCAGGTGTTCGGCCGGGATGCCGCAGCCGCTGTCCTGCACCGCGAAACAGGCACCGCCCGTCTCGTCGAACCAGCGCAGCACGATGCGCCCGCCCGGCGGCGTGTAGCGCACCGCATTCGCGACCAGATTCGCGAAGGCGCTGTGCAGGTCCTTGGCCGAACCGCGCAGATCGCGGGTCGAGGTCGCCTCGATACGGATCTCGTGTTGATGTTGGGACAGCGCCTCGGCGTCACGGCGCAGACCGGCGAGCAGGGCCGTCATCGCGATCGGCTCATCATGAGTGTCGGCCTGCGCATCGAGGCGCGACAGCGTCAGCAAGTCCTCGACGATCTGCGCCATGCGCGCCGACTGCTTGCGCATCTCGCGCACCATGCCGTCGAGTTCCGGGTCGTGTTCGGCGTCGATCAGGTCGAGGTAGCCGTGCAGCACGGTCAGCGGCGTACGCAGTTCATGCGAGACGTTGGCGACGAAATCGCGCCGCACCTGTTCAAGCTTCAGCAGCATCGACACGTCGCGCACTACCAGCAGCCACTGGCCCTGCGCGTAGGGAATCAGGCGCATGCTCATGCGGATGTCGGGGTCGGCCGGGGCCGGTACGTCGATCAGCGGATCGTTGGCGCGTGCCTGCGCCAGCCAGGCCAGGATCTGCGCGTTGCGCATCAGCCGGTCGATGATCATCCCGCGATGGCGCTGGCCGTCGAGCCCGAGCAGGCGTGCGGCGGATTCGTTGAACCAGACGATCTGGCGCATCGCACTGAGCACGACCACGCCGTCGGGCAACACTGCTGCGGCTTCACGATAGGCGCGCAGCAGGCGCACCAGCCGACGCTGTCGGTTGCGGCTGCCGAGGTGGCGGCGATAGATGAATTCGGCGACATCGCTCCACACGCCCATGTCGGAGGGCGGTGGCAGCCGCGTGCGCGACAGCAGCCAGCGTTGCACGCGCAACAGGCTGTATAGCGACCACAGCGAATAACCCGCGAACATCAGCACCAGCGCGGGCAACACGTATCCGCTTGCGAAGCCAACCACGAGCGCGATGGCGAACAGCAGCAGCAAGCGCCCGAGCGAGACCTGCCAGGCGCGCGACTGCAACACGTTGAGCGTGGGCTTCGGCATGCGCCTAAGCTAGCGGTTCAGGCGATGGCCGAGAAGCGATAGCCGGCGCCACGCACCGTCTGCACGAGGTTTTCCTTGCCGAACGGCTCCAGCGTCTTGCGCAGGCGGCGGATATGCACATCGACCGTGCGCTCCTCGACATAGACATTGCCGCCCCAGACGTGGTCGAGCAACTGGCCGCGCGAATAGACGCGATCCGCATGGGTCATGAAGAAGTAGAGCAGGCGATATTCGGTCGGACCGATCGCGACGGGCTTGTCATCCGCGAACACGCGATGCGCCGGTCCGTCGATGCGCAGGCCGCCGAGTTCGACGTTGCCGTCTTCGCCATCGCCATGCGAGCGTCGCAATACGGCCTTGATGCGCGCCACCAGTTCGCGTGCCGAAAAGGGTTTGACCACGTAGTCGTCGACACCGGCATCGAGGCCGCTGACCTTGTCGTTCTCCTCGCCGCGCGCGGTCAGCATGATGACCGGCACGTTGCGGGTGAGGTCGTCGCGACGCAAGCGGCGGGCGTAGTCGATGCCACTGACACCGGGCAGCATCCAGTCCAGCAGGATCAGGTCCGGCACCTTGGTCGCGATGGCTTCCTGGGCAGCGCGCACGTCGCCCGCATGCACCGGCTTCATGCCGGCGCGCGAGATGGCCAGCGCGATCATCTCGCGGATCGCGGCCTCGTCCTCGACGATCAGAATGTGTTTCAGCATGGTTTCCGCTCGTTCCTCGAACCCGCGGCATTACACGACAGAAATATGACGTCCGCGTGACTTCGATGACAGGCGTGTGACGGCGAAGTCGATCAGCTGTCCTGGTCTTCGCGACGGATGCGCTGGCGTTCGAGTTCGGCCATGTACGGCTTGAGTTCCTCGACGCGGGCTTCGACGCGGGCGCGCTGGTAGTAGTCGACGCCGGGACGTTCGAGCAGGCGCTTGAGTTGTTCCATCGCGTCGTAGGGGCGGCCGGTATACAGCGCGACCTCGGCGTGGGCTTCGAGGGCGCGCGCGTCTTCGCCGGCCAGCTCGCAGGCGCGTGCGAAGGTCGCCTGCGTGGTCGGGTCGGCGCCATATTTCGCGACGATCGGACGCAACACGGCCATGGCCCTCTGGCCGTTGGCTTTCTGGCCGGTGGCGTTCAGCGCGTCGGCGTAGGCGAGTTGCACGGCGCGATGGTCGGGGGCGACATCGGCCAGTGCTTCGAGTTGGGCCAGCGCGCCGGCCGCATCGCCGGCCAGTCGCTGCGCTTCGGCGCGCGGAATCTGGAAGGCGAGATCGTTCGGTGCGTCCTTGAGCAGGACGTCGAGTTCGCCGAGTGCGGCCTTGGCCTGTCCTGAGCGCAGCAGGGCCAACGCCAGTCCGTAGCGCAGCGACGCGACGTGCGCGGCATCGGCGTTGCGGAGTTCGCGGCGATAGGTATCGACGAGCTTGGCCGGTTCGGACGACGTCAGCACATGCGCACGCTCGCGCATCAGGCGGAAGCGCGCTTCGTTCGCGGCGCTTTCGGTGACTGCAGGCGGATTGCGGCGGATGGCTTCGACACGGTTCTTGGCTTCGGTGATGCGCGAGGCCGTGACCGGATGGGTGCGCAGGAACTCGGGCACCTCGACGCTGCTGTTCGAACGCGTGGCACGGCCCATGCGGGCGAAGAAACCTGCCATGGCTTCGGGGTCGAAGCCGGCCTTGGCCAGCGTGAAGATGCCGATGCGGTCGGCTTCGTACTCGTTGTGGCGGGTGAAGTTGATGGCCTGCTGTTGCAACAGGCCCATGCCGCCGATCACGGCCGCTTCGGTGCCGTCGCCGGACGTATTGCGCGACGCCAGGATCGCGCCCAGCATCGCCAGTGCGATCGGCAGGGTCGCCTTCTGCATCGATTCGTAGGCGCGCACCAGATGTCGCTGCGTCACATGTGCGACCTCGTGCGCCAGCACAGCCGCCACTTCGCTCTCGCTCTCGGCGGTGTGCATCAGCCCGACATTGATGCCGACGTAGCCGCCGGGCGCCGCGAAGGCGTTGATCTCGTCCGAGCGCACGACGAAGAACGTGAATTCCTGCTCCGGGCGTTCGCTCAACGCGACGAGGCGGTACCCGAGTGCGTGGATGTAGTCGTCGAGCAGTGCGTCTTCCAGCACCATGTCGACGCGCCGCAGTTCGTAAAGCATGCGTGCGCCGTAGCGCGATTCTTCTTCGGGGCTCAGCAGCGAGCCGGCCGACGAGCCCATGTCGGGCAATTCGACGTTCTGTGCCTGCGCGAACGGCAGGCACAGCGCGAACGCTATAATCGCTGGAAGTAGACGGGTTCGCACGGATCGACTCATGGTGCCACGGACCCCGCTAGCCTAACCCGAGTTCCGTTAAGCCCGTGCAGATGCGCTTCTCCCTATTCATCCAGGATTCGCCGGAATCGGGTGCGGCCGTGGCCAGTGCCCTCGGCTTCGCGACCGTCGCTTTGGCCGGCGGTCATGTGCTGCGCCAGGTCTTTTTCCATGGCGACGGCGTGCGCTGTGCCCGCGAGGGGGCGGAGGCCGATCACGACCTGCGTGCGCTGGTGGCCCTCGCGCGCCAGCATGATGTGCCGATGCTGGCGTGTGCGACCTGGCTGGAGCGGCTCGGTGTCGTTGCCAGTGACGGCGTGCGTGCCGGCAGTCTCGGCCAGTGGTGCGATGCGCTCGATGACGTCGACCGCGTCGTGAGTTTTCGCGCATGAAACGGGTCGCCGTGCTGTTTTCGCGCGGGCCGGGCCGCTGCGCGGATGCGCAAGCCGGTATCGATGCTGCGCTGGCGCTGCTCGCGTTCGAGCATGATTTGCAGGTGGGGTTCATCGGCGCCGGTGTCGAATTGCTGGCTGGCGCGGACCACGGCGACGAACGTGGCCAGCGCCATCGCATGATCGCCGCGCTCGCACACCACGGCGCAAGCCGGATGCTGGCGAGCCGCGATTGTCTTGACGCGCGCGGGTTGTCGCCGCGATTGTCCGATGTTGAGCAGGTCGATCGCAGCGACTTCGCGCGCTGGCTGGCGGAGGCGGATCATGTCCTCGCGTTCTGACACCTTGCATTGCGTCGTGCGGTCGCCGCGTGATGGCGAAGCCTTGACCCAGGCATTGTCGATGCTGCGCTCGGGCGACGTATTGCTGCTGATGCAGGATGGCGTCTGGGCGGCATTTGCGGACGATGTCCAGGTACCGGAGGGCGTCGAGGCCTGCGTATTGATGGGCGACGTGTTGCGGCGCGGGCTCGATCCGGCGCGTATCCGTGGTTTCAAGCCGGTCGACGAGGCCGGCTTCGTTGCACTGGCGGCGCGTACGTCCCGGCAGGTCTGCTGGGCATGAGTGGTCGCGAGATCGAATTCGAGGGGCGCCGCATTGAACTGGACGAACGCGGCTACCTGCGCCACGACAGCGACTGGAGCGTGGCCTTGGCCGAGTACTTGGCCGTACAGGACGCCATCACGCTCACCACCGAACACTGGGACGTGCTGAATCTGTTGCGGCGTCACTACGGCGAATTCCGCATCGCGCCGCCAATGCGTCTTCTGGTGAAAGAGGTCGGCCGCCAGTTCGGTCCGGACAAGGCCAACAGCCGCTACCTGTATCGATTGTTTCCGGAAGGTCCGGCCAAGCAGGCTTGTCGTTACGCCGGCCTGCCCAAACCTGTGAGTTGCATATGAGCAAGATCCAGATGTATTCCACCGCCGTCTGTCCGTATTGCGTGGCCGCCAAGAATTTTCTGGTCGGACGAGGCCTGTCCTACGAGGAAATTCGCGTCGACCGCGACCGCGCCGAATTCGAGACGATGCTCGCGCGCAGCCGTGGCCGACGCACCGTGCCGCAGATCTTCATCAATGATCGGCATGTCGGCGGTTACGATGACCTGATTCAACTGCACCGCAACGGAGAACTGGATTCATGGCTCACGACCACCCCATAAGCGACGCCGGCAGCGACCGCGTCAAGGCATTCACCGATTTCCGCAAGCGCATGAACGAGCGCATCCTCGCGGAAGACAACCAGGTGGTGCGCCGTTTCTTCGCGCTCGACACCCAGACCTACAAGGAAGGCGCGCTCGACGTGAAGACCAAGGAGTTGCTCGGCTTGGTCGCATCGATGGTGCTGCGCTGCGACGACTGCATCAGCTATCACGTCGCGCAGTGCAAGGAAGTCGGTGTGAACCGTGACGAATTCTTCGAGACGTTCAGCGTCGGTTTGGTCGTCGGCGGCTCGATTGTCATCCCGCACCTGCGCCGCGCCGTGGATTTCCTCGATCAGCTGGAAACGCAGTCGGAATCGGCGAATTCTGGCGTTTGAGGCCGTCGGCCGGGATAATGGCCGGCTGACGCGGCCCGCTTGGTCGCTCCTTCCGGAAGAATTCCCATGACACACACGATTGCGGTGATCCGCGGTGACGGTATCGGCCCCGAGATCATGGACGCGACCCTGCGCGTGCTCGACGCCCTGCAATGCGGTTTCCAGTACGAGTTCGCCGAGGCCGGCCTCGAGGCGCTCGAAAAGCATGGCACGCTGTTGCCGGAGCACACGCTGGAAGCCATTGCCAAACATCGCGTGGCCCTGAAGAGTCCGCTGACCACACCGGTCGGCGAAGGCTTCAGTTCGATCAATGTGGAACTGCGCAAGCGCTTCGACCTGTACGCCAACGTGCGTCCGGCGATCAGTTTCCCGGGCACCAAGTCGCGCTACGAGAACATCGACCTGATCACGGTGCGCGAGAACACCGAAGGGGCCTACATCGGTGAAGGGCAGGCACTGTCCGCCGATGGCCAGGTGGCAACGCTGACGCAGAAGATCACGCGTCGCGGTTCCGAGCGTATCGCCCGTTACGCCTTCGATCTGGCGCGCAAGGTCGGCCGCAAGAAGGTCACGGTTGTGCACAAGGCGAACATCCTGAAGTCGACGTCGGGGCTGTTCCTGCGCGTGGCGCGCGAAGTCGCGGCCGAATACCCGGACATCCAGATGACCGAGATGATCGTCGACAACTGCTGCATGCAGCTGGTGATGAATCCGCACCAGTTCGACGTCATCGTCACGACGAACCTGTTCGGCGACATCATCTCGGATCTTTGCGCGGGTCTGGTCGGTGGTCTCGGTCTGGCGCCGGGCGCGAACATCGGTACGGACGCCGCGATCTTCGAAGCCGTGCATGGGTCGGCGCCGGACATCGCGGGTCAGGGCATCGCCAATCCGGTCGCACTGTTGCTCGGCGCGGCGCAGATGCTCGACCACTTCGCGATGGTCGACAAGGCTGCGAAGTTGCGCGCGGCCATCCGCCAGACCATGGCGGCCAAGGATCGCGTCACCCGTGACCTCGGCGGTGACGGCACCACGAGTTCGTTTGCCGACGCCATCATTTCGCGTCTCTGATCGCGATTGCGGTCAGACGCCTTCGGGCAGCGCTTCGCCGCGCCCGAAGGCTGCCAGTTCCCGTTCCGACTCCGCGATCTTCGGGTGTTCGGGATTGAGTTTGGATCGGCGCAGGCGCAGTGCTTCCTCGTAGAGCGATGCGATCTCGGTGCGGTCGCCCCCGGTCGCGCGCAGGGTGCGTGCCAGTTCCATGTCGATGAACGCAACCCGCGGGCCGGGCTCGATCGGCTGCGACAGAAAGCTGTCGCGCGCCCAGCGCAGTTCGGATTCCGCATCCGCCAATGAATCGCTGCGGCGCAAGCAGCGACCCAGCAGGGCGCGTGTCCACCGAGCCTGATCCGGCTGATCCGGAAAATTCTTCGTGGTGATCGCGACCGAACGTCGGAACTGAGTGCAGCTTTCAGGTAGCTGTCCGGCGCGGTCCAGCACGACGCCGAAGGAATTCAACGAAGCGGCGAGTGCGTCGTTTTCGCCCTGGGTTTCCCTGACTCGGACGATCTCCCGCATGTCCGCAACCGCGGCATCGGTCTCACCCAATTCGGCGCGGATCGAGGCAACGGCGTCACGCGCGGTCAGACTGCGATCACCATCGACGCCGAATTTCGCAGCCCAGATCTTCGCTGCTTCCTCGAAATAGGACCGGGCTTCTTTGAATTCGTCACGGACGTAGCGCAGGCTGCCGTAGTTGAACAGCGCGACCGCCAGATCGTCGTGGTCTGGGCCGAATGTCCGGCGTTTGCTCTCGATGACTTCTTCGAACAGACGCGAGGCTTCGTCGAAGCGATGCATGCGCTTGAGCAGATCGGCGATTTCGCCCTTGGTACTGAGGCTGAGCGGGTGGTCGGCGCCGAAGACGCGGGTATGTTCGGCGAGTACGCGCTGGAAGGCCGGTAGCGCCTCGTCGAATCGGTTCAGCGCGCCAAGCGTGCGCGCGATCTCGTGACGGGTGCTGGTCAGTGTCGATGCGTTGGCGTCGCTGGCCTCGTAGTCGGCGAGTGCATCACGCAACAGGATCAGCGCGGCCTCGTATTGCCGCTGATCGGATCGCGCTTCGGCGAGCAAGTATCGGGCATCTGCACGAAGCTGCAGGCGTTCGCGTCCGCCAGGCCAATGGCTCAGCAGGGGCTCGACGGCTGCGATCACCTGGTCGATACGACGCTGTTCGAAGTCGATTTCGGCGCGCAACAAGAGGGCTTCGATGCGTGACGGGTCGCGGGTCGGCAGAGTCGCCAGCATGCCGTCCAGCCGCTCGGCGACACGCTCGGCGCCGGCATAGTCGCTGTCGATGATCAGCACGCGAGCCTGCTCCTTGAGTGCGCGTCGAAGCGTCTCTTCAGCGAGTCCGGGCATCGTCGCGATATCGTCGAACAACGCGCGTGCCTGCTTCAATTCGCCCAGGCTGTGATAGACGACGCCGAGGTCGGTCAGCAGTGACGCGCGCAGATCGTTGTCGATGCTGGTGTCATCGCGCAGGCGTGCCGCGCCCTGGTCGACCAGTTCGCGTGCGGTCAGGGCGCGGCCATCCATCGCCTGCGGGTCCGCGGCCTGGAACAGTTCGCTCAGCACGCGTCTTGCGGCGTCGGCACGAAGGGCCTGCGCCTTCGCGAGCTCGGCCTGCCACAACGTCGCCGCGATGCCGGTCAAGGCCACGACCATCAATGCCGCTGAGACCGCAACGCCGACGCGATGGCGTCGCACGAACTTGCGCACGCGTTCGCGCCAATCCGCCGGGCGCGAACGCAATGGGCGGTCGTCGAGCCATGCCCGCAAGTCCTCGGCGAAGGCTTCGGCGCTGCCGTAGCGTTCATCAGGCGCGCGCGCGATGGCGGTCGCGACGATCTGCTCCAGATCACGATCGAAGGTGCGGCGCAATTCTTTTACGGACACGGCGCGTTGCCGGGCGATGTCGACCGGTTCGGCGTTTCGCCGTGACGAGGCATCGTTGCGGCGGGACAATGCCTGCCGCAGTCGCTGCGGTTCCTGCTCGCAAATGGCAGCGGCGACATGGCGACCGCTGCCGATCACATAGGGCAGCCGCCCGCACATCAGTTCGAACAGGACGATGCCCAGGGCATGCACATCGGTGGCGGTGCTGACGTTCCCGCC
>JAKJFE010000232.1 GCA_022705045.1 Pseudomonadota bacterium | reverse complement strand
CGCGGCATCGACCGCACGCACCTTCGGGACGAATTCGCCGAGGAACTCGGGTGCCAGACCGATCAGCCAGTTGCTGGCGAGCGTGCCGGCCACGGCGCCCTGGAGCTGGTTGCTGATCAGGTAACCGCCGGCGATGTAGCGCTTGTTCATGTCGAGCTCGGCCGCGCTCACGGCTTCCGCGCCGATGCGCTTGTACTCGGCGAAGAACTCGCCGAGGGCGGCGCCAGTGACTTCATTGCGCACGTCGGCGGACGCGATCAATGCGCCGCCCGCGATCTGGGCGCGGTAGCCGAGTCCGGCGCCGTAGGTGTAACCCTTGTCCTCGCGCAGGTTCTGCATCAGGCGGCTGCTGAAGCCGCCACCGAGGATGGTGCTGGCGACACGCAGCGGGATGTAGTCGGCGTCGGTTGCCGGCACGGCCGGGCGACCGACGCGCACCGCCGACTGCACGCTGCCGGCGCGTTCGAGATGCACGAAGCTCGGCTTGGCCGTGTTCGCCGCCGTGACCGTCACGGCTTGCGCCTTGCCCTCAACCTTCCAATCGCCGAAGTGCTGCTGCGCCAGCTTGAAGCCGGTGTCGGCATCGATGCCGCCGGTGACGACCAGCAGCGCCTGATCCGGACGCAGCCGTTGCTGGTAGGCAGCGACGAGCTTGTCGCGGCTGATGGCGTTGATGCCGTCTTCGGTGTTCTGCGTGCGCGCATACGGATGATCGCCGTACACGGCTTTCAGGATGGCGCGTTCGGCGCGGAAGCCGGGCTGCGCTTCGGCGGCCTTCAGGCCTTGCAGCGCATTCGCTTTCGCGAGCGCGATTTCCTGCTCGGGGAAGTTGGCGGTGCGCACGACCTCGGCCAGCAGGCCGAGCATGGCATCGGCATTGCTGGCGAGTGCATCGGCCGAGACGACGAGGCCGTCGTTGCTGGCGAAGGCACCGACGCCGCCGCCGAGCGACTGCGCGTATTCGGCGATGGCCCGGGAATCGCGCTTGGCGGTGCCCTCGGCGAGCAGGCCGGCCAGTGTCGATGCAAACCCCGGCGTGGCCGGATCGTCGGCGGCGAGGCCGGCGCCCTTGAACGCGAGCACGTAGTCGACGCGCGGCATCGCGTCACGCGGCACCACCCACACGGTCAGGCCGTTGTCGAGCGTGCGCTTGTCGATGGCCGGTACCGGCAGCGGCTTGTCGGCGGCATAGGCCGGGAGATCCTTCGGCATCGTCACGTCGGCGGCGATTGCGAGCGGCGACACCAGCGCCGCGATGCACAGGGCAAGAATGGTCTTGGTCATGGCGTGCTCCTCACTGCTTCTCGGCGTCGGTGGCGAGCATGGCCGCCGGTTTGCGATCAATCACGGTGCGATTGGCGACCGTCAAATACTGTGCGGCGACCCGCTTCAGATCGTCCGAGGTCACGGCCTGGATCCAGCCCGGCACCTGGTTCGCGACCTTCGCGTCGCCCCACAGCGCCTGATACTTCGCCAGCGTGTCGGCACGGCTCAGGAAACTTTCCAGGCTGTTGTTCCAGTCGGCCAGCATCGCCGTCTTGACGCGCGCGAGCTCCGCATCGGAGACGCCGTTCTTGGCGACTTCGGCGATCTGCGCGTCGAGTTCGGCGAGCACGTCGTCCACTTTGACATTCGGCTTGTACAGCGCGAACAGCGTGAGCAGGGTCGGGCCGTCGTATTCGAACGGACCGGTCAGGCCGAACAGCGAGTCGATGTTCAAGGCCATCGCCTTGCCCTTCACCATGCCCTGATACAGACGCGAGGCATCACCACCGGCCAGCACCTCGGCCAGCACCGCGATCGGCGCCTGATCCTTGCTGCCGCGATCGGCGATCTTGTAGCCCACGGCCACCGCCGGCACCTGCGCCAGCGCGTCCGACTGGGTGATGCGCTTCTCGGCGGTATTCAGCGGCTCGGCCACGTTCGGGCGCTTCGGCGTCTCGCGCTTCGCGATCTTGCCGAAGTATTTCTCGGCCAAGGCGAAGCCCTGTTCCGGCGTCACGTCGCCGGCCAGCGAGAGCACCGCGTTGTTCGGGCCGTAGTAGTCGCGGTGGAAAGCGCGCACGTCGTCGAGCTTGGCGCTTTCCAGATCGACGAAGCTGCCGTAGCCGTCGTGGTTGTTCTCCCACTTCGAGAACGCCTGCTGGCTGATGTCGATCCACATGAAGCCGCCATAGGGCTGGTTCTTCACGTTGACGCGGATCTCTTCCTTGACCACGTCCTGCTGGTTCTTCAGCGTCTTCTCGTTGAAGTCGAGCGTGGTCATGCGGTCGGCTTCGAGCCACAGGATCGGTTCCAGCGCAGACACCGGCGCGATCTCGATGTAGTTCGTGAAGTCCGGGCGGGTGGAGCCGTTGTTGCGGCCGCCGCCGCCGGTGATGACCTTGTCGAAGGTGCCTTCCGGCGCGTTCGGCGTGCCTTCGAACATCAGGTGCTCGAACAGGTGCGCGAAGCCGGTACGGTTCTTCGGCTCGGAGCGCATGCCGACCTTGTAGACGACGCTGATGCCGACGACCGGCGCGCTGTGGTCTTCGCTGACGACGACGGTCAGGCCGTTGTCGAGCGTCTTGACCGCCACCGGCAGGTCGAAGCGGTCGGCGTCGGCGGCCGACACGGTGGCGGACAAGGACAGTCCGACGAGAAAGGGCAGGAGCTTCTTGGATGTACGCAGCA
Source organism: Pseudomonadota bacterium (assembly GCA_022705045.1). Lineage (GTDB taxonomy): Bacteria > Pseudomonadota > Gammaproteobacteria > Xanthomonadales > Ahniellaceae > JADKHK01. The sequence goes on along the minus strand of JAKJFE010000232.1, from coordinate 567 downwards.
CGGACATGCGGGCGACCCGGTGCAGTGGATGGAACGCGCAGCCTAACGGTGGCGGCCCCGACGGCGCCCGGGACACAAGTCATTTCCGACACCGTTGGTCACGAGTTGCGCATTGATCGGCGCCCGCGGCCCTGCCTACAGTCGGCGGGTGGCTCCGGAGCGATCGTGCGTACTGCCCTGGTTTTGATGACCCATCGCTTCGATGCACCGATCCTCGACGAGTTCGCACGCATGCGCCTTGCGCTGCGCGAGGGCGATCGCGCCTTCGTGCTCAGTGATGCCGAGGTGTTGCCGGATGGCCTGGCGGCGCAGGTGCATCGCTTCACGTTTGCCGGCGTCGCGCCCCGGGCGAAGCGGTTGGTTGGCCACGAGATCATGTGGAACCTGCACCTGGCCTGGCTCGACTTCTTCGACGCCCATGCGGATTTCGACCATTACTGGTTCATCGAATACGACGCGCTCTACGCCGGGCCGTGGCGCGATCTGTTCGATGCCTTTCGCGACCAGCCGCACGATCTGTTGTGTGCGCACCTGCGCCGGCATGCCGATGAGCCCGACTGGCACTGG
>JAKJFE010000082.1 GCA_022705045.1 Pseudomonadota bacterium | reverse complement strand
GACTCGACGAAGAGGAGACCCAGCAGCCGAGCCGGCGCGCGCGCGATCATGCGGCGTCGTTGCCGTATCCGCCGGAAGCGTTGGCCGGCGATCTCGATGCGATCGTGTCCAAGGCGCTGCGCGCGCGGCCCGAGGATCGCTACGGTTCGGTCGTCGAACTGTCCGAGGACATCGCCCGCCATCTCGACGCGCTTCCGGTGCTGGCGCGCGCACCCACGACGCGTTATCGCCTTACGCGCTTCCTGTCGCGCCATCGCGCCGCAGCGCTGGTGGCGGCTGTGGCTGCGGTCGGGCTCGCCGCCACCGCAGCGTTGGCGCTGTGGCAGGCCCACGTCGCGAATGCCTCGGCGGCACGCGCGGACCGCGAGGCTGCGCGCGCCACCGCGGCGGCAAGTTTGGCCGCCGAGCAGGCGAAACGCGCCAAGCGTTCGTCCGAATTCGTGTTGTCGGTGTTCCTGCAAAGCGATCCGATGCGCCGCGATGCGCGCGGCGTGATCAGCCTCGACCAGGCCTTCGAGGACGCCCTCGTGCGCATCGATCGCGAGTTCGCCGACGCGCCGATGGTCGCCGCCGACCTCAACGACGACTTCGGCGAGATCCTCGCGTCCAAGGGGCGTTTCGACGAGGCCGTCGCGCGCCTCAAGAAGGCGCTGGCGCTGGCCGAGCGCGCGCATGGCGCCGATAGCCCGGTGGTCGCGGAGACCCTGCTGAACCTGGCCGTGGTCGAGCAGTACCGCGGCCGCACGCTCGATGGCAAACCCCACGCGGTGCGCGCACTGGCCATCCTGAAGCAGCATGCCGACAGCGAGCCGCTCAATCTCGGCAACGCACATTTTGCCTACGGCCAAGTGCTGAACCAGGAAGGCCGCTTCGCCGAAGCGCTGGTTGAAGCCCAGGCCGGCCTTGCGCTCTATCGTGCACATCTGCCGCCAAACGATATCCGCTTGCCGATCGCCCTCTACAACATTGCCGCGATCTCGCAGAATCAGCGCCGCTGGGCGGATGCACGTTTCCTGCTCGACGAGGCACTGGCCATTGCCGAACGCCTGCAGGGCGAACGCTCGGCGGCGCTGCTGCCGATGCTCGATGTGCAGATTTCGGTCCACGACGCGCTGGGCGAGCACGCGCAGGCGTTGACGGTGGCCGAACGTGGGCTGGCGATCGCGGTGGCGGAATTTCCCGGCAGCCATCCGCGCCACGCCGAGATGTTGGTCGAAGTCGGCGCGCGCCGCGTACGCAGCGGCGATGCCGGTGGCGTGGCCTTGATCGAGCGCGGCGTCGCGATGCTCGCTGAACTCGGCAGCCCGAACGAGCTGCACGGCTGGCAATTGCTGGCCGGCGCTGGGTGGCTGCGCGGGGATCTCGCTGGCCTGGCCAAGGCGACCGAGCGTGGACTTGCGCGGTGTACCGAACTCGGGCGCATGCGCGCCAATCCCTGCCTGCTGCTGCGCGGTTACCGCGCACTCGGTGAGGTGATGGCAGGTGCGCCTGCGGCCGCGCTGGACACGCTGGCGCAGGTGCCGGCGCCTGCGGATGCCGAGGCCGAACGCAGCGACGGCGTGCAGCTGCTGCGCTGGGCGCGCGCCGAGGCCGAGTTCGCGCTGGGTCGGCACGCGGAAGCGCGCGCGGGTCTTGCCGGCGTGCTTGCGTATTTCGAACAGAGCTACAGCCCGAGACATGCCGATGCGCAACGCCTGCGCCGCCGGCTCGCCGAGATCGATGCCGCACGCTAGAGCAGCGGCGCCGCCCGTCGCGCGACTCTGTATCCGATGGCCGACGGAGGCGGACCATTTTCAGGTCGTCGTGAGATGTCTCGAAGATACGCGAGTGTTCGATGCCAATCTTTGATGGCAAACCACCCAGTCGCGAGGCGACGGTAGCCGATAGGCAGATCCGTTCTACTTGCTTGGGCGTCATGCAGTCCCAGATCTCATCGGCAGTCGACGCAGTCGGCGACCGATCAGGTGCACAAGCAACATTCGTTCTCTCGGCGACCTTGGTCAGCGTCTTTCGCAACACGCGGCCAACCCGACCGTAGTCCGTGGTGAGTCCGCGTCAGTCCCGGCTCGACCAGTGGATGTGCACGATCTTCCAGCGGCCTTGGCGCTTCGCGAGCACCAGGGTTTCGGCGTTCTTCGCGGACGGGCGGTTCGGCTTGGCGAGCGTCGATTCGGTCGCGATCCAGATCGTCGCGCCCTCGGCTTTCGCGATGCGGCGCGTGATCGTCTGCGTCGCATCGGCGAGGTACTTGGCGTCGGCAGCAGCATGGTGCGCGAAGTATTCGTCGCGCGAAGCTTCGACGCCACCGGATTCGAGCACGATCACGTCTTCGGCCAACAACGACTTCACGGTGTCGAGATCGCCGCTCGCGAGTGCATCCGCGAACGTGTCGGCGACCTCGACCGCGGCGTCGGCCTTCGCATCGACGCGCAGATCGACATCGATCGCGATGCGCCGCTCCGCGTGCGCCAGCGACGCGGCCCCCAGCAATGCGCACAGGGCGAGCGTGCGCATCAGGCGACCGTCGGCGAGCCGCGGTTGACGTAGTGGTCGGCGATGACCTTCGACATCGCCGCGGTCAGCTTCTTGCCGGTCGGGATGTGCAGGAACTCGTTCGGGCCATGCGCGTTCGACTTCGGGCCGAGCAGGCCGGTGACGACGAACTGCGCTTCCGGGAACCGGTCCTGCAGCATGCCCATGAACGGAATCGTGCCGCCCTCGCCCATCTGTGCCGACTTCGTGCCGAACCAGGTCTTGGACGCGGTGTCGACGGTGTCGGCCAGCCACGGCACCAGCGACGGCGCCGCCCAACCTTGGGACGACTTCTCGATGTCGAACTCGACCTTGGCGCCGTAGGGCGGATCCTTCTCCAGGATCTCCTTGAGCTTGTTCGAGGCGACCACCGGGTCCAGCGTCGGCGGGATGCGCACCGACAGCTTCACCGCGGTGTAGGGCCGCAGCACGTTGCCGGCATCTTCGAGTTTAGGCAGGCCTTCGACGCCGGTCACCGACAAGGTCGGGCGCCATGTGCGGTTCAACACCAGTTCGGCCAGGTCCGAATTCATCGGCATCACGCCCTGCGGCCATGGGAACTTGTCGTAGACCTGGGTGCCGAGCACACCCGCCGCTTCCTTCGCGGCCGCGATGCGGTCGCCCGGGATGTCGACGTTCAGCACGTCGGCGGTGATGCGTCCGGTCTTCGAATCCTCGATGCGATCGAGCAGGTTCCGGAGGATCCGGAACGAACTCGGCACGATGCCGCTGGCGTCGCCGGAGTGCACGCCCTCTTCGAGCACGCGCACGTTCAGCGTGCCGCCGGCGAGGCCGCGCAGGCTGGTCGTCAGCCACAACTGATCGTAGTTGCCGGCGCCGGAATCGAGGCAGACCACGAGCGACGGCTTGCCGATGCGATCGGCCAGGTGGTTGATGTAGAACGGCAGGTCGTACGAGCCGGATTCCTCGCAGCCCTCGATGACGATGACGACGCGCGAGTGGTCGATGCCGCGCTCCTTCAGCGCCATCACCGCGGTCAGCGACGCGAAGGTCGCGTAGCCGTCGTCGGCGCCGCCGCGCCCGTACAGCTTGTCGCCGGCGCGCAGCGGCTTCCAGGCGCCGAGATCGACGTTCCAGCCGACCATTTCCGGCTGCTTGTCCATGTGCCCGTACATCAGCACGACGTCGTCGCCCTTGCCGGGAATCTCGATGAAGAGCAGCGGCGTGCGCCCGGGCAACTGGATGCGTTCGACCTTCATGCCGGCGACCGGCTGGTCGCGCACCCAGGTCTCGATCAGGTCCATCGCCGCCTTCATGTAGCCGTGGTGTTCCCACTCGACGTCGAAGGCCGGCGACTTCGCCGGAATCTTGATGTACTCGGTGAGCTGCGGAATGATCTGGCGTTCCCACATCTCGTCGCAGAAGTCGTAGATCTTCTCGGCGTCCGTCATGTCCTGCTCCAGGCGAGTTCAAGACGCGCATTCTAGCGCGCACGCCGTTCGCTGCGATTTGGCGTTAGCATGGCCGCGCTGCCCGTCGGCCACTGATAGCCGACCTGTCCATGTCCATCCCGTTCTGGCGTACCGGTCTCGTCGATATTTCCGATGCCGAGTTGATTGTCCTCGATGCGCTTGCCGACTATGGCGCCCTTCGCTTGGTGGATCTGAGCGATCCCGCGTTCGATTTGCACCTCAATTGCAGACCGCACGGTCTTGATGAATCCACATTGACGCGAATGCTCACTCAGTGGCGTCGACTGGGGTGGATCAAGCCGATCATCGCCGACGACGGGGAGCGCTTTGAGCTGACGCCCTCGGGTGGGTGGCAATGGGAACGCGAGCGAGCGCCCGATTGGTCCCGCTGGGTGCACGGACATCGCCGTTTCCTTGGTCGCACGGACGACCGATGGATCGAAACCTATTTCGGGAACACAGCCTCAACAGTCGACACATGCTTCAGATGGTTCGTCGAAATAGAAGGGACAACGGTAGTTCGCACTAGGCGTGCGATCGTTCGGCATCGGATATGGGAATACCCATGGAAGTCGCAGGGCCCATTTTTCGCCGTCGTAGCTGTCGTGGCGAGCGCCCCCGAGATCAATCTTCTATTCGATTGGCAACGATACGAAGGCAGCCGCTGCTGGTGGCGTGACACCTCGGAAATCATGAGATCACGCGCGCTGATCCGCTAAGGCCATAAACGACAACGCCGACCCTTGCGGGTCGGCGCTGGCGTGTCCTGTGGGGACGGTGTTGATGCGGTGGTACGAACGCCCTTAGACAGGCTCGGGGCGAACGGTGGATCAGTGCTTGAGGTTCTTGCGCAGGCGTTCGAGCGCCTGCAGCTGGGCGACGGCCTGGGCGAGCTGGGCCTGCGCCTCGGCGATTTCCATCGCATCGGTGCGGTTCGCGAGCAGCTTCTCGGCTTCGGCCTTGGCCTTGCTGGCCGCGGCTTCGTCGAGATCCTTGGCGCGGATCGCGGTGTCGGCGAGCACCGTCACGACCTGCGGCTGCACCTCGAGGATGCCGCCGGAGACGTAGAAGAACTGCTCGTCGCCGTTCTCCAGCTTGACGCGCACCTGGCCCGGCTTGAGACGGGTGATCAAGGGCGCATGGCGCGGCGCGATGCCGAGCTCACCCATTTCGCCGGTAGCGACGACCAAGGTCACGGTGCCGTGGAAGATCTCTTCCTCGGCACTGACGATGTCGCAACGAATAGTAGACATGATGACTCCTGATCGACTCCCTCCCTTTCGCGCAGCGAAGGGGAGGGCCGGGGTGGGGTTCGGTTAAACCGCGACACCCATCTTGCGCGCCTTCTCGAAGGCTTCGTCGATGCCGCCGACCATGTAGAAGGCCTGTTCCGGCAGCGCGTCGGCTTCGCCTTCGACGATCATCTTGAAACCGCGGATGGTTTCCTTCAGCGACACGTACTTGCCCGGCGAGCCGGTGAACACTTCCGCGACATGGAACGGCTGCGAGAAGAAGCGCTCGACCTTGCGCGCGCGCGACACGGTCTGCTTGTCTTCTTCGCTCAGTTCGTCCATGCCGAGGATGGCGATGATGTCCTTGAGTTCCTTGTAGCGCTGCAGCGTCGACTGCACCTTGCGCGCGACGTCATAGTGCTCGTTGCCGACGACCAGCGGATCGAGCTGGCGCGAGGTCGAGTCCAGCGGATCGACCGCCGGGTAGATACCGAGCGAGGCGATGTTGCGCGACAGCACGACGGTCGCATCGAGATGCGCGAAGGTCGTGGCCGGCGACGGATCGGTCAGGTCGTCCGCGGGCACGTAGACGGCCTGGATCGAGGTGATCGAGCCGGTCTTGGTCGAGGTGATGCGTTCCTGCAGCACGCCCATTTCTTCGGCCAGCGTCGGCTGGTAACCCACGGCGGACGGCATGCGGCCGAGCAGTGCCGACACTTCGGTACCGGCCAGCGTGTAGCGGTAGATATTATCGACGAACAGCAGCACGTCCTTGCCCTTGCCCGACGCGTCCTTCTCGTCGCGGAAGTATTCGGCCATGGTCAGGCCGGTCAGCGCGACGCGCAGACGGTTGCCCGGCGGCTCGTTCATCTGGCCGTACACCATCGCGACCTTGTCGAGCACGTTCGAGTCTTTCATCTCGTGATAGAAGTCGTTGCCTTCGCGGGTACGTTCACCCACGCCGGCGAACACCGACAGGCCCGAGTGCGCCTTGGCGATGTTGTTGATCAGTTCCATCATGTTCACGGTCTTGCCGACGCCGGCGCCGCCGAACAGGCCGACCTTGCCGCCCTTCGCGAACGGGGCCACCAGGTCGATCACCTTGATGCCGGTTTCCAGCAGTTCGTTCGAAGCCGACTGTTCTTCGTAGCTCGGCGCCGCGCGGTGGATTTCCCAGCGGTCGTTCTCGCCGATCGGGCCGGCTTCGTCGATCGGGTTGCCGAGCACGTCCATGATGCGGCCGAGCGTCTTGGCACCCACCGGCACCTTGATCGCTTCGCCGGTGTTGTCGGCGATCAGGCCGCGGCGCAGGCCATCGGTCGAGCCGAGCGCGATCGTACGCACGATGCCGTCGCCGAGCTGCTGCTGCACTTCCAGCGTGATGTCGGTGTTCTGCACCTTCAGCGCGTCATAGACCCGCGGCACCGAAGCGCGCGGGAATTCGACGTCGACGACCGCGCCGATGATCTGTACGAGTTTGCCCTGGCTCATGGTTGTGTCCTCAAAATAATTCGGTGACCGAGATCAGACCGCGGCAGCGCCGCCGACGATTTCGGAAATTTCCTGGGTGATCGCTGCCTGGCGCGCCTTGTTGTAGACGAGCTGCAGGGTGCCGATCAGCTTGGTCGCGTTGTCCGACGCCGCCTTCATCGCGACCATGCGGGCCGCGTGTTCGGAAGCGAGGTTTTCGAGCGCGCCCTGGTAGACGAGCGATTCGACGTACCGCGTGAGCACGCTGTCCAGCACCTCGACCGCATTCGGTTCGTAGATGTAGTCCCAGTCATGCGCGGTTTCGAGCGTGTCCGACGCCGGCAGCGGCAGCAGCTGGTCGGTCGTCGACTTCTGCACCATCGTGTTGACGAAGTCGTTGTAGCAGAGGAAGACGCGGTCGAGACGGCCTTCGGTGAAGCCGTCCAGCATCACCTTGATGATGCCGATCAGCTGCGCCACCTGCGGGTTCTCGCCGAGGTGGGTGACCGAACCGACGAGATTGACCTTGATGCGCCGGAAGAACGTCGCCGCCTTCTGGCCGATCGCGACGATGTCGACTTCGACGCCGTTCTGCTGGTGCGTGCGGATCTCGGCGATCAGCTTGCGGAACAGCGTCGAGTTCAGGCCGCCGCAGAGACCACGGTCGGTCGAGATGACGACATAACCGACGCGCTTGACGTCCTTGCGCTCCATCATGAACGGATGCTTGTAGTCGCCGTTCGCCTTCGCGATATGGCCGATCACCTGGCGCATCAGGCGCGCATACGGACGCGACGCGCGCATCTTGTCCTGCGCGCGACGGATCTTGCTCGCCGAGACCATTTCAAGCGCGCGCGTCACCTTGCGGGTGTTCTGCACCGACTTGATCTTGGTTCGGATTTCCTTGGTACCGGCCATGGTTCGATCCCGTTTACCAGCTGCCCGTCTTCTTGAACTCTTCGATCGCGGCCTTGAACACGCCTTCGATCTTGTCGTTCCAGTCGCCGCTCTTGACCAGGTCCTGCATCAGCGCGCCGTGGTTGGCGTGCATGAAGGCGTGCAGGCCACGCTCGAACGGCAGGATCTTCGCCACCGGGATGTCATCCAGCGCGCCCTTTTCGGCGGCGTAGACGGAGATCGCGAGTTCGGCGATCGACATCGGCGCGTACTGCTTCTGCTTCATCAGCTCGGTCACGCGCTGGCCGCGTTCGAGCTGCGCACGCGTCGCCGCGTCGAGGTCGGACGCGAACTGCGCAAACGCCGCGAGTTCGCGGTACTGCGCGAGCGCGAGCTTCACGCCGCCGGAGAGCTTCTTGACGATCTTGGTCTGCGCGGCGCCACCGACACGCGACACCGAGATGCCGGCGTTCACGGCCGGGCGGATGCCGGCGTTGAACAGGTCGGTTTCCAGGAAGATCTGGCCGTCGGTGATCGAGATCACGTTGGTCGGCACGAAGGCCGAGACGTCACCGGCCTGGGTTTCGATGATCGGCAGCGCGGTCAGCGAGCCGGTTTTGCCCTTGACGGCGCCGTTGGTGAACTTCTCGACGTATTCCTCGCTGACGCGCGAAGCGCGTTCGAGCAGGCGCGAATGGAGATAGAACACGTCGCCCGGATAGGCTTCGCGACCCGGCGGACGGCGCAGCAGCAGCGAGATCTGGCGATACGCGACGGCCTGCTTGGACAGATCGTCGTACACGATCAGCGCGTCTTCGCCGCGATCACGGAAGTATTCGCCCATCGTGCAACCCGAATACGGCGCGATGTACTGCATCGCCGCCGATTCCGAGGCCGAGGCCGCCACGACCGTGGTGTAGGCCATCGCGCCGTGCTCTTCGAGCTTGCGCACGATGTTCGCGATGGTCGAGTTCTTCTGACCGATGGCGACGTACACGCACTTAATGCCCGAGCCCTTCTGGTTGATGATGGCGTCGATGGCGAGAGCGGTCTTGCCGGTCTGGCGGTCGCCGATGATCAGCTCGCGCTGGCCGCGGCCGATCGGGATCATGGCGTCGACCGGCTTGTAACCGGTCTGCACCGGCTGGTCGACGGACTTGCGCCAGATCACGCCCGGCGCGACCTTTTCGATCGGGGCGCTGACCTCGGAGACGATCGGACCCTTGCCGTCGATGGCATTGCCGAGTGCGTCGACGACGCGGCCGAGCAGGCCCGGGCCGGTCGGCACTTCGAGAATGCGGCCGGTGGTCTTGACCGCATCGCCTTCGCGCAGGTGTTCGTAGTCACCCAGCACCACGGCGCCGACCGAGTCGCGTTCGAGGTTGAGCGCGAGCGCGAACGTGTTGTTCGGCATCTCGATCATTTCGCCCTGCATCACGTCGGCGAGGCCGTGGATGCGCACGATGCCGTCGGAGACCGCGGTGATCGTGCCTTCGTTGCGGGCGGTCGCGCTGGTCTTGAACTGCTCGATGCGGTTCTTGATCAGCTCGCTGATTTCGCTGGGGTTGAGTTGGTTGGCCATGACTGTTCCCGAAAGGGTGAAAACTTTGACCGGCCCGTCGCGAGGTCGCGCCAGGCCGGATTGGATTACTGCGCCAGCGCCTGTCCGAGGCGTTCGAGGCGTCCGCGCACCGAGGCGTCGATGACGAGGCCTTCGGCGTCGATCACCGCACCGCCGAGCACCGACGGGTCGATGCTGGATTCGATCACGACATCACGCGCGAATCGCTTCGCGAGCGCGGCCTTGATCGAGTCGGCCTGCGCCGATTCGAGCGCGACCGCGGTCTTCACGCGCACCTTGAGCACGCGTTCGGATTCGCGCTTCAGCTGTTCGAACTGCGCCGCGATCTCCGGCAGCAAGCCCAGACGACGGTTGGTCGCGAGCTGGGCGACGAACAGCGCGAAGGCGCTGTCCGCGGCTTCGACGTTCGGCAGGAACAGCGTTTTCAGCTGCTCCGCCGTGACGCGCGGGTTGCCGATCAGTTCGCCGACCTCAGGCGCGGCCGCGACCGCTGCCGCGAAACCGAGCTTGGCCGACCAGTCGGCCAGGGCGTTGTGGCCCTTGCCGAGTTCGAAGGCGGCGCGGGCGTACGGGCGAGAAAGCGTTTCGCGGCTGCTCATCGCTTAGATCTCGCTGGCGACCTGATCGAGCAGATCGCGGTGGCGATTCGCGTCGATCTCGCGGCCGAGGATCTTCTCCGCGCCCTTCACGGCGAGGCTGGCGACCTGCGAGCGCAGCACTTCCTTCGCCTTCGACGACAGGTTCGCGATCTCGGCTTCGGCAGCGGCCTTCTGGCGCGCGGCTTCGGCGATCGCGTCCTGCTTCGCCTTGTCGACGATCTGGACGGCCTGCTGATGCGCACGATCGGTAATCTGCGCGGCGTCGACACGGGCCTTCTTGATCTCGTCGGCGACGCGGGCGTCGGCATCGGCGAGTTCCTGCTTGGCCTTGTCGGCGGCGGCAAGGCCGTCGGCGATCTTCTTCTGGCGTTCTTCGATGGCGTTCAAGAGCGGCGGCCAGATCTTGGTCGCGACGACCCAGATGAAGCCGGCGAACATGAGCGCCTGCGCGAACAGCGTCAGGTTGATGTTCATGGCGTATTGCTCCGCGTTGGCGCGCTGTCCGGAGAGCTTCCGGCGCAGCGCAACTTCAACCGGAGTGCGACTTGCGCCGCACTCCGATCAACCCATTAGCCGCCCGTGATGGCCGAGGCGAGCGGGTTGGCGAACGCGAACATCAGCGCGACGGCGACCGTGATGATGAAGGCCGCGTCGATCAGGCCGGCGGTGATGAACATGCGCACCTGGAGCACCGGGATCAGTTCCGGCTGGCGCGCGGCCGATTCCAGGAACTTGCCGGCCATGAGGGCCATACCGATACCGGCGCCGAGCGCGGCGAGGCCGATCATGATGCCGATGGCGAGCGCGGTCGAAGCGTTGATCGTGGCGATGAGAGCTTCCATGGTGTTTCTCCGTCTACGGTATTGATGGAAAGAAAAGGAAAGGGTGAAGCGAAAACTCAGTGATGCTCTTCCATGAGGCTCAGGTACACGACCGAGAGCATCATGAAAATGAAGGCTTGCAGGATGATGATCAGGATGTGGAAGAGGCCCCAGCCGAGGCCGAAGACCGCCGAAGCCAGCGCGCCGCCGACACCGGCGCCACCAAGCACCCAGATCAGCAGGAACACGATCTCGCCGCCGTACATGTTGCCGAACAGTCGCATCGCGAGCGACACCGGCTTGGACAGCAGCTCCACCGCATTGAGCAGCAGGTTGGCCGGGAACATCCACTTGCCGAACGGCGCGGTGAACAGTTCGTGCACGAAGCCGCCGATGCCCTTGGCGCGCAGCGCGAAGAAGATCATCAGGAAGAACACGGTGATCGACATCGCCAGCGTCGCGTTGACGTCGGCGGTCGGCACCGGGCGCCAGTGCACGTGGTGCGGGTCGACGCCGAACACGTGTTGGCCGACGAAACCGGCAGTCTTGGCGATGAAGTCGACGGGAATGAAGTCCATCGCGTTCATCAGGATGATCCAGCAGAACAGCGTGATCGCCACGGGCGTCACCAGCTTGCTGGTGCCGTGGTAGGCGTCCTTGGCCTGCTTGTCGATGAATTCGAGCACGATCTCGACGAAGGCCTGCCACTTGCCGGGCACGCCGGCCGTGGCCTTGCGCGTCGCGACCCAGAAGCCGAGACACATGATCAGGCCGAGCACGAAGGACATCACCATCGTGTCGACATGCACGGCCATGAAGCCGTCCTTGCCGACCGTGGGCGTCAAGTCGTGGGCGAGATGACCCAGATGGTGCTGGATGTACTCGGTGGGCGTCAGTTTTTCGGCTTGATCCGACATGGTGTGGGGCTCAACGAATTAATCCGGTTCCGATCCAGAAGCCCGCCTGGGCGGCGATGACGCCAGACACCACGGGGACAACCGGGAAGTGCAAGACGCCGATGACCAGAAACAGTCCCAGCGCCAGCGTGATCCATTGCATCGCCTTGCCGACCAGCATCGAGGCCAGTGCAGTACCCGACGACCCCACGCCCGCGGCGAACATGCGCCAGCCGAACAGCAGGGTTCCGACCACCACCAGCGCCCCGCCGAGCAGCACTGCCAGCGCGGATGGCGCCGAAGCGAGTGCGAAGCCCAGGGCCGCGACTGCCGTCGTCACCGCTTCCGCCAGCGCGATCCGGGGGACGAGGCTGCGGCCGTGTGCAAGTTGCGTGCTCATGGCCATGCGCTCGAAGGGGATCTGCGGGAAGAAGACGGCGCCAAAAGCCGCCAGCAAAGCAGCGGGATTTTAGCCAGCAAATGTTTGAACGCGCAAGGCAAAGAAGACGTGAAACCCGGCGCCCGCGCACCCACCCGGTGCAATCGTTCAGGGGACGGTCGGGCGCAGCCGGAAACGCTCGATCGGATCGAGCAGCCGGCCGAACTGGCAGAACCAGTCCCATTGGCGGTCCGGGTGGTCGAGGCCGACCCAATGCCCGCCGGCGAACTGCTCGTAGCGGTAGCTGCGGGCATCGACCCAGCCTTCGCCCAGAAAACGCGGCGCATCGCCCTCGGCATGCGTGCGCAGACTGTCGGCATCTCCCACCAGAACCTGGGCTGGCAGACGCGGGAACGCCTGGCGCAGGGCGACCCGGCAGGCGGCCTCGCCCAGTCCGCTGCAGGCGAGTCCCGCCAGGACGCCGGCATTGGCACCGACGGCCGCGAACTGGCGTCGCCCGAACCCCTCGTGCAACGGGTTCACGACCAAATCCAGCGCGACGTGTCCGCCGGCGGAAAAACCCCACAGATAACGACGGGCGCGCTCGATGTCGAAACGCGATTCGATGTCCGCGATCGCGGCGGCGATCACGTCGTAGTCGGTGGGCACATCACCTGCGGCCAACGGCGCGATCCAGCTGCCGCGACTGCCGCCCGCGACCGGCGAGACCACCGCGAACCCGTGCCGACGCGCGGCATCGATCCACAGATCGCGGACGATGCGCGCCTCGTTGTAGGCATTGGCCGGCGACCCGGCGGTGCCATGCAGCGCCACCACCAAGGGCATCGGCCCCGCGGGCGCCTGTTCCGGCACGAACCAGAAATAGGTGCGCTGGGCATACGCGGGGAGGGTTTCGAACCCGGGGATGGCGATGCTGCGCACGCCGCTGCCGGCCACGCCGCCCGATCCGTGCGACGGCCAACTGGGCCAAGCCGACTCGAATCCGTCGGCGGATTCGCCCAGTTCCGCGCAGGCGGCTGCCGGCAGGCGCAGGATCTGAGCCTGCGCTGCGGAAGCGACCGCGCACAGGAGACCGATCATCGACCTCCGACACCACCCCATCGTGATCCGCACCGCCGTTCGCCTCGCTTCGCGCTAGCCTAGCGCGCGCCGACCATTGTCACGTGTTGTGACGGCTCCGCATAATTCGCCATCCACGCACGGAGTGCCGCGATCCATGTCGCAGGAAATGTTCTTGATGGTGCCTTCGGGGCAGATCGTCTTCCGCGAGGGCGACGACGGCGCCGAGATGTACATCATCGAATCCGGTGCCATCGACATCCTGCGCGCGGCACGCGGGCGGGAGCCGCTCGCCACCCTCGGTCCCGGCGACTTCTTCGGCGAAATGGCCATCCTCGAGGATCAGCCGCGCTTCGCCACTGCCGTCGCACGTGCGCCGACCAAGCTGCTGCGCATCGACCGCGCCGCCTTCCCGGGCGTGATCGCCGGCAATGTCGAGATCGCCATCCGCATCATGCGCAAGCTGGCGGGGCGACTGCGTCGGGCCGAGTCTGGCGGTGGCGATACGACTGTCCCCTACCCGGTCGAAGTTCGCCGTGCCGCGGCCGAATTCACCCCGCTGCCCAAAGCCCCGCCCGCCCGCGACGAGGGCGATGCCACCACGGCCACGCCCCGCCTCATGCACCTAGCCACGCAGACGCTGTTCAGCCTGAGCAACGGCCAGGAATTCCTGGTGGGTCGACCGGACCCGGTGACCGGCACCACGCCCGAGGTGAATCTCGGACCACTGGACGCACAACGCTCGCTGTCGCGCCGCCACGCCAAGATCCTGAAGGAAGGCACGAACTGGATGGTGCGCGAGGAGGTGGGCACCTTGAACGGCACCTTCCACAACGGCCAGCGCCTCAAGCCCGGCGTCGCGGTGCGTTTCACGATCGGCGACACGCTGCGTTTCGGCAGCGTCGATCTCGCCGTGCAAGCGGAGCCCTAGGTGGACATCCTGCAGGAACTGCATGGCCAGGTCCTGCTGGTCGCGCCGAGCGGCCGGCTCGACTCCGAGACCGCGGGTGAGCTGGAACTGGTCCTCGACGATGCCGGCCATGCCGGCCGCAAGCATTTCGTGATCGACCTCGCGGCCGTGGTCTATGTCAGCTCCGCGGGCCTGCGTGTGTTGCTGGCCTTGGCCAAGCGCCTCGACGGCGGCATTGGCTCAGTGCGCCTCTGCGGCCTGTCGGCCAGCGTGCGCCAGGTGTTCGACATCGCCGGATTCACCAGCATGTTTTCGCTGTTCCCGAACCGCCATGCCGCACTCGACCAGCACCCGCACCGGCTCGACACGCCGGCCCGCCTGGTCGACACCGCCGCGCAGCTGCTGGGGGCCACCACCGGCACGACGACGACGGCCTCCGCCGACCCAGAACGATCGGAGGCTGCGGCCCACCTGCTCGGGGTTCCGGCCAGCGCCGAGGTGCTGGAAAAGCGTTCGACCGTGGTCGGACCTGCAGTCGAGGCCAAGCCCGCCGCAGCCGTGCCACCGCCCGCACCGGACAGCCGCTGGAAACGCCTGTTCGGCAAGGACTAAGGTTGACGGATCAGCGTCGCCACAGTGCGATCAGGGCGAGGTCGTCGAAGGGCTCGATGTCGCCGTGGTGGGCGCCCACCGCACTGGTCAACGATTCCACGGCCTGGCCGGCCGAGCGCGCGTTCGCCAGCAGGGTCTTGACGCGCTGCAAGCCGAACGCCTCGTCGGCGGCATTGCGCGCATCGTCCAGACCGTCGGTGTAGAACAGCAGGCCGTCGCCGCGCCCCAGATCGACATGCGATTCGTAGAAGTTGCCGCCACCGACACCCAGCGCCGGTGCCGCAACCACTGGCAGCTGCTCGACGCCGCTGTCAGCACGGCGGAGCAGCGGCATCGGATGGCCGGCACTGGCGATGTCGATGCCGCCCCGCGGCGCATCCAGCACC
>JAKJFE010000081.1 GCA_022705045.1 Pseudomonadota bacterium | reverse complement strand
GGGGTTTTTCATGCCTGCGCGGCGGTGTCCTTGATCTTCGCGATCAGCGCGGCCAAGCCGTTTGCGCGCGTCACCGACAAGTGCTTGCCGAGCCCGATCGCTTCAATGAACTGCGGTTCGGTGGCCAGGATGTCCTTCGCGCTGCGGCCCGAATACACGCGTAGCGTCAACGCCACTAGTCCCGAGACGATGGACGAATCGCTGATCGCATGGAACACGAGTCGGTCGGCGTCGCCTTCCGACACCACCCAGACCATCGACTGGCAACCGTGCAGGCGGTTGGCTTCGGTGCGCCATGCTTCCGGGAAGGGTGGCAGCTTGCGACCGAGGTCGATCAGGTACTGGTAGCGCTCGCTCCAGTCGCCGAAGAACGAGAATTCCTCGGCGATCTCCTGCTGGATCGGGTCGGTCAGTTCGATGTCGCTCATTTTGCCGCCACCTTCCAGCGCGGGCCCTGCGGCGTGTCCTCGATCTCGATGCCTTGGTCTGCGAGTTCCTTGCGGATCGCGTCGGCGCGGGCGAAGTCGCGCGCCAGCTTCGCGGCATGGCGTTCCTGCACGCGGGCATCGATGGCGGCTGCGTCGAGTGCGCTGCCTTCGGTGCCGCGGGCGAACCACGCGGCCGGATCCTGTTGCAGCAGGCCGAGCGCGAAACCGCCGGACAGCAGGTCCGACTTGAGCCGTGCGCGGTCCGCATCAGTATCGGCCTTGCGTGCTTCGGCGGCGATCGCGGACAACGCGGCAAGGGCTTGCGGTGTGTTCAAGTCGTCGAGCAGAGCGGATTCGACGGCTTCGGGAATCGCGCCGACCTTGGCATCGATGCCGACGAGATCGCGCAACGTGCCGTACAGGCGATCGAGCGTGCGTACGCATTGTTCGATCAGTCCATCGGTCCAGTCCAGCGGCTGACGGTAGTGCGCAGACATCAGCGCCAGACGCAGGGCTTCGGCCGGATGCGTGGACAGCACCTCGTCGATGCGGAACACGTTGCCGAGCGACTTCGACATCTTGCGTCCGTCCATGTTCAGCATGCCGTTGTGCAGCCACCAGCGCGCGAACGGCTGGCCGCCATGCGCGCAGACCGATTGCGCGATCTCGTTCTCGTGATGCGGGAACTGCAGGTCGATGCCGCCGCAATGGATGTCGATGGTGTCGCCGAACGCGGCCTCGCACATCGCCGAGCATTCAATGTGCCAGCCCGGACGGCCGCGGCCCCAGGGCGAATCCCAGCCCGGCAGTTCCGGTGTCGAGGGCTTCCACAACACGAAGTCGCCGGCATTGCGCTTGTAAGGCGCCACTTCGACGCGGGCGCCGGCCAGCATCTCGTCGGTCGAGCGGCGCGACAGTTGACCGTATTCGGGATAGGTCTCGACCGCGAACAAGACGTGGCCTTCGGCGGCATAGGCGTGGCCGGCTTCGATCAGGCGTTCGCACATCGCGACGATCTGCGGAATGTGCGCGGTCGCATGCGGTTCCAGGTCGGGCAGGTCGACGCCGAGCGCACCCATGTGTTCGCGATAGGCCGCGGCGAACTTGTCGGTGATGGCGGTGATCGGTACCTGCTGGTCGATCGCCGCCTGGTTGATCTTGTCGTCGACGTCAGTGATGTTGCGGGCGTAGACGAGCTTCGGATAGTGGCGGCGCAGCAGGCGCGCCAGCACGCCGAACACGACCGGACCGCGCGCGTTGCCGATGTGGACATAGTTGTAAACCGTCGGCCCGCAGACGTACATGCTGACCCGGTCCGGATTCATCGGCGCGAAGGGTTCGATGCTGCGGGTCAGGGAATTGAACAGGTTCAGGGGCATTGCGGTCACCTTGGTTGACCTTTGATTCTAGCCGCCAACCGGTCCGACATTGGCAGCCATTCAGTCTGCACATGCTGTAATTTCCGTGGCTCAATCAGCAAGGCTGACGCACATGAACCGCACGCTGCTTCCGATTCTTCTTCTGGCGGTCACGCCGCTGGCCTTCGCGCAGTCGCACTACGACGACCGTCGCGGCCCGGCGCCCGAGAACATCAGCTACGGCTATGCCGACGTGCTGCGCGTCGACCCGATTTATGAAACCGTGATGACCAGCGAACCGCGCGAAGAGTGCTACGAGCGTCAAGGGCAATACAGCGAACGCTCGGGCGGCGACCCGACCGGCGGCACCGTGCTCGGCGCCATCATTGGCGGTGCACTCGGCAACCAGGTCGGCAAGGGCGATGGACGCAAGGCCGCGACGGTGGCCGGCGCGGTGATCGGCGGCGCCATTGGCCGCGACATCGACAAGAACAACGGCTCGGCCGGCGGTCGTTATGAACGGGGTGGCACCACTTGCCGCGTGGTTGACGTGCAGCGCGAGGAACGCCGTGTCGTCGGTTACGACGTCGAGTACCGCTACCGCGGCGAAGTCTTCATGTCGCGCCTCGACTACGACCCGGGCGAACGCATGCGTGTGCGCGTCGCGATCGCGCCGGCGGATTGAATCTCCGTCAATCGTCACAGTTCGGGGCCGCCGCGTGCGGCCCTTTGCTTTTTCAAGCCATCGCATGTTTCAATGCGGCCATGCAGCAAATCGTCGCTCCTGCCATGTGCAACAGCTCGGCTTATCAAGCCGCGGGCATGACCTCGCGCGCGCGCCGTCGATCCGACTGATCCGGCCGGCATTCCGTTTTGTTTCAACGAAGCCCGGCCTTGCGCCGGGCTTTGTCGTTTTCGTCCAGGAGAATCCATGATCCGCCACTTCTTGAATACCCAGGACCTGAGCCGTGCCGAACTCGATGCGCTGCTCGACGAGGCCGCGCGCCTGAAGCAGTCGCCGCTCGGCCGCGATCTTGAAGGTCGCACGATCGCGCTGCTGTTCTTCAATCCATCGATGCGCACGCGTTCCTCGTTCGAGATCGGTGCTTGGCAGTTGGGTGCCCATGCCGTGGTGCTGGCGCCCGGCAAGGACGCCTGGGGCATCGAATTCGAGCCGAACGCGGTGATGGACGGCGATGCCGAGGAACACGTGGCCGAGGTCGCGCAGGTGCTGTCGCGTTACTGCGACCTGATCGGCGTGCGCGCGTTCCCGAAATTCCGCGACTGGGCCTATGACCGCGAAGACAAGGTACTGAAGGCGTTCGCGCAACATTCGCGCGTGCCGGTGATCAATCTCGAAACGATCACGCACCCGTGCCAGGAACTGGCGCATGCGCTGACCCTGCGCGAGAAGTTCGGCAAGGACTTGCGCGGCAAGAAGTATCTGCTGACCTGGACCTGGCATCCGAAACCGCTGAACACGGCGGTGGCGAATTCGGCGCTGACCATCGCCACACGGCTCGGCATGGAAGTGACCCTCTTATGCCCGAACCCCGATTACCTGCTCGATGAGCGCTACCTCGACATCGCGAAGCAGAATGTCGGCGAGGCTGGCGGTTCGTTTCGCATCACCCACGACATCGAGGACGGCTATCGTGGCGCCGATGTCGTCTACGCCAAGAGCTGGGGCGCACTGCCGTATTTTGGCGCCTGGGAAGGCGAGGCGCCGATGCGCGCGATGTTGAAGCACTTCATCGTCGATGAAGACAAGATGGCGCTGACCAACAACGGCCTGTTCTCGCACTGCCTGCCGTTGCGCCGAAATATCAAAGCCACCGACGGCGTGATGGACGCACCGTATTGCGTCGCCGTCGATGAAGCCGAAAACCGCCTGCACGTGCAGAAGGCGGTCATGAAACAACTCATTCATTGGAAATCCGGAGCACAGGCATGAGCAAGCATGTTGTCCTCGCATTCTCGGGCGGACTCGACACCAGTTTCTGCATTCCCTACCTGCAGGAGCGCGGTTATGCGGTGCATACCGTGTTTGCCGACACCGGTGGTGTCGATGCCGAGGAGCGCGCCTACATCGAGCAACGCGCTGCCGATCTCGGTGCGGCGTCGCATCGCACCGCCGATATTGCGCAGCCGATATGGGATTCCTTCGTCGTGCCGCTGATCCAGGGCGGGCAGTGGTACCAGGGCCAGTATCCGTTGCTGGTGTCGGACCGCTACCTGATCGTCGAGCATTCGCTGAAACGCTGCCAGGAACTTGGCACGCGCGCGTTCGCGCACGGCTGCACCGGCATGGGCAACGACCAGGTGCGTTTCGACCTGACCGTGAAGGCGCTCGGCGACTACGAGATCCTGGCGCCGATCCGCGAGATCCAGCGCGAGGTCGGCGAAGTCCGCAAGTACGAACGCGAATATCTGGAGGCGCGTGGCTTCGGCGTGCGCGACAAGGTCAAGGCCTACACGATCAACGAAAACGTGCTTGGCGTGACCATGTCGGGTGGCGAGATCGATCGCTGGGAAGCGCCAGGGCCCGGCGCGCGCGGCTGGTGCAAGCCGCGCGAACAGTGGCCGGCACAGCCGCTGCGCCGCACGATCCGCTTCGAACAAGGCGTCGCCGTCGCGATTGATGGCGTGACGATGAGCGGCCCCGCCATCCTCGCCCAACTCAATCGCGAGTTCGCCGAGTACGGCGTCGGGCGCGGCATGTACACCGGCGACACGACGATCGGGCTCAAGGGCCGTATCGTCTATGAAGCACCCGCGCTGGCGGTGCTCGCTGCCGCACACAACGCGCTTGAAGAAGCGGTGCTGACCAAGGCGCAGAACCGCTTCAAGCCGTTGATCGCGCAGAAGTGGGTGGAACTGGCTTACGAGGGCTTCTTCCACGATCCGCTGAAGCGCGATTGTGAAGCCTTCATCGCATCGAGCCAGGCGCGTGTGACCGGCGACGTCACGGTCGAGACCCATGGCGCCAAGGTCGATGCGATCAACATCGTTTCCGATTACCTGCTGACGAGCCGCGGCGCGACGTATGCCCAGTCGGCGAACTGGGGCGTGGCCGAGGCCGAGGGTTTCATCCAGCTCTACGGCATGTCGTCGAGCCTGTGGGCCGAGAAGGGCAGGGCAGCGGGTGCGTGACGCGATCCTGAGTCATCTCGAACGGTTGGTGTCGTTCGACACACGCAATCCGCCGCGATTGATCGATGAAGGCGGCATCTTCGCCTATTGCGCGTCGCAGCTTGCGGGCTTCGAGGTCCGCATTCGTGATCATGGCGCCGGGTCGGTCAGCCTGTTCGCGACGCGCGGCACGCCGAAGATTCTGGTCAACGTGCATCTCGACACCGTGCCGTCGAGTCCGGCGTGGACCGCGGACCCGCACGTGTTGCGCGTGGTCGGTGATCGCGCCATCGGACTCGGGGCCTGCGATATCAAGGGCGCGGCCGCGGCTTTGCTCGCTGCCGTGCAGCGGGTGCCCGGCGACATCGCGCTATTGCTGACCAGCGACGAGGAAGCCAACGATGCCCGTGGCGTCGCCGCATTCCTGGCCGAGAAGCAGGCGTTCGATGCGGTGCTGGTCGCCGAGCCGACGAATTGCGAAGCCGTGCTCGCACATCGCGGCATCGGCTCGGTGCTGGTGAACTTCAGCGGGCATGCCGGCCATGCCAGTGGTGCGAACGCGATGCTCGATTCGGCCCTGCATCAGGCCGTACATTTCTCGAATGCCTTGCTCGATCGCGTTGAGGCCGACAAGGCGCTGCGCTTCGGCGGGCTGACCGGACTGCGCCTGAACATCGGTCGCATCGAGGGTGGCATCAAGGCCAACATGATCGCGCCGACGACCGAGCTGCGCTTCGGGTTCCGCCCGTTGCCATCGCAGGACATCGATCGCCTGCATGCCGATTTCCGCGCAATGCTGCCGGTGGCCGAGCGCGCGACGTATCAGGAAACGTTTCGTGGTCCGTCCTTGCCGAGTGGCGACGTGGCGACGGCCGAGGAACGTCGTCTCGCCGCGCGCGACATCGCCGACGCGCTCGTCTTGCCGATCGGCAATGCCGTGGATTTCTGGACCGAGGCTTCGCTGTTCTCGCAGGCCGGTTACGACGCGCTGGTGTTCGGCCCGGGAGACATCGCCCAGGCGCACACGGCGGACGAATGGGTCGCGATCGAACAGCTCGAACGCGCCGCGCAACACTATTCGAAGGTGATCCAACATGGACTCGGCTAAGGACGTGCGCCCCGTCATCCTGCGCCTGCTCTCGGGCATCGGCAGC
This sequence comes from Pseudomonadota bacterium, assembly GCA_022705045.1. Lineage (GTDB taxonomy): Bacteria > Pseudomonadota > Gammaproteobacteria > Xanthomonadales > Ahniellaceae > JADKHK01. The sequence continues at coordinate 8,786 of JAKJFE010000081.1, read as the reverse complement.
GCGAAGGAGATCAACCAGTACCTGAAGCGCTTCTCGCAACTCGATGCCGAGCGCTTCGCCGTCGTGAAAGTGGGTGGTGCCATCCTGCGCGACGAGATCGATGATCTCGCCTCGGCGCTCGCGTTCCTGCAACAGGTCGGATTGACGCCCATCGTCGTGCATGGCGCCGGCCCGCAGTTGAACGAGGAACTGGCCGCCGCCGGCATCGTCACGCCGATTCGCGATGGCTTGCGTGTCACGTCGCCGGAAGCGCTCGCCGTCGTGCGTCGCGTCTTCCACGCCGAGAACCTGAAGCTGGTCGAGGCCTTGCATGCGGTCGGTGCGCGGGCCAGTGCCATCGTCGGCGGCGTGTTCGAGGCCGACGTGCTGAACAAACGCAAGTTCGGTCTGGTCGGCAAGGTCACGAACATCGATCTGACACCGATCCAGGCGAGCTTGCGCGCGGGCTCGATTCCGATCATCGCCTCGCTCGGCGAAACCCCGGGCGGGCAGATTCTCAACATCAATGCCGACATGGCCGCGAACGAGCTGGTCGTGCGCCTGAAGCCGTACAAGATCGTGTTCCTGACCGGCACCGGTGGCCTGCTTGATGGCGATGGCGAACTGATCGACTCGATCAACCTGAGCACTGATCTGGAAGCGTTACGCGCCGCACCCTGGCTGCATTCGGGCATGCGCCTCAAGATAGAACAGATCGCCGATCTGCTCGATCGCCTGCCGTTGTCGAGTTCGGTCTCGATCACGCGTCCAGCGGAACTTGCGAAGGAGCTGTTCACGCATCGCGGTTCCGGCACCCTGGTGCGCAAGGGCGAGAAGATTCGGGTGCACACGAAGTGGTCGACGCTCGACAGGAAGAAGCTGCAGGCACTCATCGAATCCGGCTTCCGGCGCAAGCTGACGCCCGACTGGTTCGAGAAGACGCGGCTGCTGCGTTGTTACGTGTCCGAGAACTATCGTGCCGCGCTCGTCATCACGCTCGACGAAGGCATGCCGCACCTCGACAAGTTCGCGGTCGCCGATGACGCGCAGGGTGAGGGCCTCGGCAAGGCCGCGTGGCAGGTCATGCGCGCCGACACGCCGAAGCTGTTCTGGCGCTCGCGCCCGGACAACAGCGTCAACGAGTTCTACACCGATGAATGCGACGGCTGCCTCAAAGGCGAGAAATGGACGGTGTTCTGGTACGGACTCGAATCCTTTGATGAAATCGAGCGTGCAGTGGTCCATTGCCGCGCGCGGCCCGCAACCTTGAAGGGATGAACATGCTCGCAAGCATCGATCCGACCTGGTGGGTTCAACCGGTGTCGTTGGCGAATCGGCAAGTGTCGCTGTCGCCGTTGCGGCTCGAACATGCAGAGGCCCTGGGGCGAGCGGCATCGGACGGCGAATTGTGGCGATTGTTCTACACCTCGGTGCCGACGCCGGACACGGCCCATGACTACGTGGTGCAGGCCTTGCAACAGCAGACCAGCGGCTGGTCGGTGCCCTTTGTCGTGCGCGATGCTGCGGGTGACATCGTTGGCACCACCCGCTATTGCAACATCGATGCGACACACAAACGCGTCGAGATCGGTTGGACCTGGTATGCGCTGCGCGTGCAGCGCACAGCGCTGAACACGGCGGCCAAGCAGTTGTTGCTGACCCACGCGTTCGAAACCCTGGGTGCCGGCGCGGTCGAGTTGCGCACGAGCTACATGAATCATCGATCCCGTGCTGCCATCGCGCGACTCGGCGCCAAGCAGGACGGCATCCTGCGCAATCACATGAAGCTGCCCGGCGGCGGCTACCGTGACACCGTGGTGTTCTCGATCATCGAATCGGAATGGCCCGCGGTGAAACGCAACCTGCAATTTCTGCTCGACACGGGTGGACAACGATGACGACGAAACGGATCGGGCTGGTCGGTGCACGCGGCCATGTCGGGCAGGAACTGCTGAAGTTGATTGCCGATCACGGTGGCCTCGAACTCGATTTCGTGATGTCGCGCGAATGGGCAGGGCAGGCTGTCGCGATTGGTGAACATAAACCTTTCGGATTGCTGCGCTACGAGCATCTGAGTCCGGAGGCGATCGCGAAGCGAAACGTCGATGCACTCGTGCTGGCTCTGCCCAATGGGCGTGCGGCCGAATATGTCGAAGCGATCGATGCGGCAGGCCGCGATCCGGTCCTGGTCGATCTCAGTGCCGACTATCGCTTCGACGACCGTTGGTACTACGGTCTGCCCGAACTGACGCGTGCCGGCGCTGCGGGCCAGCGCCGCATTGCCAATCCCGGCTGCTACGCAACGGCGATGCAACTGGCGCTCGCGCCGATCGCCGATCTGCTCGATGGCCCGGCACAATGTTTCGGCGTGTCCGGGTACAGCGGCGCTGGCACGACACCATCCGACAAGAACGACCCGTTCAAGCTGAAGGACAATCTGATGCCCTACAGTCTCGTCGGGCATTTGCACGAGCGCGAGGTGATGCGTCATCTCGCGCATCCGGTCGAGTTCATGCCGCATGTCGCGCCGCACTTCCGCGGCATCACGATGACGGTGAACGCGCATCTGAACCAGCGTTGCGATGTCGAGACGCTGTACGAACGCTTCCGCGACCGCTACGACACCGAACCGCTGATCGGCATGCGCGACGAAGCGCCCTGGGTATCGAACATCGCGCATCGGCATGGCGTGTTGATCGGTGGCATCGAGGTGACGGCGGATGGGCGTCGCGCCGTGGTCGTCAGCGTGCTCGACAACCTGCTCAAGGGCGCGGCCACGCAAGCGATGCAGAACCTCAATCTCGCACTCGGTTTCGATGAGTTGCAGGGTGTGTTGCTGTGAGCTCGCCGATCTGGAACAAGGCGGGTGTCGAGATCGACGCAGAATTGATGCGCTTCACGGCCGGCGAGGACGTGGTTCTCGATCGCGAGTTGTTCATGCACGATATCGCCGCCAGTGCAGCGCACGCACGCGGGCTGGCCCGAATCGGGCTGCTCAGCGCCAACGAATGCAGGCAACTCGAATCCGAACTCGCCGCGCTGGCCGACGCCTTCGCGTCCGGCCAGTTCGTGCTCGACGAACGCTTCGAGGATGGTCATAGCGCGATCGAGTCCTGGTTGACCGACAAACTCGGCGATCTCGGCCGCAAGATCCATACCGGGCGCAGCCGCAACGATCAGGTGCTGGTCGCGTTGCGATTGTGGCTGCGGGCGCAGTTGCGACAATTGCAGGCGCGTTGCGCCGCCGTCGCGGATCTCGCGTTGGCACGTGCGCAGCGTGAGGGTGACCTGCCCATGCCGGGCTACACCCACTTGCAGCGTGCGATGGTGTCGTCGACCGGGTTGTGGTGGGCCGCGCTCGCCGAGAGTTTCATCGACAACGCTGAACTCGCGGGTCAGACGCTGCACTGGATTGACGCGAATCCGCTCGGTACGGCATCGGGTTACGGCGTGAACCTGGCGCTGGATCGTGACGGAGTGACCACTGAGCTCGGCTTTGACCGGTTGCTGGTCAATCCGATCGCGGCGCAGTTGTCTCGCGGCAAGTACGAATGGCAGGCGTTGGCGGCGCTGGCGCAGGCCTTGAACGATGTGCGCCGCTTCGCCTGGGACCTGAGCCTGTTCACCAGTGCCGAGTTCGATTTCGTCGCGTTGCCGAATGCCTTCACGACCGGCTCGTCGCTGATGCCGAACAAGCGCAATCCGGACGTCGTCGAACTGTTGCGTGCGAGTCCCTCGGTCGTGCACGGCGCGATGCAGGAGCTGCAATCGCTGTCGTCGTTGCCACCGGGCTACCACCGCGACATGCAGGCCGGCAAAGGCCCGCTGTTGCGTGCGTTCGCACATGGGCTCGACGCGCTCGCCGTTGCGGCCCGGGTGTTCGACGCCTTGGCTTGGAAGCCCGAACGCATGCGGGCGGCGATCGACACCGGCATGTATGCGACCGATCGGGCCATCGAGCTGGCGGTCGCGGGTGTGCCGTTTCGCGATGCCTACCGGCAGGCAGCCGACATCGCTTCAGATGCGACGCTGCGCTCGCCGGAGCAAAGCCTGGCCGCGCGCGTCTCGCCCGGCAGCGCATCTGCATTGCGTTTGGACACGTTGCTTGCACGGTTGGCCTCGCTGCGTGCGGGCTGACCCATGTTCTTGGGAGTCGCTGCGCCGTCGGATTGGGTAACCTAGTCCGTTGGCGGAACAGGGAAGTGCGATGGCCAGGATTTCCGTAGTGATTCCATCACGACTGCAGGGCGAGACGGACGATCCGTCGTCGCCATGGTTTGTCGAGCGCGCCATCGCCTGCGTCCTGGGCCAGTCGGTGTTCCAGCGCGGCCACGTGCCGGAGATCCTGATCGGGGTCGATCCGGGCATGGGCACCTACGCTGCGGCGCGCATCGCAGGGAAGGCCCGCATCTGCGAGGCCTCCGAGCGCCTTCAGGCCGCGGCCTTGAATGCTGCTTGTGCCCAGTTGGCGGGCGACTACGTGGCCTTCCTGGAGGACGACGATCTGTGGGAACCCCGCTACCTGGAGCGTGCGCTCGGGCAACTCGGGCCGTTCGGATTCGTGTCGTCGACACATCTCGAACGCACCGCGCAGGGCGTCGTGGTCAAGATCGTCGATTACGCGACACCGTCGTCCTGGGTCATGACCCGCGATACGTTCGATCAGGTCGGTGACTTCGACACGTCCTACCGTTGGCATCTCGACAGCGAGTGGATCGGCCGCCTGAACGAACAGCGCATCCCGCGTCTGCATTTCGTCGAAGCGACCGCGCCGGTTGAACTCGATGCCATCAGGTCCACTCGCCCCAACCTCTGGAACATCCTGGTCTGCGCCGCGGAGTTCTGTTCGTTCAGTCGCCACGAATCGCCGTGGCCGCTGGTGATGCGTACCGTGCACCCGGGTTCGGGCATGGCGCAGATCGCGGTGAGTGCAGCCAAGCAAGCCCAGAGCAAGGCCGAGTACGCACGCCTGATCGAGCGCTACGACAACATTCCCTGGTGAGTCCGAAAACGGCAACGCCACCCGAAGGTGGCGTTGTCGTCTGGATTGGTCGGGGTGACAGGATTCGAACTTGCGACTTCTACCTCCCGAAGGTAGCGCTCTACCAGGCTGAGCTACACCCCGAAACGTGAGGCCGCGAATCTTAGCGAGGCCTCTTCGATGTGGCAACACCTGATCGGCGTCTTCGTTCATTCTGCTAGCCTTCGCGGTCTTCCGGACTGCTTCGCACCGCGCCCATGAGCCTGACCAAACCCCGCACCATGCCTGGTGTGCTCGAACTGCTGCCGCTGGAACAGATCGCATTCCAGGGCACGCTCGACCTGATTCGCCGCAACTTCGAACGCTTCGGTTTCCTGCCCGTGGAAACGCCGGCCATCGAACTGACCGACGTGCTGCTGACCAAGACCGGCGGCGAAACCGAGCGCCAAGTCTATTTCGTGCAGTCGACCGGCAGCCTGAAGCAGGGCGATGATCCCGAGCTCGCGTTGCGCTTCGACCTGACCGTGCCGTTGGCGCGTTACGTCGCCGAGCACGAGCATCAGCTGCAGTTTCCGTTCCGTCGTTACCAGATGCAGCGGGTCTATCGCGGCGAATCGGCGCAGCGCGGCCGGTTCCGCGAGTTCTACCAGTGCGACATCGACGTGATCGGCAAGGATGCGCTGTCGGTACGTTTCGATGCCGAATTGCCGGCGGTGATCCACGGCATCTTCTCCGAGCTCGCGATCGGTCCGTTCACCATCCAGATGAACAACCGCAAGCTGATGCGCGGTTTCTTCGAACGCGTCGGCGTGACCGATCCGGAGCAGCAGGGCCTGGTGCTGCGCGAGGTTGACAAGATCGACAAGCGTGGCGAACAGTATGTGCGTGACACGCTGATGGGCGACGCATTCAAGCTGCCTGCCGATGCCGTCGCGCAGATTCTCGCCTTCATTTCGCAGCGCTCGAGCGGTCATGACGACGCGATCGCGAAGCTCGATGCCCTCGGCGGCGGCAACGCGATGCTCGAAGCCGGTGTAGCCGAGCTGCGGGAAGTGCTCGCCTTCGTGCGCGCACTCGGTGTGCCGGAAGCGAACTACGCGATCAATTTCTCGATCGCGCGCGGCCTCGACTACTACACCGGCACCGTCTACGAAACGACATTGAACGATCACCCGCAGATCGGATCGATCTGTTCGGGCGGACGTTACGAGAACCTGGCCTCGCACTACACCAAGTCGAAGTTGCCGGGCGTCGGCATTTCGATCGGTCTGACGCGACTGTTCTGGCAGTTGCGCGAGGCTGGCCTGATCGGCACCGCGAGCAGCAGCGTGCAAGCCATGGTCGCGCTGATGAACGAAGCCGACCTGCCGAAATACATCGAACTCGCGAACCAGTTGCGCGCCGCCGGCATCAACACCGAGGTGCAGCTCGAGCCGAAGAAGCTCGGCAAGCAGTTCCAGTACGCGTCCAAGGCCGGCATCCGCTTCGTGCTGGTGCTCGGCGAGGACGAGATGGCCAGGAACACGGTCTCGGTGAAGGACATGCCGCGCGAACTGCAGTACGAAGTGCCGCGCGCCGAGTTGGCCAAGACCTTGCGCGTCGAGATCGAACAACTGGCCGCAATGCCGCGAGGGCTGGCCTCGTGAGCGCGATTCGACTCGATGGTCGTTCGCTGACGCGCGCCGATGTCGCTGCGATCGCCGACGGCGCGCCCGTGCTGTTGGCGCCGGAAGCGCTGCAACGCGTCGCGCGCGCGGCGGATTTCCTCGCGGAGAAGGTGACAGCCGAGGAACCGATCTACGGCGTCAACACCGGCTTCGGCAGCAATGCCGACAAGCTGCTCGGCGCACGTCGCGCCCGCGACGACCTGCCCGGTGGCAATCCGGAGCCGAATGACCGCACGCTGATGGAGGAATTGCAGCACAACCTCGTCATCACGCACGCGGTCTGCGTCGGCGAACCGTTCCCGGAAGCCGTGGTGCGCGCGATGCTCGGCATCCGCATCAACACCTTGCTGCGCGGTCATTCCGGCATTCGTGTGTCGACGCTGGAATCGCTGGCGGCGATGTTAAATCGGGGCGTGATCCCGGTGATTCCAGCCAAGGGTTCCGTCGGTGCCTCGGGTGACCTCGCACCGCTGTCGCATCTCGCCATCGTGCTGCTCGGTAGCGGCGAAGCGTTCTTCCAAGGCGAGCGTCTGTCCGGTGCGGAAGCCATGCGTCGCGCCGACATCGCGCCGGTGCGTTTGTCCTTCAAGGAAGGTTTGGCGCTGAACAACGGCACCACGCAGATGCTGGCGCTGGGTGCATTGGCGTTGAACCGGATCGAACGCCTGATTCGCAGCGCGGACCTGGCTGCTGCGATGACGCTGGAGGCGTTCGCTGGTCGCTCCGGTGCTTTTCGGCCGGAGGTGCACGAGTTGCGTCCGCATCCGGGACAAGTCGAGACCGCTGCGTCGCTGCGGGAATTGCTGAAGGGCTCGACGCTGGTCGATATCCCGTATCACCTGGTGCCGCGTTTCAAGACCTGGCTGGCCGATGCCTGGACGGCGCCGGAAGATCAGGCGCAGCGTTTCGACCTGAGCTGGGATTGGGTGCCGTCGAACCAGCGCCATGGTCGCGAGAAGTTCTACACGCGTTTCCTGCCGTTCAAGGGCGGCAAGAAGCATCAGCCGCAGGATGCGTATTGCCTGCGCTGCATCCCGCAGGTACACGGCGCGGTACGTGATGCGTACGCGCAGGCGGCGCGCGTCATCGATATCGAACTCAACGCCGTCACCGACAATCCGCTGGTGTTCCCGGACCAGCCGGATGCACGCGAGATCGAGGACCAGGTGATTTCCGCCGGCCATTTCCACGGCATGCCGCTGGCGCTGGCGATGAGTTACCTCAAGGCGGCCATTCCGGTGCTGGCGAGCATTTCCGAGCGGCGCACGAACAAGCTGGTCGACCCGGCCAACAATGATGGCCTGCCGGCCTTCCTGATCGGCAACGAGGACGCCACCGACTCCGGTTTCATGATCGTGCAGTACACGGCGGCCGCGCTGGTGAACGATCTGGCGACGCGCGCGCATCCCGCTTCGGTCTATTCGATCCCGACCAGCGCGAATGCCGAGGATCACGTGTCGATGGGTGCGAATGAAGCGCGCCACGTGCTCGATATGTGCGATGACCTCGAACGCGTGATCGCGCTGGAGTTCTACACCGCTGCGCAGGCGCTCGAATACCGGCAGGACATGCTGAACGCGGCGCGACGCCTGGCCGAGCGCGGCGATCTGGATCTGCTGCGTCGGAAGATCAGCAATGCCCCGGCCGCCGATGCGCCCGAGGCCTCAGCCTTCGCCGCCGAGACCGAGGCACTGATGAAGGCGCTGGCGACGGCGGATTCCTTCCATCCGTCGCCACGGGTCGCCCAGGCTTTCGCTGCCATTCGTGAACGCATCCCGTTCATGCACCGCGATCGTGCGATGGATGGGGACATCAGGACGATCTGCGAATTGGTCCACGAACTCGATTGAATTCAGTCGCCTCGCATCGGTCGCCGGATGCAGGTCATCCGGCGACTGTGGGTGGTTGCCGCGATCAGAGCGGCGGTTGGCCAAAGCTCGGACAAGTCATAGTCTTTGACACCCGCGAGGACATGACGCCGTATTTCGAAATCACATTAACCGAGATAGTGCCTCCGGCAGCCGAGGTGCAGGTCGCGACGACAGCACGATCGTCCGCATCAGGCTTGTACTCGAGCTTGAGCGCGCCGGAGACACGCCAGAAATACGTGAGCGTGGTGCCGATCGGCCAAGCGCCGCATTGCATGAAGCCATCGGCGG
>JAKJFE010000080.1 GCA_022705045.1 Pseudomonadota bacterium | reverse complement strand
AGGCAAGAGCGGTTTTCGGCGAACAGATCCGCGACTGGCGCCAGCGCCGTCGCCTGAGCCAGCTCGAATTGGCCGGCGATGCGCGCATCTCGACGCGCCACCTGAGTTTCATCGAAACCGGTCGCTCGCGCCCGAGTCGCGGCATGCTCCTGCACCTGGCCGAACTGCTCGACGTGCCGCTGCGCGAACGCAATGCGCTGCTGCAGGCGGCCGGATACTCGCCAGCGTTTCCGGCCCATGCGCTGGATGCGCAGGCGCTGTCGGCGGCGATGGCGGCGGTCGAGATCGTGTTGAATGCACACGGTGCGTTTCCGGCGATCGCGGTGGATCGGCACTGGAACCTGCTGCGCGCCAACGTCGCGGCGCGACGTCTGATGCACGGCATCGCGCCAGCCTTGATGGCGCCACCCGCGAACGTGTTGCGCCTGACCTTGCACCCGCAAGGCTTGGCGCCCTTCATCCTCAACCTTGCGCAGTTGCGCGAGCATCTGCTGTCGCGCCTGCTGCGTCAGGTACGCGCGACCGGTGACGCGATGCTGCACACCCTGCACGAGGAGCTGTTGGCCCTGCCGGCACCGGCCGGAACGCATCACGACGATCTGGTCACGCCCGATCCCGATGTCGTGGTGCCGATGTGTATGCAGACGCCGTACGGCGTGCTGTCGGTGTTCAGCACGATCACGGTGTTCGGCACGCCGGTCGATGTGACGCTGTCGGAACTCGCGGTCGAAGCCTTCTTTCCGGCCGACGAGGCATCACGCCGCATGCTGGAGCAACTCGCGGCTGCGGAATCGGGCTGATCGGGAACTCGCGGCGGATGCGCCGGTCGCAAACAGGCCTCGATCGGCAGGCGTGTGTGCGGAGCAGGTCATGAAACAGTGGCTGGTGATGACAGCAGCGGTGGCGGCAGGTGCCGTGCAGGCCGATGAGGCGGCGGTACGAGCGGCCGTGCAGGGACTCGTGCCCGGTGCCACGATCGAATCGATCAAACCCTCGGCGATGAAGGACGTGCTCGAGGTCGTCGTCAATGGCGAGGTGGTGTATGTCGCGGCCGATGGCTCGCACCTGCTGCAAGGGCGGCTGTACGACACCAAACAGCGCAGCGACCTGACGGCGGGCACCGAAAACGGCTTGCGCCGTGACGTGTTGTCGAAGGTCGGCGACGAGCGCCGCATCCGCTTCGCCGCGGCCGATGAAAAACACCGCATCACCATCTTCACCGACGTCGACTGCGGCTACTGCCGCAAGCTGCACCAGCAGATGTCGGCGATCAATGCGGCCGGCATCACGGTCGATTACCTCATGTTCCCGCGTGCCGGCCAGCCTTCGGCCTCGTTCGACAAGGCCGCCTTCGTCTGGTGCGCGGTCGACCAGCAGGATGCGTTGACCGCCAGCATGTTGAACGGAGAACTCGCGGCCGACCAGCGCAAGTCCTGCACGCATCCGGTGGCCGATACGATGAAACTCGGTCAGCGCCTGGCCAAGCTCGGCACACCGACCATCATCGCCAGCGACGGTTCGGTGCTCGGCGGCTATCTGGAGCCGGCGCAACTGGCGCAACGATTGGCGTCGGTGCAGGAAGTGCCGTCGCGGCCGTGATCGGTTCGGTCGTGGCTGGCATACTGCAGGGATGACCGATACTGAAAACGCTGTGGCCGCCGAACTGGCCGATTCCGAATTGCATGCCCGCGCCGCCCAATTCGGTGCGCGCCTGCTGGAAGCACGATTGAAACTGGCCACCGCCGAGTCCTGTACCGGCGGCTGGGTCGCGAAGGTGGCGACCGAAGTGCCGGGCAGTTCCGGCTGGTTCGATTGCGCCTTCGTGGCTTACAGCTACGACGCGAAGGAAGCCATGCTCGGCGTACCGCGACAGACGCTGGAACAGCATGGCGCGGTGAGTCGCGAGACGGTGATCGAGATGGTTCGCGGTGCATTGTCGCGCTCACGCGCCGATCTTGCGGTGGCCATCACCGGCATCGCCGGCCCGACCGGTGGCACCAAGGACAAGCCAGTCGGCACGGTCTGGATCGCCTGGGGCTTCGGCCACCACAGGCCGATCGCCGAGGTCTTCCACTTCGCCGGCGATCGCGACGCCATTCGCCGTGCCACCGTCGCCGAGGCGCTGGCCGGATTGGAACGGTTGCTGGCTGGTCGTTGAAGTCATGATGTTTTCTGGAATTGCGTAAAATCCGCAATTTACGCAAAATGCGCTCATGACGACCGTGACCGCCACCGAACTCGCTCGCCGTACCCGTGAAATTCTCGATCAAGTGCTGAGCGAGGGTGAAACCATCGTGGTCGAACGGAACGCGCGTCCGATTGCCGAACTGGTGCCGGCGCCGCGTCGCATGACCGCGCGGCAGGCGCTGGCTGGTCTTCAGCCGATGTTGTCGGCGGACGACGGGAAGCGCTGGCTGGATGACAGTCGCGACGGGTTCGACGATGAAGTGCGCGACCCGTGGGCGTGATCTTCGACAGCTGCATCTGGGTCGCGCTCGGCGCCGGTCAGTTGTCGCATGAGTCGGTGATCGCGGCTTCCGGCGAGGCGCCGGTGTACGCCTCGGCGGTGTCGCTGGGTGAATTGCGATTCGGTGTGGAATCGTGTGTCGATGCGGGTGAACGTGCGCGCCGCAGTGCCTATGTTCGCCAGGTCGAACGGCGTCCGGTACTGGACGTGAGCCGGCATACGGCCGTCGCGTTCGGTGTGCTCTCCGCCGCCGTTCGCAGCGCCGGTCGGTCGCCGCGTCCGCGCTACAACGATCTGTGGATCGCCGCCCAGGCCATCGAGCATGGTTATGCGCTGCTGACGATCAATGACAAGGATTTCGCCGATCTGCCTGGGTTGCGGTTGCTGCGTCCGCGCTGACGATTCCGAAATCTCGCACCCGGACACACGCCCGTCACCGAAGCGGCACATCGGGCTGTGGGATAATTTGCTGGTCACCGGACGCCGTCTCGCGATTTGAGAAATCGCGATGCCAGTCTTCGTCCATTCCATTCATCACTGATCCGAGGACATCCCCATGGATGACAACAAGAAGCGCGCCCTTTCATCCGCCCTGGCGCAGATCGACAAGCAGTTCGGCAAGGGCACGGTCATGCGCATGGGTGACCGCCAGGCCGACGTGATCGAAGCGGTCTCGACTGGCTCGCTTGGCCTCGACATCGCGCTCGGTATCGGCGGTTTGCCGCGCGGTCGCATCGTCGAGATCTACGGACCTGAATCGTCCGGCAAGACCACGCTGACACTGCAGGTCATCGCTGCGGCCCAGCGTGCCGGCGGCACGGCGGCCTTCGTCGATGCCGAACATGCACTCGATCCGACCTATGCCGAAAAACTCGGCGTCAAGGTCGACGACCTGCTCGTGTCGCAACCGGACACCGGCGAACAGGCCCTGGAAATCACCGACATGCTGGTCCGCTCGAATGCGGTCGACATCGTCGTCATCGACTCGGTCGCGGCGCTCACGCCGAAGGCGGAAATCGAAGGCGAGATGGGTGACTCGCATGTCGGTCTGCAGGCGCGCCTGATGAGCCAGGCGCTGCGCAAGCTGACCGCCAACATCAAGAAATCGAATTGCCTGGTCATCTTCATCAACCAGATCCGCATGAAGATCGGCGTGATGTTCGGCAACCCGGAAACCACCACCGGCGGCAATGCGCTCAAGTTCTACGCGTCGGTGCGCCTGGACATCCGTCGCATCGGCGCGGTCAAGCGCGGCGAGGAAGTGATCGGTTCGGAAACCCGCGTCAAGGTCGTCAAGAACAAGGTGGCGCCGCCGTTCCGCCAGGCCGAGTTCGAGATCCTCTACGGCGAGGGCACCTCGCGCGAAGGCGAGATCATCGAGATGGGCGTGGCCAACAACCTGATCGACAAGTCGGGTGCCTGGTACTCCTACAACGGCGACCGCATCGGCCAGGGCAAGGACAATGTGCGCCTGTTCCTGAAGGAACATCCGGAAATCACCAATGACATCGAGGCCAAGCTGCGCGCCAAGATGATCACCGCCAAGGTGCCGACCGGCGGTGCCGATGCCGAGGAAGCCGAAGAGGCCTGAAGCATCGCGCCGTGACGACGCCCCGGTGGATTGCCGGGGCGTTTTCATGGCGGATTCCGCATGCGCAAGGACAAGCCACCGCTGCCGCCCCGCGATCGCGCCCTCGGCCTGTTGTCGCGGCGCGAGCATTCGGCGCGCGAGTTGAAGCGCAAGCTGCAGCAGAAGGGGGTTGCGGTCGACGAAGCCGCGGAAGTCGTCGGCGAGATGGGCGAGCGCAACTACCAGAGTGATGCGCGTTTCGCCGAGTCGCTGGTACGCAAGCGTGCGCTCGACGGGTACGGCCCGATACGCGTCCGTGCCGAACTCGCCACGCATGGCATCGTGCGTGAAGCGGCGACAATCGCGATCACGTCTGCGGATGTCGATTGGATGCAGATCGCGAAACGCGTGTTCAGCGCGAAGTATCGCGACACCGAAGCAGCCGATCACAAGGAACGACAGAAACGCGCCGCCTGGCTGGCCACGCGCGGCTTCGACGGTGCCACGGTGCGTGCGGTCACCCGCGCCGAAGTCGACGACTGAGCATGGATGCGACGACGCTGTTCCTGGCCGGTATCGCGGCCTTCTTCGCCGGCCTGCTCGACAGCATCGTCGGCGGGGGCGGTCTGATCATGACCCCGGCCATGGTCAACCTGTTTCCGGAATTTCCGATCCTGCAGGTGATCGCGACACAGCGCACCAGTTCGATCTTCGGTACCTCGGTCGCCGCCTGGAATTATCTCAAGGTGGTCAAGCTCGACCGCCGTGTGCTGATCGTCACCTGCGTGGCGGCGACACTGTGCTCGGCGCTCGGCGTGCAGTTCGCGAAACGCATCGATGCCGACCTGCTGAGATACATCGTGCTCGGCGTCTGTGTCGTGCTGGCGCTGTACACCGCGTTCCGCAAGGATTTCGGACAGCGAGAGCGCCTGCCGAGCGACTCCGCGCTGATAGAGCGTCGTTCCTGCGCCGTGGGTGCGGTCACCGGCTTCTACAACGGGCTGATTGGACCCGGCACCGGCACTCTGATGGTGTTCGGTTTCGTTGGCGCGGTCGGCTTCGATTTTCTCGGTGCATCGGCCCTGGCCAAACTCGCCAATGTCGCCGCCGATCTGTCGTCCTGGTTCAGCCTGATGCTGAGCGGCTTCGTGGTCTGGACGGTCGCGCTGCCCTTGGTCATCGGCAACATGCTCGGCAGTTACGTCGGCAGCAAACTCGCGATCCGCAAGGGTGACGCCTTCATCCGTCGTGTATTCCTGCTCGTGGTGCTGGGCCTGATCGCAAGGGTGATTTGGCAACTGTGGACGAATTGACGTGATCCGCAAGGCAGCTTGGGGAGTCGTTTGGCTACAATAGTGGGCCGCCTGGTCGGATGCTTTCATGAGCAGTGACGATTTCATCGAGGTCTACGACAACGCCGTCGCGCCGGAGGCCTGTGCGGCGTTGATCGAACGCTTCAACGCCAGCCAAGAAGCCCTGCGTGGCGTCACGGCCGGCGGGCTGGACGTGGCGCACAAGAACAGCTGGGACATCGGCCTGAGCGGCAAGCCGCAGTGGGCCGACGCCGAGCAGGCGTTGAACAACGCGATGCTGACCTGCCTTCTGCGGTACGTGCGCAAATATGCCTATGTCGTGCTTGGCCCGCACTGGTTGAATCTGCTCGATCCGGCGACCGGTCAGAAGCGCGCACTCGATGCCGAAACCCTGTCGGAATTGCCGGACGAGACCTTGCGCACGGTGGTGACCAAGGCGTTCCGTCCGGGCGTCGTGAATCTGCAGAAATATCTCGCCGACGAAGGCGGATACCCGCGCTGGCATTGCGAACTCGGTCCCAAGGCGGACGGCGGCGAATCGCTGCACCGGTCGTTGTTGTGGACGCTATATCTCAATGACGGATTCCGCGAAGGCGAAACCGAGTTCTACTACCAGCGCCGCAAGCTCGTTCCGCGCGCCGGAACCTTGCTAATCGCGCCGGCCGCGTTCACGCACACGCATCGCGGCAACATGCCGAAGGGCGGCGACAAATACATCGCGACCTCCTGGGTCCTGTTCCAGCGCGCCGAACCCTTGCAGCGCAGCTAGGCTAGCCCACCTCGACGCGATTGCGGCCGGCGTTCTTGGCGCGGTACAGCGCCGCGTCGGCAGTGGCGATCAGGCGGTCGATGCCGCGCCGTTCCGGTCGCGGTGCCGCAGCGACGCCGATGCTGATGCTGACGGCGATGGCGTGTTCCTCGAAGCGGAACGGATTCGCGGCGATGGCTTGGCGAACCCGCTCGGCGACCTGCTCGGCCTGCAGCGGCGCGATGTCGGGCAGTACGGCGATGAATTCCTCGCCACCCCAGCGACCGAATCGGGCGGTATCGGGCAGGGCCGCGCGCATGCGTTGTGCGGCGTCGCGCAACACCGCGTCGCCGGCGAGATGGCCATGGTGGTCGTTGATGCGCTTGAAGTGATCGATGTCGATCAGCAGCACGGCGAGCGGGCGCTGACCCGCCTGGGTTTCGGCCAACAGTTGCTCGAACTGTTCGGTGACAGCGCCGCGATTCGACACGCCGGTCAGCGCATCGGTGCGCGCGACACGTTCCAGTTCGCCCGCACTCGCGATCAATGCGGCATGCAGTCGCTGCGTTTCGCGGTAACGCCGGAACAGCACGAAGGCGAAGATCGCGAGCGCGCAGAAACCGACGATCAGGGCGATGCCGAGCAGGCGTTGCCGCGCGATGCGCAGGCTCTGGATCTGGTTGTCGCGGGCGAGCAGGGCGCGCTGCGATTCCGAGCGTTGTGTCGCCAGGTTGCCTTCGAGAATGGCCACGCGTCGGCCGGCGACATCGATGGCCAGGGTCTTGTCGAGTTGCTGGAAGGCCTTGCGCGTCGCCATCGCGGCCATGGCGTCGCCGGCCGCCAGTTCGATGTCGGACAGTGCGTCGAGCGCGCTGCGTTCCAGCACCTTGTCGCCCAGTTTGCGAGCGCCGTCGACGGTGGCGCGGGCTTCGCTCAAGGCCGTCTTCACGTCGCCGCGGGCACGGGCGACGCTGGCGCGATTGGCATGGATCTGCACCTGGTCGCGGATGGCGACGGTGTTGAACTGTTCGGCGGCGCGGCGCGACCACAGGTCGGCGTCGTCGATGCGGCCTTGGGCCAGGCGCACGTCCGACAGCGCGGTGAAGGAATTGACCTTGTTTGGCGGGCTACCGAGCGACATCGCGGCTTCCGAGGCTTCTTCGCCGAAACGTGCGGCTTCCTCGACCTGGCCCATCTTCAGCAGGGAGCGCGACAATTCGCCGCGCAGCGCGATGCCCTCGCGCACGTCGCGCGGACCGAGGTGTTTCAGCGCTTCGCGGATGTTCTGCGCGGCCAATTCCTCGTCGTCGAGGTTGCGATGCAGGAAACCGAGCATGCGGAAGGTGCGCGCGATTTCGGAGGCATCTTGGGCGGCTTGCGCCAGTTCGAGCGCTTCGTTGTGGCGGGCGAGGGCATCGGCGAACTGGCCAGTACGCGACAGCACCAAGCCGACGGCATTCAGCGACCGCGCCTGTTGTGCATGGTTGCCGCCGTCGCGGGCGTCGGCGACCGATTGCTCGAAGTAGCGGATGGCATCCGGGAAGCGTCCGAGCTTGCGTTCGAGTACGCCGCGGTTGTACGCCCACAGCGCCATCCAGTCCTTGCGGCCGGAATGGCGGGCGATGGCTTCCAGGGTCTGCAGCACGGTCGAGGCCCGGTTGGCATCGCCGCGATTGGCGTACATCGAGGCGAGCCGGCTGTTCGCGGCCACGGCGAGGTCATCGGCACGCTCGCTCGCGGCAACAGCGACCGCTTCGTTCAGCAATGCATAGGCGCGTTCGGGCTGTTCCAGTTCGTCGGCGAACTCGCCCATCGCGAGCTTGGCCCAGCCGGCGGCCAAGGGCGTCGGTGCGGTCTTGCCCCATGCGTCGAGCTGGGCGAGCAGTGATTCGGCAGTATGTGCGCGATCGTTGCGCAAGGCAGCTACGTCAGCCGGCTCGGTACTGTGGATCGCGCCCGCCCATGCGACCGGCGCCGCGGTCCACGGCAGCAAGAACGCCAGCAGCAGGAGCAGTCGGAGCCACATGCGCCGATGTTAGGACAAGGCCGGGTAGGCAGGTGACGACAATTGTCGCCGGGATTCGGGCTTGGACTCGGCCCGGGCTCCGCTAGAATCCGCGGTCTTCCGCCCCTTTGGTATTCCCATGAAGTCCAGCGCCGACATCCGCACCGCGTTCATCGAGTTCTTCAAGTCCAAGGGGCATGAACATGTGCCGTCCAGTCCGCTGGTGCCGGGCAATGATCCGACCCTGCTGTTCACGAACTCGGGCATGGTCCAGTTCAAGGACATGTTCCTCGGCGCCGAGAAGCGCAGCTACAGCCGCGCCGTGACCGCGCAGCGCTGCGTGCGCGCCGGCGGCAAGCACAACGACCTCGAGAACGTCGGCTACACCGCGCGTCACCACACCTTCTTCGAGATGCTCGGCAACTTCAGTTTCGGCGACTACTTCAAGCGCGACGCGATTCACTACGCCTGGCAGTTGCTGACGAACGTCTACGCGCTGCCGGCCGAGAAGCTGTGGGTCACCGTCTATCACACCGACGACGAGGCCTATGCGATCTGGAACGAGGAAGTCGGCGTGCCGGCGGAACGCATCGTGCGCATCGGCGATAACAAGGGCGCGCCGTATGCCTCCGACAACTTCTGGCAGATGGCCGACACCGGTCCCTGCGGTCCGTGCTCGGAGATCTTCTACGACCACGGTCCGTCCGTGGCCGGCGGCCCGCCCGGTTCCGAGGAGCAGGACGGTGACCGCTACATCGAGATCTGGAATCTGGTGTTCATGCAGTTCGAACGCTCGGCCGACGGCACGCTGACGCCGTTGCCGAAACCCTGCGTCGATACCGGCATGGGTCTGGAACGCCTGACCGCGGTGCTGCAGCACGTCAATTCGAACTACGACATCGACCTGATGAAGCACCTGGTCGAAGCCGCGGCCAAGGCGACCGCGACTACCGACTTGTCGAATCCGTCGCTGCGCGTGATCGCCGACCACATCCGTGCCACCAGCTTCATGATCGTCGACGGCGTATTGCCCTCGAACGAAGGTCGCGGCTACGTGCTCCGTCGCATCATCCGCCGCGCTTTGCGTCACGGGCACAAGCTCGGCTGCAAGTCGCTGTTCTTCTCGACCCTGGTGAAAACGCTCGTCGCCGAAATGGGTGCCGCCTACCCCGAACTCGCCCAGAAGGCCGCCCAGGTCGAACGCATCCTGAAGAACGAGGAAGAACGCTTCGCCGAGACGCTGGATCAGGGCATGAAGGTGTTCGAGGACATCACCGCCAAGGGTGCGAAGCAGATCGCGGGCGAAGATGCCTTCAAGCTGTACGACACCTACGGCTTCCCGCTCGACCTCACGGCCGATGTGGCGCGCGAGCGCGGCTTGACCGTGGACATGGCCGGTTTCGAGAAGGCGATGGAAGCCCAGCGCGAACGTGCGCGTGCGGCCAGCAAGTTCGACCAGGGCTTCGCGATTTCGGCGGAACAGTCGGCCGGTCTCGCCGCCACCGGATTCCTCGGCTACAGCGAACTCGCGGCCAAGGATCTGAAGATCGAGCGCCTGCTGGTCGCGAACCAGACACGCGAGTCGATCGCCAGCGGCGAGCGCGCCGTCGTCATCCTCGATCGCACGCCGTTCTACGCGGAGTCCGGCGGCCAGGTGGGTGACACCGGCGTCTTGCGTCTCGGCAATGCCGAGTTCGTGGTCGAGGACACGATCAAGCTGGCCGGCGTCTATCACGGCCATGTCGGCGCCTTGACCAGCGGTTCGCTGAAGCTCGGCGATCACGTGGTTGCGGAAGTCGATGCCGATCGTCGCCACGCCATTGTGCTGAATCACTCCGCCACGCATCTGCTGCATGCCGCGCTGCGCCAGGTGCTCGGCGAACACGTGCAGCAGAAGGGCTCGATGGTCGCACCCGACCGGCTTCGTTTCGACTTCTCGCATTTCCAGCCGGTGACCGACGCGGAACTCAAGCAGATCGAGGCCATCGTCAACACCGAAGTGCGCCGCAACGAAGCCGCTGAAGTGCACCACATGGGCATGCAGGAAGCGCTCGACTTCGGCGCCATGGCGTTGTTCGGCGAGAAATACGGCGAACGCGTGCGCGTGCTGAAGATGGGCGAGTTTTCGACCGAACTGTGCGGCGGCACGCATGTCGGCCGCACCGGCGACATCGGTCTGATGAAGATCACCTCGGAAGGCGGCATCGCCTCCGGCGTGCGTCGCATCGAAGCAGTGACCGGTGAAGGCGCGATGGCCCTGGTCGACTTGCGTGAAACGCGTCTGGACGAAGTTGTCGATCTGGTTGGCGCCAGCGAGGACGACGTCGTCGCCAAGCTCAAGCAGTTGCTCGACCGGCAGAAGAAGCTGGAGAAGGAACTCGAGGCACTGAAGGCCCGGAATGCGAATGCGCTGCTGAACGAACTGGCCGAATCGGCGCCCACGATCGGCGGCATCCGCATCGTCACCGGCCGCGTCGAAGGCATGGACGCGAAGACCTTGCGCGATGCGGTCGAAGCGCTGCGCAACAAGCTCGGCGACTGTGCGGTCGTGCTCGCTGCGGCGGCGGATGGCAAGGCCGCCCTGGTCGCAGGCGTGAATGGCGCAGGGCTCGCGAAGCTCAAGGCTGGCGAGCTGATCTCGCACGTCGCCAGCCAGGTGAATGGCAAGGGCGGTGGTCGGCCGGACATGGCCCAGGGTGGTGGTGACGACATCCCGGCACTGATTCCGGCACTGGCCGGTGTCGTAGAGTTCGCCAAGGCCAAGATCGGCTGATCCACGACGCGAGGCACGCCGCATGTTCGACTGGAATGACGTGCAGGTGTTCCTCGCCATCGCCCGCGGCGGCTCGCTGGCCGCGGCGGCGCGTACGCTCAAGGTCAATCATTCGACTGTATTCCGTCGCTTGAACGCGTTCGAGGACGCGCTCGGCGTGCGTCTGTTCGAACGCATGGCCAGCGGTTACGCCTTGACGCCGGAAGGCGAATCGATCCGCGCCGAGGCCGAAGCCGTCGAAACCAATGTGCACGCGCTCGAACGCAAGATCGCCGGGCGCGACTTCGCCTTGCGCGGCGACATCCGCGTGACCGCGCCGCATGGCCTCGCGACCGGTTTCCTGGCGCAATATCTGCCGGATTTCATCGCGCGTTATCCCGGCATCCGCGTCGATATCGATGCCTCGGACTCGGAGCTTGACCTCGGTCGGCGCGAGGCGGACATCGCCTTGCGCGCCACCAGCGCGCCGCCGGAACATCTGGTCGGTCGACGCGTGGCTTCGCTGTGCTGGTGGGTGTACGGCTCGACCAGTTACCGAGAACGCATGGGCTGTCCGTCCGGCATGGACGATCTGGCCGAGCATCGCGTGATCGGCGCGACCCAGAACTTCCAGCGGCTCCCGGTATTCGCGTGGCTGGCCAAACACGTGCCGGACGACGCCATCGTCGCGCGCGCGGCCGATCTCGAGACCATGGCGGCATTGGCACGTGAAGGTGTCGGCCTCGCCTTGTTGCCGAGCGACCAGCATCTGCCCGACCTGCAGCGACTGTTCCCGGTCGAGCCTCGCTTCACCGGCGAATTCTGGCTGCTCACCCACCCGGATCTGCGTCACGTCGCCCGCATCAAGACCTTCATGGAATTCCTGACCGAGCGCCTGCGCAACGACCCACGTCTCTCGGAACCCGCGCAGGGGCGTGACGAAACGGTGTCCGCTTGATTCATCTGGGGTTTTGCCCCATTGCCCCCGGGCTTGACCTATAATCCCGGGCCGTTGTCCTGGGGCCCCGGGGCAACGCCATACCTACAAGGAGACTCCGATGAACCGTAAGCATTTGTGTGCCCTGATTGCGCTCAGCTTGGGCGCGGGCGCCGTTTCGGCGCAAGATTACGACAGCCGCTGGTATATCGCCCCGGCCGTTGGCATGTCGCACAACGACAACGAGCGTTATGTCGACTCCGACGATACGGAATTCGGTTCGCTCGGTTTCGGCCGTTTCGTTGCGGAAAACACCTCGCTCGACCTGAGCCTGGATTACACCAGCCGCAACCTCGGCAGCCAGTATCACTACGAGGGTGACCTCGACAACTTCGCGCTGACCGCGTCGCTGCGTCATTACTTCACCGATTGGTCGTGGCGTCCGTTCCTGAAGGTCGGTCTCGGCCTGTCGGAAGCGCGCGTGACGGACCAGGCGCTGGGTTATGGCACCAACCGCAATGTCAACCCGGTGTTCGACGCCGGCCTCGGTTTCGGCCATGACCTGAACGACGCCGTCGCGCTGCGCACCGAACTGACCTACCGCTACGACATGGACGACCAGTCCATCCCGGGCGTCGATCATTTCGGCGACTGGCTCGCGACCTTCGGTGCGACCATCAAGCTCGGTGAAGCCGCCGCTCCGGCCGCAGCTGGCAACACCGATCCGGGCACGGAAGAAGCCAAGCCGGTCGAACAGCCGGTGGCCGACTGCAGCACCCTGGACGATGACAAGGACGGCGTGAACAACTGCGATGACAAGTGCCCGACCTCGGCCGCCGGTGAAGCGGTGGGTGCGGACGGTTGCGCCCAGGCCATCGTGATCGACCTGCGTGGCGTGAACTTCGCGTTCGACAAGTCGGAACTGACCGCGGAATCGACCGCGATCCTCGATCAGGCCGTTGACGTGCTGAACCGATACCCGGCCCTCAAGGTCGAAGTTGCCGGTCACACCGACTCGGTCGGTACCGACGCCTACAACCAGGGCCTGTCGGAACGCCGCGCCAAGACCGTGTACGACTACCTGACGGGCAAGGGCATCGCTGCCGATCGTCTCTCGGGTCCGAACGGCTACGGCGAAGCCAAGCCGATCGACACCAACGACACCTCGGAAGGCCGCGCTCGCAACCGCCGCACCGAACTCGTCAAGCAGCAGTAATCCGGAACGCAAGTTCCAGAAACAAGAAACCCCGCTTCGGCGGGGTTTCTTTTTGGGCGGTCGGGTCGACGCGAACAACGACAGCATGTCTTTGTAGTATCGGTCTCCAGAGCACGCCACGTGATAAACGGATGACAATGAAACGGGTCACTGCTTCCAGATCTTCGGCCCACGATGCGCCCAAGTTCATGCTGGTCGACCTTCGTCGCGCCCGCCTCAAGGTAGCCGGCAAAAACGTCGGCCGAGCGGAATTCACGGCGGCGGTCCATGAAAAGCTCGGCAAGCAGCGAGTCACGATCATGCTGGAGCCGCGCTGCGCAAAGTGATTCGCGAAGAGTTGCTCAAAAACGTGGCCTGAAGTCCAGGGCCAGGGCCAGGGCAGTAGGGTGTGCAAAGAAAAGCGATGCGCACCATCCGCCTAGGACTTGCATTTATGTCCTTGCCTGTTCGTCCGGAGGTCAGCAGATCATGAACCCAAGTTGGCGCAAGCAGATATTCCTTTTCCTGGGGATGTTGGTGATTCTCGTGATGGCCTTCGGCGCCGTTCTGACCGCGAAGGACGGCGACACCATCCGCGCTGCCGGTTCGGGCGCGCTGGTGCTGGCGCTGACATTGGGGCTCGTGCGCTATCTGAAATCGCCTCTCTAGGCCGACGAGCCAGGTGCCAGAACTCTGTGATCGCAACTCACGACACTCCGGAAGGCCGCGCTCGCAACCAGCGCACCGAACGCGTCAACCAGCAGTAATCGGAATGCAAGTTTCAGAAACGAGAAACCCCGCTTCAGCGGGGTTTCTTTTGGGTATCGCCCCTACTCGGAGCATTGGCTCCGAATCGGAGAAAGCAGATCTCACGCCGCTTGGTACTGCCCCATGCCGCGGAGTTTTTCGTAGCGTTGGGTGAGCAGGACGTCGGTGTCGAGTTTTTCGAGGTCGGTGATCTGGTTGAGGACGACGGCCTTGAGGTTCTCCGCCGTGGTCTTCGGGTCGCGGTGGGCGCCGCCGAGGGGTTCGGGGATGATCTGATCGATCAGGCCGTGTTCGTGGATGCGCGCGGCGGTCATGCCCATGGCCTCGGCGGCGTCGCGGGCGCGTTCGGCGCTGCGCCACAGGATCGAGGCGCAGCCTTCGGGCGTGATCACCGAGTAGGTGCTGAACTGCAGCATGTTGACGCGGTCGCCGACGCCGATGGCAAGCGCGCCGCCGGAGCCGCCTTCGCCGATCACGGTGCAGACGATCGGTACGCGCAGCTTGGCCATTTCCAGCAGGTTGCGGGCGATGGCTTCGGACTGGCCACGTTCTTCGGCGCCGACGCCGGGATACGCGCCAGGCGTATCGATCAGCGTCACCAGCGGCAGGCGGAAGCGTTCGGCCATCTGCATCAGGCGCAGCGCCTTGCGGTAGCCCTCGGGGCGCGGCATGCCGAAGTTGCGGCGGATCTTCTGCTTGGTATCGCGACCCTTCTGGTGGCCGATGATCATCACCGCCTTGCCGTCGATACGACCGAGGCCGCCGACGATGGCAGCGTCGTCCGCGAAGGCGCGGTCGCCGGCGAGTTCATGGAATTCTTCGCAGATGTGGCCGATGTAATCGAGCGTGTACGGCCGCGACGGATGCCGCGCCAGCTGCGCGATCTGCCAGGCGCTGAGGTTCTGGAAGATCTCGACCGTCTTCTCGCGCAGCTTGCCGTCCAGCTTCCGGATCTCGGATTCGAAGTCGAGCGACTGCCCTTGCGAGCTGGCGCGCAGTTCGCGCAGCTTGTTTTCGAGCTCGGCAATGGGTTTTTCGAATTCGAGGATGTTCGGATTCATCGGAGGCTTCCGGACCGCAGAAAGGTGAATGATAGCGTCAGTTGCCACTGGCCCGCGCCAGCGACAGCTGGACCTCGGAGACACCGTCGATGCGCCGC
>JAKJFE010000079.1 GCA_022705045.1 Pseudomonadota bacterium | reverse complement strand
CATGAACCGGCCCGCCGCCTCCGCGCCGCGCGGTCCGATCGACCGCTTCATCCGCCGTTTCCAGCGGACCACGCATCTGCTCGCGATGCTTGCCTTGTACGTGCTGGTCGCGATCGTGATCGGCCTCGCGTTGGCACCGGCGCTGGCCCTGTTCGCGCACGGCTGGGCCGAGGCGATGACACGGTCGACGCCCTGGTCCTGGCTGCTGGGCGGTATCGCCGCCGGGCTGTCCCTGTTCGTCTTCGGATTCGCGTTGCTCGTGGTCGTGCCCTTGTTCAACGCGCTGTTGCCGACGCGCGTGCGCGAATTCCATGGCAGCTACTTCACCATCGCCGCCGTGCCCTGGTATCTGCACAACGGCCTGTTCTACCTGGTGCGTTACACCTTCCTGCCTTATGTGACGCTGACACCGTTCGGCGAATGGTTCCTGCGCGCCATGGGCATGCGTATCGGTCGCCGTGCCTTCATCAACACCGAGTTCATCTCCGATCCGCGGTTGATCGAGATCGGAGACGATGTCGTCATCGGCGGCAGCGTGCACCTCTTCGCGCACTATGGTGGCGGCGGACACCTGAGCATCGTGCCGGTACGCATCGGCGATCGTGCGACGATCGGTCAGAAGGCGACGGTGATGGGTGATGTCGTGATCGGCGATGGCGCGACGATCCTGCCGCATTCGGTGCTGTTGCCCGGTTCCCGGGTTGGCCCCGGCGAGATCTGGGGCGGCGTACCGGCGTTGCGGATAGCGCCGGACGAATGGGACCGCATCAAGCAGCGAATATCCAGCGAAGGGGCGGTCAGCGCGCCTTCTGACTGAACGCGACGCTGCCGAGGATCAGGGTCGCGGCGATGGCCATCGGGATGGTCAGCGGTTCTCCCAGCAGCAACCACGCCCAGGCGACCGCGAACAGCGGCACCAGATAGGTCACCGTCACCGCACGGGCAGCGCCGATGCGCACGATCAATCGATAGTAGATGGCGTACGCGGCACCGGTGCAGATCGCGCCAAGTGCCAGCGTCGACAGCCATGCGCGCGTCGACGGCATCGCCTCGGGCCAATGGGTCAGCGCGAACGGCAGCAGTTCCAGGCTGGCGCAACTCAGGGTGACGGCGGCGACCGCGATCGGCGGCAGGCCGACCAGGCGACTGCGGATCAGGTTCGCGCCGATGCCGTACAACAGCGCTGCACCGGTCCCTGCGGCCACGGCCAGACCGATACTCGCACCGGCAGTCTTGGCGCTGGCCAGCACGACCACGCCGGCAAACCCCGCGAACAATGCAGCCGCACGACGCAGTCCGATCTTCTCGCCGTAGAACAGGAACGCGATCAATGCGGTGAACAACACCGCCATCGAATTGCAGATTGCGCCGATGCCGGCCGGCGCACGCTGCGCCGCATAGGCGAAGAGGGCAAACGGCACCGCCGAATTGATCGCGCCGAGTAGCGCCAGCATCGGCCACACCCGCAGCGGGAACAGCTGCCGCGCGCGCCACAGGAAGGGCAACAACACGAGTGCGCCGAGCGCGAGACGCAATTCGGCCAGCGCCAACGCCCCGAACTCCGGCGCTGCCACGCGCTGGAACATAAAACTCGCACCCCAGATCGCGCCCAGCACGCCCAGTTCGACCACGCTCGTCCAGTCGCGGGTCGGGGATTCGAATGCACGTTCGGCCGTCGTACTCATTTCGTCACAAACCCGATTTGTCCAGAGGCGGCATTGTCCGGATTGCCGAATCGCAAGCAAACGCGTACTTTCTTCGTCAGACTCAAATCTGGCTTGAGGCTGGCATGACTTTACGCACGGAGTTCCTTTCGGCCCTGGCCGCGTTCGAGTCGGCGGCGCGGCACCAGAATTTCGCGCGGGCTGGCGACGAGTTGCATCTCACCGCCAGCGCCGTCAGCCATCACGTGCGCAAGCTCGAAGCGCGGCTCGGCGTCGCCCTGTTCCAGCGCCATGCACGCGGCGTGTCGTTGACCGCGGAAGGTCGCCGTCTCGCCGATTCCGCAAGCAGCGCAATGGCTGACATGGAAGGCGTGGCCGCGGCCTTGAAACACACGGCCGCGGACGGCGAGCGCGTGCGCATCAGCACCCTGCATTCGCTGACCTACACCTGGCTGATGCCGCGGCTCGCGGATTTCGCGGCTCGCCATCCCGGCATCCATCTCGGCATCGACACCGAAGTCGGCCTCACGCGATTCGATGATGGCGGTCACGACGTCGCGATTCGTCATGGCGCCGGTCACTGGCCGGGACTGACGGCCCATCACCTGATGGATGACGCCCTGTTCCCGGTGGCGTCGCCGGCCTTCGCCGAGCTGCATGCCATCCGGTCGCCGCAGCGGATCGCCGAACTGCCTCTGATCCACGATCTTGCGCGCCAGGGCTGGCACGACTGGTTCCGTCACGCCGGGGTTGCGGTCGCGCGGATCGACGAACGCTTCGTCTTCAGCGACTCGACGGATGCGCTCGAAGCTGCGGCCTGCGGTCTCGGTGTGGCCTTGGCGCGCGAGAAGATCGTGGCGCCGGACCTCGCCAGCGGGCGCCTGGTGGTTCTGCCCGGTCCGCGTCTGCCGACGCGCTGGCAGTATTACGTGGTCTATCCGGCACATCGACGCCTGCGGCCGCCTGCGCAACGTTTTGTCGACTGGCTGCTGACCCAGCGTTGAGGTCTCAGGCCTCGGCAAAAGCAACGCGGTTGCGGCCCTGACGCTTGGCGACGTACAGCGCCGCATCGGCCCGCGCGATCAAACTGGCCGGCGCAGCGTCATGGCGCACATCGGCGACCGCAACGCCGACGCTCAAGGTGATGCGCCCGCTGCCGACATAGGCATGCGGCAATGTCTGCGCTTCGATCGCGACGCGCAGACGTTCGCCCAGCGCGACGGCCATGTCGCGATTGCTGTTTGGCAGCACGATGGCGAACTCCTCGCCGCCGTAGCGCGCGAGCAGCGCGTCCGGCATCTCGATCGCGTCGGTCAAGGCGATGGCAACATCACGCAGGCACTGGTCGCCGGCGAGATGGCCGTAGCCATCGTTGTAGGCCTTGAAGTGATCGATGTCGATCAGCAGCAGGGCCAGCGGTTCGCCACGATCGCGGGTGCCGGTCCAGGCTTCGCTCAGTGTCTGGTCGAAGCGACGGCGGTTGGCGATGCCGGTCAGGCCATCGCGTTGCGCCTGCTGTTCCATCGCCCGATAGGCCTCGCGCAACTGGGCATTGGCTGCCTCCAGCCGTTGCAGCAGGTCGGCCGCATGCAAGGCGCCGCTGATCTGTGCGGCCACGGTTTCGAGCAGGTCGCGTTGGCCGGCGAACGCATTCGGTCGCAGGCTCTCGACGTTCAGTACGGCGAGCACGCGGCCATCGTGGATGATGGGCACGCACAGCTCGGAACGGGTGCCGCCGAGCGTATCGATGACCAGCGGATGCCCGCGTGTCTCGGGGATGTCGACGGTTTCGCCACGCGCGGCGACATGACCGACGACGCCGGAACCGAGCGCGCGCCGATAGCCCACGGCCACTTCGCTCGTGATCGCGGCATGCACGGCGTCGCAGACGAATTCGCCGCGCGCGTGGTCGATGCCGGCGAAGGCGATGAATTCCCAGCCGAATTCGTCGTGCAGGGCATCGACGATACGTTGCAGCATCGGCCGCAGCGCCATGTCCTGCAGCGCGATGCGCGAGATGCGGTTCAACGCGGCCAGCTGCTGGAGTGCGTCGCCGCTCATGCAGCCGCCTTCGCGGTGAAGCGCGACCACAGGAACTGCGCTGCCAGTTCAATGCCCAGTTTCAGCAGCGCGAACACCAGCAGGATGGTCTGCGGCGAATCCGCCGACAGCGCGAGAAAACCGCCACCGATGACGATCAGATGCAGCACCAGCACGCGTGCATAGGGTTCGGCCATCAGGCGTCCGGGCGTGGTCTGCTTCCAGGCTTGGCGGGCCAGCCAGGTCGTGCGATAGCCCACGTATTGGGTGACCGCGATGGCCAGCGCCGACAACCACCAGCCGTGCCCGGCTTGCCAGAGTCCGCCCATGACGAGACCGAAGAACACCAGCACCAGCACGCCGTGCACGCCGGTGAAGATGCCGTAGTGGATCGCGAAGAAGCTGCTGAGCGCGAAGTCGTCGCGCTTCGGCAGCGCGCGTTCGCAGTCGCGGATGCGCAGGTACTGGAAGACGCCGGTGCAGGCGTTCTCGAACCAGTACAGGCCGAGCACCGCGAACACGTCCCACCAGCCCAGCCAGATCGGCACCAGGGTCGCGAGGTTCCGGAACAGGATCAGGGCATACGCCATCCGTGGATCGTAGCGTGATCCGCCACGCGCCCAGACTGCGTGGAGCTTGATGAAAGGGGGCGTGGGCCCTCCGATTTGGGACGAAGGCATGGCAATCGGAAAGTTGCGGTCGGGATGGATCTACGCGGGGCTGCTGGGGGTGGCTGGCGTTGCGTCGGCGCTGGAGACTGGCAGGCTCGATCTGGCGTTTGGTTCGGGGAATGGTTATGTGCCGGTGATCACCGCCGATAGCGCTCGGTTCCACGCCGTTGCGCGGCTGGCCAATCGAGTGATTGCCGGGGGCAGCCAGGGCAATCAGGGATTGCTCGTTCAGCGGTACGACGATGGTCGCGCCGATCCGACCTTCTGGACAACCGGCCAGAAAGTGCTCGACGAAGTTGGCGAAGTTCGTGCTATCGCGACTCTGCCGAACTTCGACATTGTCGTCGCAGGCTGGCGCGACAATGGCACGGGGCAGCATCAAGCCGTGCTCGCGCGATACAACTCCAGCGGCTATCTGGTGACGAGTTTCGGCGTGAACGGTGTGGCCATGCTGCCATTCGGCAATACGTCCGAGTTCCTCGACCTTCGTTTTGCCAACGACCGGCTCACCGCAGTCGGCACGGTCGATGGCAGTTTCCTCGCCGCGCGCTTCCAGACCAATGGCGATCTGGACACCGGATTCGCGACCACTGGCTATCGTGCCGATCTTGATGGCGCCACCGGCGGCGACCTACGTGCCGTGCATGTGCTCGCCGATGGTTCAATGATGGCGGTCGGGTTCGCCACGACGTTTGCGTCGGTCGCGATACGCTATGAGGCCGATGGCGATCCTGATCTTCTGTTTGGTGGCGATGGCATCGTTTCCTTCACCACCGGCACAGCCCTGACGCAAGCCGAAGCCGTGACGCCAGGACCGGGCAACAGTTGGTGGATTGGCGGTACGGCATACAACGCGACAGAGGCACTGGCCGATCAATTCATCGCGCGACTGACCGCGACCGGCGTCTTGGACACCGGATTTGCTGGCGGGCAGGGCCATGTCAACCTGACGTCGACCTATCATCTGGACGACCGTGGCTACGCGCTTGCATTGTCGCCAGACGGCAAACCGACCCTTGCCGGCATGTCGCAGCGTCCCGATGGGCGATTCGTCGCTTCGCTCGTCAGGATCAACACGACTTCCGGCGCGCTCGATGTCGGTTTCGGCGATGGTGGCCGAGTCGAAGTGCTTGGCATGAGCGATGCCGACATCGAAAATGACATACGCGACCTGCGCATCGACCCCGACGGCACGATCCTCGCTGCCGGCGCGATGGCACTGTCGCCAGGCCAGTTCGTTCCGCAACTGATCCAGCGGCAGGCCAACGGATTGCCCGACATCGTGTTCCATGCCGATGCCGGACATGCGTTCGTCGCACCTGAAAACGGCACCTTCGAATCCGGGCGTAGCCTGAGGGTTCGCGTTGCGCCGGATGGCGGCATTGTCGTTGCCGGTTTTGTGTACGCCCAGCCACATGTGGAACTGCAACTGTCGCGTTTCGACGCCACGGGCCGGGTTGACACGACGTTTGCGGGCGGTGCCGGATTTCTGCGGCGCAGCTATCCCGGTGGCGGATTGCCGCTCGTGCCACGCGATCTGCTGGTTCGCCCCGATGGACGCATCGTGGTCGCGGCCGATGCCGAAACCGGCGTGGCCGATGGCAACGTGATCGTTTACCAGTTTCTCGCGAACGGCAATCCCGACGCCGCTTTCGGCATCAACGGGCGCATCGTGCTCGCCGTCAGCGGCGACAATGACATCGCATTGGGACTCGCCTTGCAGTCCGATGGCAGATTGCTGATTCAAGGACGGACGCTGGGTGCGACCAACTGGACCTATTGGCTTGCGCGCCTGCAAGCCAACGGCACGCTCGATCCCACGTTCTTTCCGTCCGCCAGCGTGCCCGGCATCGGCATCCTGCGCGTGGACTCACCGGGATTGGGCGGCGCGATGGCGTTACTTTCCACGGGCCGTATCCTCGTCACTGACGGTGCGGGAAATCTGCTGCGGCGTTTGGGTGATGGCAGCGCTGATGCCAGCTTCGCGGGCACCGGTACAGTGGTGCTGCCCAATCCCTCGCAGTTTTCGCCGACGACGATGGCAGTGGACGGACCGGGCCGGATCGTGATCGGTGGGTCGGTTCAGAACGCCGGCAATTTCAACGACCAGATCGTCCGCTTGCTCGCCAGCGGTAGCCCGGATCTTGCATTCGGTTCGTCGGGCGTCGTCACGCGCGACGAAGACGCGACCGATGGCATCAACGCTCTACTCATCCAGCGCAATGGCCGAATCCTGACCGCAGGCAAGAACTACATTGCCAACGTCAGTCGCTATGCGCCGGACGGAAGCCAGGACACCTCGTTCGCTCCCAATGGACGCATCGCGTTCGACGGTCGCGGCGTGCAAGGTCTGGCGCTTGATGCGCAAGGCGGCATTCTGGCGACACGGCAAGTGATCGGTTCCGGTGGCGATCATCTCGGTGTTGCCCGGATCGGCGGCGACGTTCCGCTTACGGTGAATGTGGTCGGGCAGGGCACCATCCTGAGCCAGCCCAACTTCATTCATTGCGGCCTCACCTGCACCAGCGATTTCGCCACCGGTGAAACCGTCATCGTGCAGGCACAAGCAGCTCCCGGATGGGTCTTCATGGGCTGGAATGGACTGGCGGCCTGCGGCGCTGGCGAAACATGCACCTTCGTGAAGTGGGAAACGCCGGAAACCCTGACCGCAACATTCCGGTCCGACGCCTTGTTCAAGGACTCCTTTGACTAGGCCGGTGTCTGCCAGCCCAGGCGCTCGCCGATGAACGCCCGTGCAAAGCGGGCGTCGCGTTTCACGGTCGGCGCGGACACGCCGAGCACTTCGGCGACGTCTTCGACTTCAAGCCCTGCGAAGAAGCGCAGTTCGAATACCTTGCGGGCGCGACTGTCGAGCGTGTCGAGCGCGCCGAGCGCTTCATCGATCGCGACGATCTGTTCGGCATCGGCCTCGATCGCGACATCGAAGCCGTCGATGGCATCGAGCGAGGTGACCTGGCCGCCGCCGCGTTTTTCCGCGAGTCGGGAGCGGGCGTGGTCGACGAGCACCTGTCGCATCGCGGTCGCGGCAATCGCGAGGAAGTGACCGCGATCGCGGAAGCGTTGCTGGCCCTGCCCGAACAGTTTGAGGAACGCCTCATTGACCACCGCACCGGTGGACAGGGTGAGGCCACGATCGCCATGGCGCATGGCCGAACGCGCGAGCCTCTGCATTTCGGCATGGACATAGGCCATCAATTCGCGGTCGGTGCGATCGGCGGAATTCAGCCGATCGGTCAACTTCGGCGCGTGATCGGGATCGGGCGGAGTCATGGCGGCAAGCGTAGCGCCAGAGTCGCGATGGCGGGTTATGCTGGGCCATGACCCTGGATGCCGAGCGGTTTGCCCGCGCCCGTGCCCTGTTCGATACCTTGGCCGACGTGCCGCCACAGGCGCGTGCGGCGTTGTGGGCTGCGAATGAGCCGGTCGATGACGCGATTCGCGCGCAGGTCGAGGCATGGTTGGCCGCCAATGCGGGCGAAACCCGCGAGACGGCGATCGAATCGGTCAGGGCCGACTGGCACCAAGGGCAATGCCCGCTGCACGCGGGACAGCGGCTGGGTGCGTTCGAACTGATCGCGCCGATCGGCGCGGGCGGAATGGGAACAGTCTGGTTGGGCGAACGCCGCGATGGCGGATTCTGCCAGCGCGTCGCCATCAAGCTGATGACCGCAGCGGGCGCCCAGCGTGGTGAATTCGCGCGGCGTTTCCTGACCGAACGCGAGATCCTTGCGGCACTGGATCATCCGGGCATCGCGCGGCTGATCGATGGTGGCGAAGCCGCCGACGGCACGCCGTATCTGTTGATGGATTTCGTCGAGGGCGAACCCATCGATCGCTGGTGCGCGTCGCGTCGTGCGACGCTCGACACGCGAATCCGCCTGGTGCTGTCGGTCTGCGACGCCTTGCAGGCCGCACATTCGGCGCTGATCGTCCATCGCGACCTCAAGCCCGGCAACATTCTGGTGGACGCGCAAGGCCGCCCGCGGCTGCTCGACTTCGGCATCGCCAAGGTCATCGACGAACGGGATTTGATTCACACCGCCGTGCAGACCGCCGCCGACCAGCGGCTGATGACGCTGCGTTACGCGAGCCCGGAGCAGGTGCGAGGCGAACGGGTCGGCACCACGTCCGATCTCTATTCGCTTGGCGTCGTGCTGTACGAATTGCTGGCAGGTGCCTCGCCATACGGCGACGACCACACCACGAGTCTCGGGCTCATGCAGGCGATTTGCGAACAAGATCCTGCACCACCCAGTCAACTCGCACGACGTCGCGGCGACAGTGGCGACACGACGCTGGATCGCGCCCGGCGCGGCTTCGGGGCGGATCTCGACGCCATCGTGCTCAAGGCACTGCGCAAATCGCCGGGCGAGCGCTATCCGAGCATCGGCGCATTCGCCGACGATCTGCGTCGCCTGCTCGATGGATTGCCGGTGCAGGCACGACAGGGCGACGGTTGGTATCGCGCGCGAAAGTTTGGGCGCCGACATCGCACAGCCATCGCGATTGCGCTGACGGCGATGGTGACGCTCGCCATTGTCGCGCTGAACTGGCGCTGGCAGCGCGACTCGGTCGCGCACGAGCGCGACAAGGCCGTGCGGACCACGCGGTTCCTGGCCGATCTCTTCGAGCAGGCCAATCCAATGCGCCATCGCGGCGAGATCCCCGATGCTGTCGCGATGGCCGAGCGCGGTGCCCAGGCATTGCAGCGCGATCCAACACTCGCCCCCGAAACTCGTGCGGAATTGCTGCTGACCTCCTCGCGCGTGCTGCTTTCCCTCGGTCAATTCGACAAAGCGATCGCAACCGCTGAGGCGGGGTTGTCCGGGGCAGAACGATGGTCGTCGCAGCAGCCGGGTCTGGTTTGGGCGTTGCGGCTGACGCAGGCTGATGCGCTGGCCAATTTCCGAAAGCCCGACGAAGGCATCGCCATCGTCACCGCGATGCTGGCCGATCCCGATCTGCACGATGGCGTGGTGGAAGGCCGCGCCTTGCGCACCGAAGCCCTGACCCTGCTGGCGCGCATGAGGTTCGAGCGCAATCTCCTGCCCGAAGCTGAAGCGGCGCAGCAGCAAGCGGAAGCCTCCTGGCGCGACAGTTTCGGTCGGTCGATCGACGACGTGGCTGGCGCAAAGGACTGGCCGCCCGAAAGCGGCGATCTGCTGGCAGCGCAATGGCTCACGCGCTGCCGGATTGCGGTCGTGCGCGAGCGCAACGACATTGCCGAACGCCAATGTGCGCAAGCGCAGGCGGTGCGCGAACGGCAGTTCCCGGACGGCCATCCGGGAAGGCTCAACGCCTTGCAGGAACTGTCCACGCTGGCAGGCAATGCCGGGAACGATGCGCACGAGCTGTCGCTGGAGCGACAGATATTCACCAGGACCCGCGCGGTGTTCGGCGACCATCACCCGCGCACTGGCATCGCCGCCCTGAATCTCGGTGTGAGTTTGCGGCGTGCCGGATCGCTCGACGAAGCCATCGCGATGTACCGGCTCGCCCACGGCATCTTGGTCGAAACGCGCGGTGCCGACCATCCGCATGCGCTGCTGGCACTGAACAACTGGGCGAACGTCGCGTATGCCGCAGGCGACTACGGCGCCGCATTGGCCATGCACCGTGATGTCCAGGTGCGTCGTCGCGCAGTGTTGCCCGAGGCCGACCCGGACCGCGCGCAATCCGCACTCAACGTCGCGAAATGCCTGTGGCGAATGGGTGCCGCTGACGAGGCTGCGATCGCACTGGCCGAAGAACCCATTCCTGCCGACGCAGGCGAGGCGAGGGCGCATCGCGCGTTGGCCGCGCTGATCGCGCTCGATCAAGGTCAGGCGGCCGTTGCCCTGACCCAATCGCGCAGCTTGAAGCGGGACATCCTCGCCGGGGGCGGCGATGTCCGCGATCTCGCACCGGCTACCTGGGCAGAATTGCGTGCGCTGGCCGCGACGGGTGCCGATCATGCCACGCTGGAAAGCGCCTACGCCGATACCGAAGCTGCGCTTGGTCGCGACGTCAGCCGCGATTTCGTCACTGAAGCCGAACTCGTCGCATGGCGAGCGCGGCATCTTCCCGACCAACCCTGATCTGAACCGCCCGGAGTTCGAGATGTTCGAGTCGCTGTTTCAACTGAAGGCCCACGGCACCAAGGTCCGCACCGAAGTGCTGGCCGGTGTCACGACCTTCCTGACCATGGCCTACATCCTGTTCGTGAATCCGGACATCCTGTCGGCGACGGGCATGCCGCGTGACGCGGTGTTCGTCGCGACCTGTCTGGCCGCCGCCATCGGTTCGCTGGTCATGGGCCTGTACGCGAACTATCCGATCGCGATGGCGCCGGGCATGGGCATCAACGCGTATTTCGCCTTCGTGGTCTGCGGCACACTGGGGTACACGTGGCAGACCGCGCTCGGTGCCGTGTTCATTTCCGGCGTGTTGTTCGTGCTGGTCAGCCTGTTCAAGCTGCGCGAATGGATCGTCAACGCGATTCCGCGCTCGCTGAAGCTGGCGATTTCGGCCGGCATCGGCCTGTTCCTGGCGCTGATCGGAATGAAGAACGCCGGCATCGTCGTTGCCGATCCGGCCACCTATCTGCGCTTGGGTGATTTGCACGCGGCGGCACCGCTGTTCGCCGTCGCGGGGCTGGTCCTGATCGTCGCGCTGGAAGCGCGCAAGATCACTGGCGGCATCCTGATCGGCATTCTTGCCGTCACCGTCGCGTCGATTGCAACGGGTCACAGCGCCTTCGCCGGTGTGTTCGCGATGCCGCCCTCGCTGGCACCGACCTTCCTGCAACTCGATCTGGCCGGCGCCGTCGATGTCGGTCTTCTCAGCGTGGTGATGACCTTCTTCCTGGTCGAACTGTTCGATGCCACCGGCACCCTGATCGGGGTCTGCCATCGCGCCGGCCTGCTCGATGCCGAGGGCAAGTTGCCGCGACTGAAACGCGCCCTGCTGGCCGATTCGACCGCCATCGTCGCCGGCAGTGTGCTCGGCACCTCGTCGACCACGGCCTACATCGAAAGCGCGGCCGGTACGGCAGTCGGCGGTCGCACCGGGTTGACCGCAGTGGTGGTCGCGGCTTTGTTCCTGCTGGCCTTGTTCCTGGCACCGCTGGCCGGCAGCGTGCCCGCGTACGCGACGGCGCCGGCCCTGATCTACGTTGCCATCCTGATGACCCGTGGTCTGGCCGAGATCGACTGGCGTGACCTCACCGAAACCGCACCGGCGGTCCTGTGCGCGCTGGCGATGCCGTTCACCTTCTCGATCGCCCACGGCATCGCATTCGGCTTCGTGAGTTATGCGCTGATCAAATTGCTGTCCGGTCGCCTGCGGGATGTGCCGCTGGCGGTCTGGGTCATCGCCGCGGTCTTCGTCGCCAAGTTCACGTGGCTGGGATGATCGAACAAGTCGAGGTGCTCATCGTGGGTGCCGGCTTCGGCGGCCTCGCGATGGCGCACGAACTCGACCGCATCGGCATCCGCGACTACTGCATCGTCGAGAAGGCCGGTTCGGTCGGCGGCACTTGGCGCGACAACACCTATCCGGGCGCGGCATGCGACGTGCCTTCGCACTTGTATTCGTTGTCGTTTGCACCGAACCCGAACTGGTCGCGGCTGTTCCCGCGCCAGGCCGAGATTCGTGCCCATGTCGAGGCGATCAGCCAGCCGTTGATCGATCGCGGCAAGATCCGCTTCGGCTGGACACTGGCTTCACTGGCATGGCAGCCCGACAGGCAACGCTGGATCGCGACGAACGCGGCGGGCGAGTGCATCGAAGCGCGTCACGTCGTTGCCGCGATGGGCGGGCTGCATGTGCCGAACTGGCCGGACATTCCTGGCCGCGAGACGTTTGCCGGCGCGTCCTGCCACACCGCGCGTTGGGAGCACGGCATCGATGTCGCCGGCAAGCGTGTCGGCGTCATCGGCACCGGCACCAGCGCGATCCAGGTGATCCCGGAACTCGCCAAGGTCGCGGGTCGTCTGCACGTGTTCCAGCGCACGCCGGTCTGGGTGTTGCCGCGGCCGGATCTGCCCTTGCCGCGTTGGCTACAGCGTCTGTTCGCCTGGATTCCGCCCCTGCGACTGGCCGTTCGCGGCGCGGTGTACCTGCAATTGGAAGCGCTGTCGCTGGCCTTGCTCAAACCACGCACCGCGTTCTGGGCGCGCTGGCTGGCGCGGCGCCAGTTGCGCACGCAGGTGCCGGATGCGGCGCGTCGCGCTTCACTGACCCCAAACTATCCGATCGGCTGCAAGCGCATCGCGCTGTCGAACGACTTCTATCCGGCGCTGATGCAGTCGCACGTCGATCTGGAAACCTCGGCCATCGCCGCGATCGAACCCGAGGGCGTGCGTCTGAGTGACGGGCGACTGGTCGAACTCGACGTGCTCGTCTACGCCACCGGCTTCCGGCCGATGGACGTGTTGTCGAACGTGCAAGTGCAAGGCGAGGACGGCACGAACCTGTCCGACTATTGGCGCGATCGTCCCGTGACCGCGAACGGCATCGCCGTGCCGGGCTTCCCGAACCTGTTCTTCCTGCTCGGCCCGAACACCGCGCTCGGGCACAACTCGGTGCTGTACATGATCGAGTCGCAGGCGCGGCACATCGCGCAGCTGATGTCCGACGCCCGCGACGCCGGCAAACATCGCATCAGAGCCACCTCCAGCGCGGAAACCGCCTTCATGCGCGAGATCGATGCCGCATTCCCGGGCACCGCCTGGGCGGGCGGCTGCACGAGTTGGTACGTCGACAAACGCGGTCACAACATCGCCTTGTGGGTCGGTCCGTCGCTGGCCTACCGCTGGCGCCTGCGCCATGCGCGTCGACGCGACTACACCCTGGACTGAGCACGGCACGACGCATGTTCCGCGTGTCTGACAGCGGTCGGCGTCCTACAATCGGCGCTTTCGGAGTGTGGACATGGACAAGGCAGGGATTCCGGTCGTCACCATCGACGGGCCGAGTGGCTCGGGCAAGGGCACGATTTCGCGCGCGGTGGCGGAGAAGCTCGGCTGGCACTTCCTCGACAGCGGCGCGCTGTACCGGGCGGTCGGTCTGGCGGCCAGCTGGGCCGACATCGACCTGAACGACGGCGACGCGCTGGCCCGCTGTGCCGCCGAAACCTCGGTGCAATTCGTTGATCGCAAAGGCGATGATCCGCTCGTGTTCGTCAACGGCGTCGAATCCAGCGGCGAATTGCGGACCGAACTGGCCGGCGCCACGGCCTCGGCGATCGCGGCGGTGCCTGAGGTGCGTGCCGCCCTGGTCGACAAGCAGCGCTCGTTCCATCAGGCCCCGGGACTGGTGGCCGACGGCCGCGACATGGGCACCGTCATCTTTCCGGAAGCCGTGGTCAAGGTGTTCCTGACCGCGAGCGCCGAGGAACGCGCCGAGAGGCGATATAAGCAGTTGAAGCAAAAGGGCTTCGAAGTTACACTCTCGGCCCTTTTGCGCGAGATCCTCGCGCGGGACGCCCGCGACGCAGAGCGTCCGGTGGCACCGCTCAAGCCCGCATCCGATGCGATCCTGATCGACACCACCGGCATCGGCATCGACGAGGTGGTGGATCGCGTGCTGGCCCTGGTTCCCAAGAACCCGTACTGACATCGACCCGCCGCCGACTCGGCACAGGCGTGGTCCCGGCTTCGGCCGGGGTATTCGCAACGGCGGCAACGCCATCAACCCAAGCCCGTCGCAGGCCGCGCAGCGGTCCGACGGTGTTCAACCACTGGAACCCAACATGACTGAAAGTTTTGCCGAACTGTTTGAAATGAGCCAGAACGCGCTGTCGCGTCTGAAGCCGGGCAGCATCGTGACCGGCGTCGTCGTCGACGTGCGCACCGACGTGGTCGTCATCCACGCTGGCCTCAAGTCCGAAGGCATTGTGCCGATCGAGCAGTTCAGGAACGAACTGGGCGAAATCGACGTGGCCATTGGCGATGAAGTCAAGGTCGCCCTCGATTCGCTCGAAAACGGCTTTGGCGAAACCGTGCTGTCGCGCGAGAAGGCCAAGCGTTCGATGGTGTGGGACGAACTCGAGAAGGCGCTGGAAGCCAACGCGACCGTCAACGGCCGCATCAGCGGCAAGGTCAAGGGCGGCTTCACCGTCGACATCCGCGACGTCCGCGCCTTCCTGCCCGGTTCGTTGGTCGATGTGCGCCCGGTGCGCGACACCAGCTACCTCGAAGGCAAGGAACTGGAATTCAAGATCATCAAGCTCGATCGCAAGCGCAACAACGTCGTGGTCTCGCGCCGCGCCGTGGTCGAGAGCGAGTTCAGCGCCGAGCGCGAACAGCTGATGGAGCGCCTGCAGGAGAACGCGGTCGTCAAGGGCGTCGTCAAGAACCTCACCGATTACGGTGCGTTCGTCGACCTCGGCGGCATCGATGGCCTGCTGCACATCACCGACATGGCGTGGAAGCGCGTGCGTCACCCGTCGGAAGTGGTCGAAGTCGGCCAGGAACTGGAAGTGCGCGTGCTCAAGTTCGATCGCGAGCGCAACCGCGTGTCGCTCGGCCTCAAGCAGC
>JAKJFE010000078.1 GCA_022705045.1 Pseudomonadota bacterium | reverse complement strand
TCGATGGCGTCATGCGCCATGCCGCTGAAGATGATCGCGCCGGAGGCGCCACCAAAACGATCTCCGATATCGATCAGCACCCGGTCGATCGACGGACTGTAGGGCGACACATCATCCAGCGCGACGACACGGACATCGCCCGAAGGTTCAAGCAGCATGCGCTCGGCAATCGGCACGACCAGCACCTGACCATGACCGACGTGCATGCCCGAGGTCGCGATCGACACCGGCATGCGGGTCGCCTTCTGCAACTGGGCAACCATCAGATCGACGAAATCGGCACCCATGTGTTGGGCGAGCACGAAGGTCGCGCCAATGCCGGGCGGAATGGCAGCCAGGAATTCGCGCACGGCATCCGGACCACCGATCGACGCGCCCAGCACCCAGACGCGCGCAAGCGCGCCGCCCGATGCCGCGGGGGTCGCAGCCGCCGCCGCATTCCCGCCTGCGGTCATGGCCGCGAACTCGCGCATGAAGTCGTCTTCTTCCTGACTCGACGATGCAGCATCGGCCACCGGCGCTTCAAAACTCAGCTCGACGGTGTCATCCAGCGAAAAACTGAAGTCGTCCTTGGCGGCAGCGGTGTCGTCCGCCGTAGCGTCGCTCGCAATCCCGCCGGAAGGAATGTCGTCGAACGAAAAGTCCAAGCCGTCGAACGGTGACGCTTCCTCGGCCGCAGCGACCGGCGCCGGCGGTGATACCGGAGGAGCGACCGGCTTCGGCGGCGTCGCGGCCGCTGGCGGCGGCGCATCCGCCTCCAGAGGTTCCAGCGAAAAGCCGAGGTCAGCGAACGGATCGACAGCTGCAGCGGCAGGCGCCGGGGTTGCGGGCTTGGCGGCGGGTGCCGCTGCCGGCGGGGCAGCACCATCGTCCAACGGTTCCAGCATCAGTCCGTCGAGATCGAACGGAAAATCGATGGCTGCCGGAGCCGCCGCAGGCGCTGCACTTGTCACCTCGGGTGCGACCGGTGCGTCGTCGATCGACTCGAGGGACAAAGTCAGACCATCGAGCAAGCTGTTGCGAGGTTCGGATACGCCAGCCGGCGGCGCGACGGGGGTGGCGGCCTTCGGTGCTGGTACCGGCTTGGCCTGATCGGCGCGCGGCTGCTGCGCCAGCAGATCGTCAAGCCCCAACGGGGCATCCTGCTTCGGCGCAGGTGCATCGAAATCGAGATCGGCGAACGCAAGCAATTCGTCGGCGACGGCGCTCCCCGAGGACACCGGCGTCGACACGGACGCCGCCGGCTCAGGAGTTCCAGGGGCGTCGAAATCCAGCGCGAGGCCGAGTTCGGCAAACGGATTGTCGTCGGCCGCAGCGGGGGTCGCCACCGGCGCGGCGGACAGTCCGAAGTCGCCGAGCAGCGCGTTCAAGTCACCGGCATCCGGCGCCGATGCATTCTTCGCCTCCAGCTTGGTCGCATGCATGTCGAACGACGCCAGTGCGTCGGCGATGGCATCGGTGGCGTCGCGCATCGACTGGTCGGTGACAGCCGGCGCATCCATCGACTTCGGCTTGTCCGATGTCGTCAATGCGTGCTGCGGCATGCTGCGTACCGGCACCGCTTCCGCGCCGGCCGGGCGCGGTGGCAGAAGTTCGACGTCGCCGACGATCTTCGCGGCGAGATGCCGTGCCCAGCGCGCCAGATCGTAGCCCGACAGCTTGCTGGTGACTTCGCCGTCGTTGAACACGACCTTGAGGCTGTCGTCGACCAGCAGATCATCAATCGCTTCGGTCTGTTCGTCGCTGTCCGGATCGAGATTGACGATGACCACCTGCGCGCCGGAGCGATCCAGCGCGGCGCGATCGAACTTCGCGGTCTCGGCCTCGTAGACGATGCTCGCACCGAGATCGCGCAAGGCGTCGCTCAGGTGCGTGTGCAGATCGCCGGCCGGGTGGACCAGACCGACCGCGACTTCGACTCGGGTATCAATGGACGGCACGGGTCAACCTCAGGATCTCGTCGACGTTGCGCAGCAGGTCGGCCTCTTGATACGGCTTGCCGAGGTAGCGGTCGACGCCGATTTCCATCGCGCGCTGGCGATGCTTCTCGCCGGTACGCGACGTGATCATGATGATCGGCACCGCCTTGAGGCGCGGATCGTTACGCATGTAGGTCGCGAATTCGTAACCGTCCATGCGCGGCATTTCGATATCGAGCAGCACCAGGTCCGGGATGCGGTCCTGAATCTTCTCGACCGCATCGAGGCCGTCCTTCGCCGTGGCGACTTCCATGTCGTTGCGTTCGAGCACGCGACTGGTGACCTTGCGCATCGTGATCGAATCGTCGACCACCATGACCAGCGGCTGGCGGCGCTCCACGACCACCGGTGTCGGGGTCGGGACATACGGCACTTCCTGGCCCTGCTCGTCGATGACGGTCTGGCGCAGTGCGGCCACCTTGCGCACCAGCGGCGCCATGTCGAGGATCATCACCACGGAACCATCACCCATGATGGTCGCGCCAAAGATGCCCGGCACCGAGCTGATCTGCGGGCCTACCGACTTGACCACGACTTCGCGGCTGCCGAGCACGGCATCGACGCGCACTGCGGCACGCTGGTCACCGGAGCGGATCATCAGCAGCGGCACCTGGGCGTCATCGGTGGCACGGTGCGACACGGTGCCCAGCAGATCGTGCATTTCATAGATCGTGTAGTCGTCGCCACCGTAGCCGTAGCTCGGATTCGGCTGATGCATGCGCGCGTCGAGGTCTTCGCGACGAATGCGCACCACGCCCTGCACCGAGGACATCGGCACCGCAAACAGATGTTCGCCGAGGCGCACCAGAATGGCCTGCGTCACTGCCAGCGTGAACGGCAGGCGCACCGTGAACTGCGTGCCCTTGCCGCGCGTCGAATCGATCGACAGTGAACCGCCAAGCTGCTTGATTTCGGAATGGACCACGTCCATGCCGACGCCGCGACCGGCGATCTTGCTCACCGTTTCCGCCGTCGAGAAGCCGGTCTCGAGGACAAAGCCGAACAGGTCACGATCGGACAACTGTGCATCGGGCTTCATCAGGCCACGTTCGATCGCCTTGCGGCGGATCGCGTCGCGGTCCATGCCGCGGCCGTCGTCGGTCACACGAATGACGACTTCCGTCGCCTCGCGCGAGATGCCGATGTTGACCGTGCCCTCTTCGTTCTTGCCGCTGCCGGCTCGATCCGCG
Source organism: Pseudomonadota bacterium (assembly GCA_022705045.1). GTDB lineage: Bacteria > Pseudomonadota > Gammaproteobacteria > Xanthomonadales > Ahniellaceae > JADKHK01. The sequence goes on along the minus strand of JAKJFE010000078.1, from coordinate 11,748 downwards.
GGGGTTTCGATGCCGTGCGCCAGAGAATTGCGCAGCATGTGTTCAAGCGGTGCCGTCATGCGGTCAAGCACGTTGCGGTCCATTTCGCCCTGCGCACCTTCGACACGCAGCTGTGCGCGTTTGCCGAGTTCGCCGGCGGTCTGGCGCATCAGGCGACGCAGGCGCGGCACGACCGAGTCGAACGGCACCATGCGCGTGCGCATCAGACCTTCCTGCAGGTCCGAGCTGACACGCGACTGCTGCAACAGCAGCGTTTCCGCCTGACGGGTGAGGTCGTCGAGTGCGCTCTGCAACGCCGCCAAGTCGGACACCGATTCGGCGAGTGCACGCGAGAGCTGCTGCAAGGTCGAGAAACGATCGAGTTCGAGCGGATCGAATTCGGCGTCTGCCGTCTCGTGTTCGCGCTGGTAGCGCGCGATGATCTGCGCTTCGGTTTCGATTTCGAGCTTGCGCAGCTGCTCGCGCAGACGGAGCACCGTCTGATCGAGTTCCTGCAGATTGAAGCGGTAAGTGCCCATCTGCTGCTCGAGACGCGAGCGGTAGATCGACACTTCGCCAGCGTAATTGACGAGGTTGTCGAGCAGATCGGAGCGGACACGGATCATTTCCTGCGCGACGCGGCCGGCCTCTTCGGCTTCCTCGACCAGTTCGCGGGCAGGACGGGCCGGCGCTGCGGACGGTGCAGAAACCGCTGACGGCGCTTCGAACGTCGCCACAGCTGCCGCCGCCTGCGACGGCTCGGCGGTGTCCGCCATTGGCACCGAAGCCGACTCGGTCGACGCGTCTCCGATGGTCGGAATCGCTTCGCCCGACACCAGTGCGTCGAAGCGCGCGATGGCATTGATCGGCATGCCGATCGCCTGGCGCCTGGACACACGCTGCACCAGCTGATGCAGTCGATCGAAGCCGCGTTCCAGCGACTCCAGCGAAACACGGTCCATGCCGCGCTCACCTTCCGACACCTGCTCCAGCAAGGCTTCCATGGCGTGACTGAGGTCACCAATCGGCGCCAGTCCGGCCATGCGCGCGCCACCCTTCAGCGTGTGCAACTCGCGTTGCAGTCCGCTGACGATTTCGCGCTCATGCGGTTGTTCGCGCAGACGCGCCATCATCGTGTCGGCGGCATCGAGAATGTCGCCGCCTTCCTGCACGAAGATTTCCAGCAGATCTTCGTCCATGTCCGGCAGGTCCAGTGAACCGTCCGGGTTGATGTCATCCGCAACGGGTGCGTAGACGACTTCCTGTGCGGCCGCGACAAATACCGGCGCACTGCTGGTCGACGACCCGGCAGGCACGTCGCTGGGCGACGCGGAATCCGCTTCGGGAACCGCGATCGCGGCATCAGCCATCGGTTCGGATTCGTCCTGCAATTCGATGATCGCCGGTTCAGCGGCCTCGTCGACGAACGCCTGTTCGATCGACCAGTCTTCCAGTGCCGCAAAATCGGTTTCCGGTGCTTCGGCCGGTGCCGGCTCGGGGGCGGCCATCGCCGCCACCGCAGCGGGTTCCGGCAAATCATCGCGATAGGCCAGATCGGTGGCCTCGACCTCGAGAACCGGGACTTCGTCGGCCAGCGGCGCAGGCACTTCGAGCGTGATTTCCTCGACGCCCATCAGGCTGTCTGCGTCTGCCGGCACTTCGGCAGCGACTTCGGCCGCAGACTCGGCCGGGAGCCCAGCCAATGCATCCTGTTCGGTCTCGGCCGCGAACATCGACTCGTCCAGCGTGACCTCGGGCAGCGACGTCTCGGTCGCCGCAGCATCCCAGTCCCACGCATCGGTGCCGGTCGTATTGATCAGCTCAATGGTTTCACTGTCTTCGGTCCCGACGTCGGCGAGCGTGTCAGGTACCGAAACGGCCACGGGTTCATCCAAGACCACCGCGTCGTCGGATGCTTCGACCGCGGACTCTTCGTCTTCGACACTGACATTGAATACGCCGAGCACGTTGTCGGGCTCGGGCAAGCCATTGCGGAACCGGGTCAACTGTTCGGCCAATGCAGTGGTGTCGGGCGCGATGTAACCGAATTGGTCGGCACCAGCCACGACCTGCTCGATGATCGATGCCGTCTCGTCGACAGCATCGACGCCGGCCAGGCTTGGCGCCTCTCCGGCGCCACGCAAACGCTTGAAATACCCCTCCAGCGGCGCCAACAGCGGACCCACGGCCGGGAGATCGACCATCGCGATGGCGCCATGCATCGTGTGGACGGCACGCAGCAGCGCTTCGGAGACCGGTTGTCCAACGCCGCTCGCGCGACACTCGGCGAGATACCCGCGGATCGCCTGGAGGTGCGTGGCGACTTCGCTGCGGAGGATCTCGAGCATCATCGGGTCGACGCCCGAGGAGCCGAAAGCGACAGCCGCAGCAGAATCGGTGTGATCGGCAACAGGCGTCGTATCGGCATGGATGTCGAACGATTCGGTCAATTCGACCGGCGCTTCGACGATTGGTGATGGCGCAGTAGCAACCACGACCGGCTTTGGCTTGACGCGTTTCACCTGCACGCGCACCTTCTCGATGCGCTTGATCGGTTCGGCCGGACGCACCCAAGCTTCCTCGCCTGCGGCCAGCTTGTCGGCGACTTCCATGATCTGCGGAACGTCCACGCCCCGCAGTTGTTCACCGCGCAACGCGGCCAGCAAAGCCGGCAATGCGGCTACAGCCTTCTCCAGCAAATCGATGACCGCGGGCGAGATGGCGATGGTCTTGTCCAGCACACGATTCAGCGTGTTCTCGACCTTCCAACTGAATTCCCCGAGCGCCATAGCGCCGACGAGGCGACCGCTGCCCTTCATGGTGTGGAAGGAGCGTCGAACCGGCTTGAGCTTCTCGAAGTCCGCCGTGTTGTTCTTCCAGTCCGGCAGATTGCGATTGAGGTTCTCGACCTCCTCCTGCACTTCCTCGAGGAAGACTTCGCGGATTTCCTCGTCGATGTCGTCGGATGGCACCGCCTGGAAGGCCCCGCCGTCAGCCACCGGCGCTTCCTCGACGACCTCGTGCTCTTCCTCGACCCAGTCGTATTCGTATTCGACTTCGTCGGCTGCGGCATCGCTGCCGCTGATCGATGCCGGCTGCAGGGCCGCGGCACCCACGGCCGCATCGGCAAACCTGAGTCCGCCGACATCCTGCGCCGGTGGCGACTCCGGCTGCTTCGGCGCTTCGCCGACGATCAGGTCCTCAACCCCACGACCCGGCGCGATCTCGACCACCGAACGCATTTCGGGCACGACCGGCGCCGTGGTCTGCACGGTCTCCGAGAACGCCATGCCCGACCTGCCGGCGTCGATGTTGGCGACGAAACGATCGATTTCGGCGGCGTCCGGCAAGCTGACCGGTGAAATACGCACGTCATCAGGGATAACCGGCGACTGCACCGTGACCGGGGCAGCCATCTCGATGGTCGCCTCGGCCACCGGCTCGGGTTCGTCGGCCGGAATCGGCCAATACCCCAGGGCTTCGAGGCTTTCGCGCGTCACGTCGAGAATCTTCTCGCGACCGGCGCGCTGGGCATGTGTGGCTTCGAGGTAGTACTCGATGCTGGCAACGGCGTCGGCCAGACGATCCATCTGTTCCGCGGTCGGCACGCGCTTGCGCCGCAATACCTCGACATCAATGAACTTGGCCATCGCCGCGAGCAGATCGCTGGCTTCGCCCAACTGGACCATGCGCATCGCGCCGCCGATTTCGTCGAACAGGCGCGGAATCGATTCGGCCTTGTCGTGCTGCCATCCGGATTCGATGAAGGCGACGATGTCCTGCTTCACCTGGGCCAAATTGGCCTGGACCTCTTTCATCAGCGCGTCGAGGATCTTGCGCACTTCGACCTGCGGCAATTCCATCGTGGTCGCGCCATCCATCTTGGGCGCTTCTTCGTCGGTGCCGGAACCCAGGCGATCGATGTTGTCGTCCAGCGACGCGTCCACGAACAGCAACGCACCCGCGATGTCGAGCAGGGCGCCCTCTTCGGCCGGCTTGCTGCCGGCAACGATGGCGTTGAGGCTGTCACGCTGCTCGAGGATCACGCGACGAGGCACGCCAAGCCCCAGCATGCCGAGCGTGTCGGCCGCGCGGTCCAGCACTTCGCTCTGCGCGCCCAGATCGGCCGGATTGGCGTTGGCGGTACGCAGATAGAGATCGAGCGCGTCCTTCACGCGCATCAAGTCTTCCTTGATCGCCGTCGAGACGGTATCGAGCAGCGCCTTGTTGCGGCCGCCCAGCGTGCCGCGCGCGTGTTCAATCTCGCGATCGCTCGGCAACAGCGCTTCGAGCTTGTAGACCCGCTTGAGTTCGCCGATACGCCCGTCGTTGCCGCGTGCGTGCGCGGCGTAATACAGCAGGTTCTTGACCAGATCGCGCGGCGGTTCGGCCTTCAGCGCCGTTTCGCCGCCGTCGGCGAGCCGCTTGATCTCGCGATCGACGCGCCCGAACAGCAGCTTGACCGCCTGATTCGCATCGACCAGTCCATTGCGCACGCCATCCAGCAAGCCACCAGCAACCCACCACAGGCGCCGGCCTTCATCGTGGAACGCCACGCTGCGCAGACCATCGAGGGCATTCATCAGGCCCGCGGCGGCGACGTTGGAACTCTGGTCGCGCAGCCACTTCACCAACGCCATCTGGTAATTCGTCCGCAACCGCGCCGCGACCGGCTTCATTTCGGCTTCCGGCAGCGGCTTGTCCGGACCGGCCGCGCTGGCCGGCAGCGGTGCCGACAAATCCGGCGAGAACAGCACGCCTTCGCTCAGCAGCTTCTCGCCACGGCATGCACGCAAGTCGTTGAGCAGCGGCAGCAGGACGATCGGGATGTCCTTGTGGCCACCCTGCAGGCGTTCCAGATAATCGGGCAACTGCACGATGCCGCGCATCAGCACTTCGTAGGCATCGTTCTTGTTGCGGATGGCGTCGTCGAGCAGGCCTTGCGCGACCCGTTCCATTTCTTCGACCACCATGGCCGCGCCGTACAACTCGACCATGCGCAGGGTGCCTTGCACCTGATGCAGGTAGGTCGCGCAGAAGCGCATCAGGCTGGAATCGGCCGGATCCTCGACATACGCCTCAAGCGCCTGTCGCGCCTGCTTGAGCGTCTCGTCGAGCTCCTGCTTGACCCAGTTCAGAGTGGTGAAATCGATTTCTTGTTGCAGACGCATACGCAACCTCACCCGTTCCGGCGATACGCCAATGTCTGGCGCCCACCGACCCGTGTCAGCTGGGGATTGGCAAATCCGAGCACCTCACCAGGTCCTAGAACCAGGAGGCCACCGGGCTTGAGCAGATCGGCGAGCGCATCGAGCAGTGCCTTGCGGCGCTCGCGGGCGAAGTAGATCAGCACGTTTTGGCAGTAAATCAGATCGAGTTTCTTCAGCGGCGCACGCGCCACGTCGAGCAGGTTGAATGCGGCGAAGCCAACACGCTTGCGCAGGGATTCGACGATCTGGAACGAATCCTTGCCTTCCGGCGCGGTATAGGCCGAACGCTGCGGCTCCGGCAATTCGGCAAGTCGTTCACGCGGATACAGACCGGAACGGCCCACCGCCAACGCCGGATTGCTGATGTCGGTCGCCGTGACACCGAAATACACCTTGCTCGCATCGAGCGAACGCAGCTTGTGATCGAGCATCATCGCCAGCGAATACGCTTCCTCTCCGGTCGCGCAACCGACGCTCCACGCATGCACCGCGGCACCGGGATGCTGCGCCACATGCTGCGGCAACCATTCTTCGGCGATCAGCTCAAGCGAGGGCATGTGCCGGAAGAAGCGGGTTTCGTGCACGGTCAAGCGATCGACCAGGGTCGCCCACTCGATGGCCCCGCGGGCGCCGTTCAACACCTGGTCGAAGTAGGTGTCGAAACTGGCGTACCCGGTTTCGCGCATGCGCATGCGCAGGCCGGTGACGAGAAAGGTCTTGCGATCCGGCGGAACAACCACACCCGTCCGGCGCTGCAGGAGGTCGACCCAGCGCACGAACTCCTCGTCGCCCATGCTCGGCATGGGCGAAAAAGGGTTGCGTACGGGGGCCGTCGTCACCATCGGGTGCGTCCGTCAGCCCGGCAGCTTGAAGTCCGCGACCGATCGACGCAGGTCGGCCGCGAGTTGCGCCAGGTTTCCAATCGACTCAGCCGTTTGCGAGGCACCCGCCGAAGTCTGTGTCGTGATTTCCTGAATCACGTTCATCGTCGCCGAGATGTTGGTGGCTGCGGCCGACTGCTGGCGCGCCGCTTCCGAAATGTTCTGAATGAGGTCCGCAAGGTCGTTCGACACCTTTTCGATCTCGCCCAGCGCCAAACCCGCGTCTTCCGCGAGGCGGGCACCGGCCACCACTTCCGAGGTCGTCTGTTCCATCGACGACACCGCTTCGTTGGTATCGGCCTGAATGGTTTGCACCAGCGTTTCAATTCGCTTGGTCGCGCCACCGGAGCGTTCCGCGAGTCGTTGCACTTCGTCCGCAACGACCGCGAATCCGCGACCGGCCTCACCGGCGGAGGCCGCCTGAATGGCGGCGTTCAGCGCGAGAATGTTGGTCTGTTCGGCAATGTCGTTAATCAGTTCGACGATCGATCCAATTTCCTGGGTCGACTCACCCAGTCGCTTGATTCGCTTGGAGGTTTCCTGGATCTGGTCGCGAATGTTGTCCATGCCCTGAATCGTCTGGCGCACGATCGCGGCGCCCTTGCCGGCGATTTGCACGGAGCGTTGCGCCACGTCGGCCGATTCGGCGGAGTTCTTCGACACTTCGTCGATCGAGACCGCGATTTCGTTGATCGCCGCCGACGCCGAGGTGATCTGTTGTGCCTGGTGCTCCGCAGCTTCCGCGAGGTGCATCGCGGTCGCCTGCGTTTCCTGGGCCGCGGCGGCCACTTGCACCGCGGTCTCGTTAATCGTCGTCACCAGTGATCGCAGCGCTTCCACCGCGAAGTTGACCGAGTCCGCGATCGCTCCGGTGATGTCCTCGGTCACCGTCGCCTTCACCGTCAGGTCGCCTTCTGCGAGCGATCCCATTTCGTCCAGCAAGCGCAGAATCGCTTCCTGGTTACGCTGGTTCAGGTCGGCGGTACTCTGCAGCTGGCGACGCTGTGCGCCGTACTGGGAAAGACCCGCGAACAGCGCGAACACCAGCGTCAGACCACCGAGACCGAGCGAGACGTAGTCGTTGCCGAAGACGCGCTGCGCCGGCAACTTGCCGAGACCGGTCGCCATGTTCTTGCTGGAATCGAGCAATTGCCCGGATGCGAGGAAGATGTTGTCGGCCGCTTCCGTCACTTCGAACAGGTCGGTCGACGCGCTCTGGATCTTGTCGACGTTCTCGCGGATGCCGCCGTACAGCGTGGACACGTCGGTGGCGATGCTGCGCGCGGCCGGGTTGGTCAGCGCCGGGATGCCGATACCGGCATCGCCCTGCAGCCACGCATCGAGCACACGACCGTAGACCTGGGCGTCACGTGCGAACTGGTCGGCCGCGGAGATCGCCTCGTCGCCGCCGCGCAGAATGTCGGACACGCGGCGCAACATGCGGTCGGCCAGCAACATCTGGCGGCTCGCCTGGTAGATCTGGATGCCGGAAGCGCCGGAATCGCGCAGCACCGAGAACAACTCGTCGACCTTGCTGGTCAGCTGCGGAATCGCGGCGGAGAATTCCTGGGCCGTTTCAGTGATGTCGAGCACGAGTTCCTGGCGCGAAAGAATCGTGTTCGCGGCGTTGTTGATCGGCTGCCAGTCTTCGTTGAGCTTGTTCAGCGGGATGCGTACCGCGTCCGACTCGGCCTGGTAGCCGGGAATGCCGGCCTTGGCGTCGCCCTTCATCAGGCCGTTGACGCGGCTCTCGATGCTGGTACGGGTCGTTTTCAGTTCCTCGAAGGCCTCGAGGTTACCGGCCGCCGCTTCCGTCGCGAACTTCGAGATCTGCTGCGACAACACCTGAAGGTCGGTGGTGAACCCGATCGCGGCGCGCTCCTGGCCGTCCTTGTAGAAGCGCCAACCCACATTCGCGAGCAGTGCGAGCAGGCTGAGGAAGGCCATCAGGCCCCAGAATGCGGACCCGCTGAAACGGGATCCGGTGTTGGCTGACGTTGCACTCATTGGTAGTTCCTCTTACGCCGCTGCCTGTACAAATTCCCGATTCCGAACCAGCGCATGCACGCTGAAATTCAGATACCGGACGCCCCCGAGATCGAACTGCTTCGGAACGTAGCGTCGATAACGCTCGTCGTCCTCGATCGCGCCGACCACTTCATTCTCGTCCACGAAACTGCGTTGCCCGAGCACTTCGTCGACCAGCAGGCCGACGTTTCCGCCCTGCTGCTTGACGACCAGCACGCGGGAGCGCTCGTTGTGGGTGTTCTTCTCGCCTTCGACGAATCCGCGCAGGTCGACGACCGGCACCAGATTGCCGCGCACATTCGCCACGCCGAGCAACCAGGGACGGGTGCCGGGCACGAAGGTCAGCGTCGGATAGGTCAGGATTTCGTTGACCTCGGCGATGCTGCTGACCATGAGCTTGCCGGCGACACGGAAGGCAATGCCGCGCCAGAGGCCCGGCGCATCGATCTGTTCCGGGAGGCCGGCGACATGGGCGAGACTGCGCCGCTCGAAGTCGAGCAGCATGTCGAATGGGCCCATCGGTGCTGCGGATTCGCTCATTCGTGCCTCACGTCCTACTACTGCATTCCGGATTCATCACATCCCCCTGCAACCAGCGTCAGCCTTTCAGGTCGACGTGACGGCGAATCGCACCCAGCAATTCTTCGCGGGTGAAGGGCTTGGTCAGGTATTGCTCGGACCCGACGATGCGACCGCGCGCCTTATCGAACAGGCCGTCCTTCGAGGACAGCATGATCACCGGCACGTTCTTGAACATCTGGTTGTTCTTGATCAGCGCGCAAGTCTGATAACCATCCAGGCGCGGCATCATGATGTCGACGAAGATGATCTGCGGCTGCTGGTCGGAAATTTTCGACAACGCCTCGAAGCCGTCGGTCGCGGTGACGACATCGCAACCTTCCTTCTTCAGCAACGTCTCGGCTGTGCGGCGAATGGTCTTCGAATCGTCGATGACCATCACCTTCAAACCGGCGAGGGAACCTTCTTTGCCTTGCTCGTCCATGCGACCCCCGGGAGTCTTTGGGTCCAACCTGATGCCTGTTCGCCGCACGCCGAGTCGCCTGAAAAGCGCGCCACGACGGCCCCGAACCTGATTGAAAGCTGTTTAGCCAACGTAGAGAAACCTGTCAAGTAAAGACTCTAATGGCTTGTTGAAAAAGGGTATCATGCGCGAAACTGACACAGTTGCGCGCCTGCTTGGAAAACCGCGCGGCGCGCCCTCACTCCCCAAGCGAAGTATCCCGCCCATGCGCAAGATCGGCGTGCTGATGGACCCGCCCGAACGGATCCGCCCGGCCAAGGACTCCACCGTCGCGATGCTGCGTGCCGCCGCACGGCGCGGCCACGAGATCCTCGTTTGTGGCCAATCCGACCTGATCCTGGCGCCAGGACGGGTCTCGGCGCGTTTTCAGTCGTTGCAGGTACATCCGGGCAACGCGCCGTGGTTCACGGCCGGCGAGTCCCGTGTCCTTGAACTGGAAGCACTCGACGTGCTGATGCTGCGCAAAGATCCGCCGGTCGATACCGCCTTCCTGCACGACCAGCTCTGGGCCGGCATGGTGCGCGGGCCGAAGCCGCTGCTGGTCAACCATCCGCAAGCCCTGCGCGACTGCAATGAAAAGCTGTTCGCACTCGAGTTCCCGCAATGTTGCCCGCCGACACTGGTCGCGCGCGACGCCGCCAGCCTGCGCGAATTCGTGGCCGAACACGACCAGGTCGTGCTGAAACCGATCGACGGCATGGCCGGGCGCTCGATCTTCCGCAGCCATCGCGGCGACCCGAACCTCAACGTCATCCTCGAAACCTTGACCGACAACGGCCGTCAGTTCGCGCTGGCGCAGCGCTTCATCCCCGAGATCAGCGCCGGCGACAAACGCATCCTGATGATCGACGGCGAGCCGGTGCCGTTCTGCCTGGCGCGCATTCCGGGCGGCGACGACTTCCGCGGCAACCTCGCCCGCGGCGGGCGTGGCGTCGCACAACCGCTCTCCGAACGCGATCGCTGGATCTGCGCCCAGGTCGGTCCCGAACTGAAGCGGCGCGGCCTGCTGTTCGTCGGGCTCGACGTGATCGGCGACTGGCTGACCGAAATCAACGTCACGAGCCCGACCGGCATCGTCGACATCGACGCCCAGGCCGGCACCGATATCGGCGCGCTGCTGTTCGACGCCATCGAGAGCAAGCTCGCGTGAGCCAGCACCGCATCGGCCCCGAGGAACGCCTGCGTGTCACCCTGCTGTTCTCGGCGATCCTGCACGCCATCGTCATCCTTGGCGTCACCTTCGACTACGAGGACCCGGCCGCCTACCTGCCGAGCCTGGACGTGATCCTCGTGCAATCGGCCGCCGCGACCCAGCCGGACAAGGCCGACTTCCTCGCCAACGCCTCGCAGCAGGGCGGCGGCGAATCGGATGAATCGAAACGCCCGCGCCAGCCGGTGACGAGCCCGATCCCGAAAGCGACCGACGGTCTCGCGCCCATGCCGCAACGCGCCAGCGCACCCAAGCCGCAGAAGGCGACGCCGCAACCGGTGCTGCGTGGCGCATCCGACGAGTATCAGGTGCAACGTGTCGACGAAGCGCGCCCGGAAACACCGGAAGTACCGCAGGTCAGCGGCCGCGAACTGATGGAACACAGCCTGGAGATGGCCAAGCTGGCGGCCGAACTCGAGCGCCAGACCGAAGCCTACGCCAAGCGCCCGAAACGCAAGTTCATCTCGGCCAGCACCAAGGAATATGCCTACGCCGCCTACATGCGCTCCTGGGTCGCCAAGATCGAACGCATCGGCAACCTGAATTACCCGGACGAAGCCCGTCGGCGCAGCCTGCATGGCGCGCTGGTGCTCACCGTGGCGGTGAAACGCGACGGCAGTGTCGAGCGCATCGACCTGATCCAGTCCTCCGGCGTCGACATGCTCGACCAGGCCGCCATCCGCATCGTCGAACTCGGCGCGCCGTTCTCGCCCCTGCCGCCGAGCAAGGAAGTGGTCGACGTGCTGCACATCACCCGCACCTGGCAGTTCCTCGACGGCAGCGTCACCGGCAAGTGAACGGTCCAGCCGCTGCCACACCGGCCTTCGCTACAATCGCCGCATGTCGCCACCCCGGTACCTTTCCCGCCAACTGCTGATCGCCATGCCGGCGCTCGACGATCCGAACTTCGCGCGCGGCGTCACGCTCATCTGCCAGCACAGCGAGGAAGGCGCGATGGGCCTGACCATCAATCGTCCGTCCGACCTGCGGCTCGGCGAGGTGATGCGCCAGGTCGGCGTCGCGCAGGTACCGCCGGACGTGGCCGCACGCAAGGTCCTGATCGGCGGGCCGGTGCAGATGGAACGCGGCTTCGTGCTGCACGAACCCGGCGATGCCTGGGATTCGAGTGCGAAGCTCGGCGACGACCTCGTCGTCACCACGTCGAAGGATGTGCTGCATGCCATCGCCGAAGGGCGTGGTCCCAACCGTTATCTGGTGCTGCTCGGTTACGCCGGCTGGGGCGCCGGGCAGCTCGAACAGGAAGTGCGCGACAACGCCTGGCTGACCGCCGAACCGCAGGACCATGAGCTCCTGTTCGACACGCCGATCGAACAGCGCTGGGACGCCGCAGCGCGCCTGCTCGGCGTCGACATCAGCCGCATGACCGGCAGCGTGGGT
>JAKJFE010000231.1 GCA_022705045.1 Pseudomonadota bacterium | reverse complement strand
GTTGCCGCGCGGCAGGCCGGGACGCAGGTCGGCGACAAAACTGCGGTCGATCTTCAGTGCGTGGATCGGGAACTGGTGCAGGTAGGACAGCGATGAATAACCGGTGCCGAAATCGTCGAGCGAGGCAAGGATGCCCTGCTGGCGCAGCTGCGTCAGCGCCTCGCGGATATCGAGCGGATTCTCGAGCAGGGCGCCTTCGGTGATCTCGATGCGCAGGCGGTGCGGCGGCACGCCGTAGGCGATGGTGCGATCAAGGATGCGGCGCAGGAAGTCCGACGAGCGGAAATGCCGCGGCGAGACATTGATCGCGACGTATTGCTCGCCGACGGCCAGCGACTGGATCTGCGAACAGACCTGGTCGAACATCTGCCAGTCGATCTGCTCCGAACAAGCCGTGTCGTCGGCCACTTCGAGGAAATCGCCGGGCAGGATCAGGCCGCGTTCCGGATGGCGCCAGCGCAGCAGCGCTTCGTATCCGACGACGTTCTCGTCGATCAGGTCGACGATGGCGTGGTAATGCGGCTCGAACTCGTTGCGCGCGAGCGCGCGGCGCAAATCGCCTTCGAGGTCGAGCACGCGCAACGCTTCCTGGTGCAGCTTCTCGTCGAACAGCTCGACACGATGCCGCCCCGCGGCCTTGGCGCGATACATCGCCACGTCGGCGTCGCGCAGCAGTTCCTCGGCGCGGGTGTAACGCGGGTCGGCCAGCGCGATGCCGATGCTGGCCGAGGTGAAGAGTTCCTTGCCGGCGACGCGCACCGGTTCCTGCAACACGCCGATCAGGCGTCGGGCTGCGGCCGTCACGTTGTCCGGGCTGTCGACATCGGCGAGCAGGATCGCGAACTCGTCGCCACCGAGGCGGGCAACGGTGTCGTCGGCGCGCAGCGTGCCGCTGATGCGCGCACTGACTTCCTTCAGCAATTCGTCGCCGACCAGGTGACCGACGCTGTCGTTGATGATCTTGAAACGGTCGAGGTCGATGAACAGCACCGCGAAATGGCGCGTCGGGTCGCGCCGGAACCGCGCCAGCGCATGGCCGAGGCGATCGAGCAGCAAGGCGCGGTTCGGCAGGCCAGTGAGCGCGTCATGCAGGGCTTCGTGTTTCAGCCGCAGCTCGATCTGCTGGCGCACCTTGATCTGGTCGCGCAGTTCGCGATTGGTGTCGGCGAGTTCGCGCGTGCGCTCGTCGACGCGACGCTCGAGGTCGGCATAGGCACGCCGCAGCGAATCCTGCGCGTGCTTGCGTTCCAGCGCGAGCGCCACGTGGTTCGAGACGAAGCTCAGGATCTCCTCGTCGCGCGGACTGTAGAGCACGTCCTCCTGGTAGCTCTGAACGACCATCACGCCGAGCAGGCCGGACTCGCCACGCAGGGGCACGCCAAGCCAGCACGCGGCCGGCGTGCCGACCGAGACCACGTCGCCGGTCTCGTTCATGTGCCGGATCTGTTCGCGCCGGGCCAGCAGCGAATGCGCACTGCGCATCACGTAGTCGGTCAGGGTTTTGCCGCGTTTGCGCGGTTCGAAGCGTGCCAGCGGATCGCGTTCGTCGACGGCGTAGGGGAACCAGAAGGTGTCGTCGCCACCGAGTAGGGCGACGAAGAAGTTCTTCGCGTTCAGCAGTTCGCCGACGATGCGATGCGCTTCGCGATAGAAGGCATCCATGGTCTCGGCACCGGTCGCCGCTTCGGCGATGGCCCGGTAGGCCGCCTGCAGGCGTTCGCCGCGCTCGCGTTCGATGATCTGTTCGCGCAGCTCGCGGGTGCGCGCCTCGACGCGGTCTTCCAATTCTTCATGCGCCTGCTTGCGCACCAGGGCGGTCAGGATGTGTTGCGCGACATAACTGAGCAGGGCGCGATCTTCCTCGCTGTAGCGCAGGCTGTCGTCGTAGGTCTGCACGACGATGCCGCCACGCACCTCGCCGCCGGACAGCATCGGCACGCCGAGCCAGTCGACGCTGTCCGGGCCGAAACTCTCGTCGCGTGCCACGCCGAGTTCCTCGCGCAGCGCCTGCGACGGGCCCATCACCGGCCGGCCATGGCGCAACATCGCCATGGTCAGGCTGTTCTGCAGGTCGTCAAGGCCGAACTCGGTGTCCGGATCGGGGTTGTCGTTGTCGTGCGAGTCGACGAAGTAGATGAAGCGCACGCGGCCGCGCGCCTTGTCGTAACGCACGATCATGAAATTCTCGGCGTACATCAGGTCGCCGACGATCTCGTGGATGCCGGCCAGCATCTCGGGCATTTCCAGGTCGGCGGAGGCGAGATCGGCGATGGCGTACAAGGCGCGCTGCAGACGTTCGGCCGATTCGAGCCGGTGCAGCGAACTGCGCAGACGCTCGCGATCAATGAGTTCTGCGACACGCCGCGTCAGCGGCAGGAAATGACGCCGGAAGGCGTCGGTCTCGATTTCGATCGACAGACGCGCCGGGTCGCCGTACAGCAGCAGTTCCGCGCGGGTGAACAGATGCGGCCCGCCCAGCGACACGGCGATGCCGGGCTCCGATTTCTGCGCATCCAGCGGCACGGTGACGCCGGCTTCGCCCGGGCAGTGGTCGATCAGGTCACGCAGGTAGGGCGTATACGGCAGTGCCGGTGCGCTGCCGCGATGGATGTCGCTGCCGGTGCCGCCGCCGATGCGCCAGAGCAGGCGCAGGCCGCGGATGCCGAAGGGTTCGCAGAAACCGGGGCCGCAAATCTGAGGGATCGCGTCCAGGCGTTCGCAGGTGAGCAGGCTCAGGGCAAATCGCGCAAGCTGCCCGTCGCCCTCGCCGTCGGGATCGACGGGCGGCGCAGCTTTCTGCGCGTGCGGTAGAGGCATCCGGGCCATGGTCGGGCCGAGTGTAGCAATCCCTGCCGTCGGCGAAAGCCGCGCGGGATCAGTCGAACCGGACCCGGTGGCGGGTCGCCTGTTCCCAGCGGCGGCCGTCGATTTCCAGCGGGGTGCTGTCGACATGGCGGAAGACCAGACTGTTCAGGCCGTCGTCGTGCCAGCCCTCGAATCCATTGCGGTGCAGGGCTTCGATGCGCTCGCGATTGCGCCGACCGGCCTCGGTCTCGCGGCCATCGCCCGAGAAACCGTTGTGCGGGTGTGCCAGCGGACGATACGCCCCGTCGCGGGCTTCGGCTTTCAGCCCGGTCGCGATCATGCGCAGGCGCAGGTCGTGGTCCTCGTAGCCCCAGCCCCAGTAATCGTTGCTGAAGCCGTTGAGCAGGCGGAAGTCGGCGCAGGAGATCGCGGTCACGCCGCCGATGTAGAGGTGCTTCTGCTGCGAATTCGGCGAGCCGTACCAGCACAGGCGGG
>JAKJFE010000077.1 GCA_022705045.1 Pseudomonadota bacterium | reverse complement strand
GGCCCTGCAGGCGCGACCCGCCTGGTCGGTCCGGCCGCGTTGTGGGGCGGTCCAGCAACGGGCCTGGCGCAGGTCAGTTATCCGATGCCGGATGGCCGCGTCGTGGCCACGCTGTGCGGCCTCGGTCCGACCCATGCCCGTGCCGAAGTGCTGGACGGATTGTTCATCGCGGTCCGCCGCAAGGTCTGGGCGGATGTGCGTTTCGACGAGGCGCGCTTCGACGCGTTCCACCTGTACGACATGGACTTCAGCCTGTCCTGCCATCGTCGCGGCCACACCGTCGGTGTCGCCCAGGACCTGCACCTGCTGCACGCCTCGACCGGCGAATTCGACGAACGCTGGTCGATCTACGCCGACCGTTTCGTGCGCAAGCACAACGTGGTGGTGGCGCCCGCGCATCCGAACCCGACCTGCGGCCTCATTCTCGAGGACGCGACACGCATCGCGGCCATGTACGACACGCTCAACGCGGCCTGAGCAGACGCATCAGCCCGAGCAGCACCAGACGCGTGCCCAGCATCGCCAGCAACACCAGGCCGCGCGGGGTCCAGATCCTCACCCTTTCGTGCTTGGCGAAGTAGCGCCACAGACTGCGATGCTTGTGCCAGAGCACGAAGAATGGCCGGCTGCGGCTGGACGTGCCCTGCACGTGCATCACCGGCACATGGTTGGCAACCACCACGCGACGACCGGCGTCGCGCACGCGCCGACACAAATCGAGGTCTTCCGCGTGCAGGAAGAATTCCTCGTCGAAACCGCCGATCTGCTGGAACACGCTGCGCGGCATCAGCATCAACGCGCCGGAACAGGCATCCACGCCGGACAAGGCCTCGTCGCGCCGCGGCTGCTCCAGCCCGCGCGCGGCCCACGTGGTGCTGCTCGACACACGGGCGAACTGGGTCGCCCACAGCCGCATCAGCGTCGGGTCACGGCGTCGCGCCGCCGCTTCCGGGTGTCCGTCGGGGTCGCGAACATCGGCGCCGATCAGGCCGATGTCGGTGTCACGCGCAGCCAGGTCGCGCAATCGCGTCAGCGTGTCGGGTTCGACCAACGCATCGGGATTCAGGAACAACAGCCAGGGCGATGCGCTGATCGCCGCACCGCGATTGCAGGCCACTGCAAAACCGGCATTGCGACCCATGCGTTCGATGTGCAGGCGCGGGTCGGCCAGCTGCGCCACCGCCTCGATCGAGCCGTCGCTGCTGGCATTGTCGACGACGAAGACCTCACGACAGGCCGCGTCCGCGAGCACCCGCGTCAGACATTGCACGAGCAGCGGACCGCTGTCGTGCGCGACGATGACGACGGCGACGCCGGCCACGTCGGATTCAGGCGAGTCGGTCGCCGAGCGAATGCGCCGCCTGCCAGATGTCCGGCCAGGCGCGCATCATCGCCGCGAACCGCGACAGTTCGCCGCGCAAACGTCGGGCGCAAGCAGACGCGTCGAGATCGGCCGGCCAGCCGGCCAGTCGCGGCGGACCGTCGTACAGCATCGCCTTGGCATTGGCCTTGATCACCGCTTGCAGGTCGGCCGTCCAGTACACCGGCGCGTTCGGCCCCGCTGCTTCGGCGACGGATTGCAGGCGCTGGATGTGCCCGCTGCAAGTGGCCTGCAGATAGTCGCCGAGCATGCGCAACAGGTCGCGATCGGTGGCCGCCGCCAGATCGTCGAGTCGGGACGCCGCCGCGGCCAGACGCGCCTGCGGCGTGCCGGCGAACAGGTCGTCTTCGCAGCGCGCAAGGAAGTCGACCAGGAAGTAGTTGAAGTTTCGCGCGATCGCGCCGCTTCCCGGCGCGAGGAAGCGATGCTCGCTGTCGCGCAGATGGCCCACCGCGGTGGGCAGATGCAGGACCCAGGCGTGGGGATCGAGGATGCGCGAGATGGCGCCGAAGGTGCCATCTTCGCCGCGCTCGTCCGGCGCCACGAAAGCGGGCAGTCGCGACAGGTCCTGAGCGAACGGCGTGAACGGCGTCGAGATCATCGTGGTCGCGCGATCCGGTCCCATCCACACCTTGCCGGCTTCGATCAGGCGCAGGTAGCGGTTGCGGTCCTGGTACAGATCGCGCGAACTGGTCGGATCGAGCAGGTACATCCAGTCACTGGAGACCGATCCGCTGTGACCGCGATGTCCGTTCATGGTCGCGACCACGCGCGCCTCCGGCACCAGCCGCGTCAACCGCGACGGTGCGATATGGCGCCATTGCTCGCGCGTCGGAACCAGACGCGAATCGTGATCGAAGACGTGCCCAATCGGCGCACCGCAGAGGTCGAGATGCCACTGCAGCAAGTCGAAGTCGGCATCGTGACCGGCACGCAGGGCGGCCTCGGTCTCGGTGTAGAAACGCACCGTCGTCATCTCGCGTGCGTCCAGCTCGACGCCGTCCTGCAATTCCGGATGCAGCTTCAGCGGCAACACGAAATCGTCGTCGCCGAACAGGATGCGGCGACCGGCGCCGAGCAGCAGCGCCAGGTTCCAGCCGCGTCCTGGTCCGGTGCGGGGCACGCCGTCACGATGACGGCCAATCAGATCGTCGAGCGCGGCACGATGTTGCGGCAGCGCCGACAACAAACTGTCCTGGACGCGTTGCCACGCCGCGGCATCGACGTGCCGCACCGGCGCGCCGCTGCGCTCGCCATGTTCGCGCAGCAAGCGCGCTTGCGCCGCGGCGGATTCCGGCGAACGCGAATCGTCGACCACGGTCAACGCCTGCGCCGCGAAGCCGCCTTGTTCATGGCGATGCAGGGACTCGAGCAAACGCTGCAACTGCGCCGGACGGTCGCAGGCGCGGATGTACAGACCACCCGTGTCGGCGCGTGCCGGCGCAGCCGCGGCCGCGTCGATGTAGCGCGCGGCAAAGTCCTCGGCGGCGATGATCAGGCCACGCTCGACCAGACCATTGAAGACGCGACGAATGCCATCGAGCGGCGCACCCGGCATCATCTGGCGAATCGCCTCGACGTGTTCGTCGGCGCTGCGGAATTCGCGGCAACGATCCAGCGCGGACAGTACCTGGTGCGTCATCACGTGCGGCAGGTCTTCGTGACGCGGGCGGAAAATGCACTCGCCATTGCCGAGATCGGCGACCTGACCCGGCAGGGTCGCGAACATGGTCGCGTTCGGATCGAACTTGGGCTTGGGCGTCACATCGAGATCAAAGCTGAATTCCACGACTGGTATTCCGTCAGGGGCGGCCGAAAGGCCAAAAGCGCGGCGACGTGCGTGTCGCCGCAGCGGTTTCGAGCGTCTGGATGCGCGTCCTGGCCTCGGCCAGTTCCGATCTCAGGGCAGCCAGCGCCTGCTCCTGCTCGGCGAGCACGACGCGCGCGTTCATGTTGCGACGGGTTTCCTGCCGGTAGTCGTCGTAGACCGATTCGGCCGCATCCGCGAACAACGCGACGCCCGGCAGGTTCGGCAAGTCGCCCTCGCGTTGGGCACAGGCGGCGATGAAATACATCGGTGGTGCACAGGCATCGAGTTCGTAACGACCGTCGGCCTGCATCGTCTGCATCATCGCCGTCTGGCGCGGTGCCTCGAGCGACCAGATCGTCGAATGGAAGAACAGCCGATGACCATACAGGCGCACTTGGCGGAAGTGGCGCGACAACAGCGCGATCAGTTCATCGCGATACAACTCGCGCACGTGGAATTCGTTCTGGTAGCCGGTGGCGTCGCTGTAGACGGCCTTGTCCGGCGACGAGATCAGGGCGCATCCGCCTTCGGCCAGAGACGCCGCGATGCCGCCGACGAGCGCGTCCTGTGCCTCCACGTGCTCCAGCGTCTCGAATGACAGGGCAAGATCGAACCGGTCATCTCCGGCGTCGAAGCAGGTGGCGTCGCCTTCGCGGAAGCTCAGGTTGGGCAGCAGACCGTAGCGACTGCGTGCATGCCCGATCGCTTCGGCGCTGACGTCGACGCCGACGACGCTGCGCGCGACCGGCGCAACGATGGCCGAGCCATAACCTTCGCCGCAGGCGATGTCGAGCACCCGCTTGCCGGCGGCGATCGTGCGCGCCAGCGCGTAACGGTGCACGTGTTCGTACCAGATCTCGCGCACGCATTCGGGCGTGAAGCGTTCACCGGTGAAAGGCATGACTGGCACAACGGATTCCTTGGCTGCAGGGAGGATGCGCGCTCAGGGCGCGCCGGCGCCGAGGCGGGCTGCAACCCGGGCTCGGATGGCCGCCGGCGGGTCGCGCGCGATGAAGTCGGCAACCTCGCCATTGTAGCGGGGATATCGCGCCACCAAGCGGCGCAGATTCTCTCCACCTGCCCGCTCCCCCGTCTGCGCGAACGACGCGTGACCGACATGCGCCACATACGCGGACGGGCACAACACGTTCCGCCATCCATGCGCGGCCGCACGCTGGCACCAATCGTTTTCCTCGCCGTAGCCGCGACCAAACGTCGAGTGATCCAGGTCGCCGACGGCATCGATCGCAGCGCGGCGCAGCCACATGCAGAAGCCGACGCCGGTCGGCAGATCGATCGGCGGCGTGTTCGCCTCTTCCGCGAATGCCGCGGCAACCGCATCGATGTCGGCCGGTAGCGGATTTGGCTTGCAGAACGCCGGATACGAGCAGATTTCGGCGTTGTTCGAGAACGGCGTGACCGAAGCGATGCGCCCGTCACTGGCCGCGCAGCGTTCGATCCGCTCGAGGAAGCCGGGGGTCGGCAAGGTATCGGAATTCAGCAGCAACACATCGCCGGCCGACTCGGCCAGCGCGCGGTTGACGGTCCCGACGAAGCCGAGATTGCGGATGTTGTGCGCGACCCGCGTCTGCGGCCGCGATTTCGCGAACATCGCCAGCATTGGCGCGATCGCGGGATCGGGCGAGGCGTCGTCGATGAGAAAAACATCGACATCGGCGGAAATCGAGCGGTTCAGCGCCTCGAGGCAGGCCGCCGTCGCCTCGGCGGCGTCGTAGACCGGGACGATGACGGTCGTCACGCGCGATGCCACTGATGCGGCAGTCGTACCAGCCCGACCTCCCGACTGCGCCCGGTCACGACGATGGTTCGCTCGACGGTATCGAACAGCCGAATGGCTTCCGGGTCCATCGCATGCAGGGCCACGGTGTACGTGCCAGGAAGCAGGGAGAGCTCGGGATAGCGGATCGAGAAGCGGTACGACTGGTCGCTGACGCGGATCGGCGCCACGCCATCCAGCTCGCTCGATACGCCGTAGACCGGCGTGCCGTCATGGCGCTTGATGCCAACCGCGAGCACTGGCGGGCGTCCGTCAGCGCTGTGCAGGCTCACGTCGACATCCAGAAGCGCGTGGATCGGCAAGGTCACCGGGGTATCCCGATCCTCGCCGTTGATCGCGACGGCAGAGACGGCGTAATCGCCGGTCGCCATCGTCAGGCGCTCCTCGGCGCGACGTTGTGCGGTCTTGCGTTCGTGCCAGGCGAGATATCGCTGGCTGACATCGAAGACGTCGCCATAGGCCTCGACGCGGCCATGGTGCAGCCACAACGCGTGTTTGCAGAGCTTCTGCACGTGATACATGCTGTGGCTGACAAGCAGCAGCGTGCCGCCGTCGCGCAGGTATTCCTCGATCCAGGCGATGCACTTCTTCTGGAAGGACTCGTCACCGACCGCAAGGACCTCGTCCGTGATCAACAGGTCCGGCCGCGCCGACGCGACCACCGCGAATCCGAGTCGTACCTTCATGCCGGAGGAATAGTGTTTTACCGGCTCATCGATGTAGTCGCCGAGCTCCGCGAAATCGATGACCTGTTGCACTTTGGCGTCGATCTCGCTCGACGCCATGCCAAGCAGCAGGGCGTTCATGCGGATATTGTCGCGACCGCTGTAGTCCGGATGGAATCCGGCGCCAAGCTCCAGCAGGGGCGCAACCGTGCCGCGCAGTCTCACGCTGCCCGCGCTGGGTTCGGCAATGCCGCAAATCATGCGCAACAGCGTCGACTTGCCAGCGCCATTTTCGCCGATCAACGCCAGTGATTCGCCGCGCTTCAACGTGAAGTCGATGTCCTGCAGGATCTGGGCGTGTGCGCGATACGGCCGATTGAGGATGGCGTCCAGCACCGAACGCACGCGGTCCATGCGTCGATGCACGCGCGGATAGCGCTTTCCGACACCGACCACTTCGAGGAGCACGTCAGCGCTCACAGGAAATCCTCGATGCGTGCGAGGAAACGGCGGGCGGCGATCACCGAACAGAGGGTCAGCACCAAGGTAAACAGCAGCGGCGAGTACAAGGTGGTCAGGTCGACCTGATCATGCAGCAGGCCCGCCCGCAGCGCTTCGACCAATCCCGTCATCGGATTGAGAGCCAACCATTCACCCAGGTCGGCGCGCAGCAGCGCGCGGTCGAAGAAGATGGGCGTCAACAGCATCCAGAACGTCAGGATCTGCGGCAACAACGTACCGACATCGCGGAAGAACACGTTGAGCGGCGCCAGCAGCAAGCTCAACGCGGCCGCGTTCACGACAATCAGACCGTAGGCCACCATGGCGACCCATGCGCCGGCACCCATCTGCAGCCGACCCATGATCAGCAGGATGAGCAGGACCAGCACGAAAGATGCAGTGTGGATGAGTGCGGCCCCGAGTGTCGGCACGAGCACCAGCCAAACGCGCGGAATCGCGATCTGTCCGATCAGGGCAGCATTGCCGGTCAGCGCCGAGGTACCCCGCGCCAGTGAATCCGCGAACGCATGCCAAGGCCACATGCCAAGGGCCAGAAAGGCGATCACATCGCCGCCCACACGGTTGCCGAAACGCGCACCGAGCAACTCGACGAAAACGAATGCGTAGATCGCCAACAACATCACGGGCGTGATCAGCACCCACGCCAAGCCTGCGAAGGTGCTCAAATAACGTTCGCGCAGCTCCCTGCCAAGAAGCGCCATCGCGAGCTGGGTCGACTTCATGGGTGAAGCTCCATGCACGGGCGCCCTTGCTGGCCTTGATCATCCACGGAACAGACAGCGCAGCGCGCCATCCGTTCCGTCGACCTGAGCCTACTTGGCGTCGGGAGCAGCGACGGCCGGTTTGGCGGGTGCTGCCTGGACCGTGCCATACCGTTCGCGCAGCGGCGCAACACTTTCCTCGCTGGCTTCGATCGGCAACGCCTTCAGTTTTTCGACGTGATCCGCTTGCGCCTTGCGGAGGAAGTTGTCGCGCTCGGCCGCAACCAGTTCATCCTTGATCTCTTCCCAGGCATAGGGCTTGGAGGGCGTCCGCGACCGCAACTGGATCAGGTGATAGCCGAACTCGGTCTTGACCGGCTCGGACAGGTCACCCGCATTCGCGAGTCCACGTACGGCGTCCGCGAACTCCGGCACGAAAGCGTTCGCGTCGTAATCCGCGTACACGCCGTTGTTGCTGGCCACGCCAGGGTCGTCGGAATTCGCCTTGGCCAAATCTTCCATCGTGGACTTGCCTGATGCGACATCGGTCTTCCACTGGGTCAACAGGGCAATGGCTTCCGCATCGCTGCGCTTCTTCGTGTCGAGCAGGATGTGGACGACGGACACCTTTTCCTTGGTCTGGTAAGCGTCGCGATTGGCCAGGAATTTTTCCTTCGCGAGCTGCTCCACATCCGGCACTTGAGTGTTTTCGCGGATTTCGTCAAGGCGATGACGCATCAGGACCACTTCGGCGGCCTGCATGAGTTCGCGCTGCACGACCGGATCCTTGTCCAGACCCAATTCCTTGGCTTCGATGGCAAGGTTCCGTCGCAACAGCAGGTGACCCAGCAATTGCTGGATGCGCTTGGGGCTGTCGATGAATCCCGCACGTTCGCTTTCGGGCATCGACGCAAGATGCGCATCCACGTCGATGGCCCACACCTCGGACTTTCCTTGTTTTGCGATCAGGTAGTCGTCCTTGACCGCGTAATTCGACTGCGTCGTTTCCTGGGCCGCTGCGCTCAAGGACAGCGCAGCGGCAATTGCGACAACCCATTTCCGCATCAGAGCGCTCCAACCGACACGAGCCACGTGCAGTAGGTGCTGCCACAGGTATTCGTGGTCCAGGTTCCGTTGTCGGCGGACACGACGTTGATGTAGTACGTCTTGTTCGGGTCGAGATAACAATAAAAGCCGGGATTCGTCTGCGGCTTGGTACCGATCTTCCAGGTCAACGCGGATGCGATGCCGCTGGCCTTGCAATTGCCATCGACGACCCAGTCGAAGTCACCCGGGCAAGGGCTGATCTGGGCGGAGAACACGCCACTGGCAACCTGTTCCCATTGCACATGACCCGTCGCCCCGGTCGCAACGCCACTTGTGGAGAACTGCATGGCCGCATAGTTGTCAGGGAACAGGAACAGGCGGGCAACCTGGTTGGCCTGGTTGAACGATGTACCCAGCAAAGGCACATAGCCGGTGATATTGACCGAGCTGCCCAACGGGAACTCGTTGTTCTGCTGGTTCAACGTGCCGCTGAGGTTGTAGTTCGTCATGGACGTCTGGCGCGTCAGGCCAGCCGGGGCCGGGCGCGACGAGCATTCCGGGTTGGTCTGGCCACCGCTGGTACCAGCGACGGAGACGGACACGGTGCCGCCACTGGTGGTGCCATTATTGTTGCGACACGTGACGCCGAATGAATAGTTGACTGCCGAGGTGCCCGTATTCGCCGGGAGAGTGAGCACAGTCGGAGTGGTGACAATTCCACCGTTCCAACCACTGACGCCACTCGACGAAGCAGTGCAATCGATTTGCCCGGTCACGGCCCATGACAGAGTTACAGAACCGCCGGAGGAGGGCAAGCTGCCGGTGCTGGCTTGAATTTGCTGCGAAAAGACCGGACCTCCCGGATTGTTGCTAGCGGGGCACCAGCCATCCAGCGATGTACCGGCATCGGCCACAGGATCAACCGTGATATCGCCCGTAGCAGGGCTGACCGTGACGCTGCCGGTCACCGGAATGCGGTGATAGCGATAATTTCCGGCCGTTCCCAACTTGAGCACCAGATCGCCTGCAGAAGCGGAACCGCATAGCGCAAGCAATACAAGGGCTTTCGCACGAATCTTCATGTGACACCTCTCTGATCTGGGGCGGATCTTACCAGTTGAAGGTTAAGCGGACATTAGCAGGATGGCGTCGTAGACACTGAGTTGCAAGTGTTGATCAGGCAGATCCCATACCAACGGGATGAATGACGCATTGAATGGATGCGCACCCCTAGTCACGTCAAAAAAAAACCCCGCCTTTCGGCGGGGTTTTTCGAAACAACTCGTACGCTCTATTACGGAGCGGTCGAGGTCGGGCAGGCGATCGCCGGGGTCGCACCGCTCGGAACGACGCAACGCGAAGCCTTGTGGCGCCAGATACCGGCGAAGTTCGCCAGCACGCTGGTGGTCTGGGTGTTTTCAGCCCAGAAACCGGTGACCGGCATACCGGCGTAACGGGTGCCATCGGCAGCCGCGCGGCTCAGGTGCAGGTTCATCGGCGCAGCCGAATCGTCCCAGAAGCGCATCTTCATCCAGCCTTCCGTGAAGCCGAACTGGTCGACTGCGACGTTCGCGGCGAGCTTCGAACCGAGGACCAGCGTCGAACCCGTGATGGCATTCGTCGCGTCAAACGGACTCGGCTGGTTGAAGGTCACGACCTGCGCTTCCCAGTACAGCTGGGGCGTGGTGATCTGACCCGGCAGCGTCGGCGAGAAGTCGACGCATCCGTCTTCGCCACCGTCCAAGCAGTCCGACGTGCCGTCATTTTCTTCGCGATCATAGATCGAGAGACGGATGTCGACCGGAGCGGTACCAGCGCCTTCCGTACCAGCAAAGACGTTCTGGAACGGGACGATGGCCGGAGCCGGCTTGTCGACGTAGAAACGCTTGGTCGGGAAGGTCACAACCCATTCCGAAGCCAGGATCGGATGACCGGCGCTGTCGGCGAGCACGGCGTATTCATTGAAGATCGCGTCGTGCATGTAGACGGCCGAGACGGCGTCAATGGCGTTGGCCGGAGCGTGGCTCGTGGTGACCAGCGTGCCGTTGTCGAAGACCGTGGCGTCAGCACCCGAACCGGTCGGGAAGTTGGCGCTGGCCAGCGACGGCTGCGTGGTACCCGGAGCAGCGTGCAGGCGGTTCACCGTGAAGCCATCGATCGCGTCCGGCACGTAGGTCAGCTGCGTACCGTTGGCGAAGTCGACGATTGCGGCTGCGCCGAACAGGCCGCCACCACCATTGGCAACGGTCGGGGCGACGACGTCAGCGGCGCCGTTCGACTCGCTCCAATAGTCAGCCGACGTACCCGAGTTCGTCCAGGCCGTCACGACCTGCGGGCAGTTGTCCGGCACACCGAGACCATCATGGGTGATCGCGTCCAGGCTGCCTTCGGCATAACCGTTGGCGGCGTTCAGCACGATGCCCATTTCGATCACTTCAAGGTGACCTTCGCGGGTACGATCCAGCGAATTCGGGCCGGCGTCGTTGTTGTTCGAGCCGCCGAAGGCGGTCGTGTTGACGTACTGCAGGTTACGGAAAGCGACGTAACGCATGCCGTTGTTCACGGGCAGCAGGGTGTTCGTCTTGATCGCCGGAACGGTGCAGCTGTTGTCGGCGGTGCTGAGGTTCGCCGGACCGGTGGCGGTCAGCTGATAGACAGCACCCGTCCACACGTCGTACGGCGACAGGTAGAGGTTGAAGTCGAGCACTTCGCGGCTGTTACGGCCTTCAACGAAGCGGACCTTGACGGCCTTGCCGAATTCCGTCGTGTTGACGATCGACACAAGCGTCTGGTTGCCACCGTTGACGGTGTAGTAGGGGTAAATCAGAACCTGGCCAAGGCCATCGGGGTTCAGGTTCACGGCGTTAGCGACGCTCGCGATGCCCGCCACACCGGCGATGCCCGCGATGACCGCGTTCGTCAGGGCGTTCTTTTTCATCACAACACTCCTAAATATGACCACAGGGCTTTTGCTTGCGGCTGACTCGTCCTGATCGGCTTCTTCGACCGCCAAGGAACAGAGCTACGCAACAGCAATCGTAATGCTAGAGGATGGCTCGGATCAATGCAAGCCACCTCAACGAGCATTCTTGGGCAAATGGTACCAGACCCCTTCGATCTGCAACCAACTCTCTTCAATGACCCCCGCAGAGGCCTGCACCCCCGGGATTCCGGGCATTTTCGTCTCGATGGAGACATCGACACTGACCGAGCAGGTTGTCGCGTCGTCGCAATGACGATCGACGTATTTGCCGGCAGTCCATTTGATCTGACGCGTGCGCATCCACTCGTCATACTGGGCAGGGGTGGTCGTTGCACGATAACCCGGCGTCAGGTAGCCATAGGCGCGCGCCGCATCCTTGGCGACCAGCAATTTCCATCGATCGGTCACGCGTCGCTCGAGTGGCGCTTTCGGGTCCTCCGAGACCACGACGGCGTCAGCCGTCTGACCCGCTGCAGATGCGGTGGCAGGGGCAGCAGCCCCGTCATTCTTCGTTGCCGGCGCGGTGGCACATGCGGACAACAGGATCAATGCAGATGCCGCGGTCGCAATCTTGAATCGCTGGATGTTGTTCATGTCTTTTTCCTCTTCGTGTTTGCCGGGCATCAGGGATTCTTCTTCAAGAGCGGTTTCAGACCCTTGAAACGTTCGCGGTAGTCATTGGTCAACGACTGGGCAGATTCGGCGCTGTCGATGACGGTCGGAGTGATCAGCACCAGCAACTCCTGACGCTGCATCGCATTGGAGGACTTGCCGAAGAACTTGCCGATCAGCGGAATCTTCGACAACCCCGGGACACCCGCCTCGCCTTCCTGCTGTGTTTCGCGAATCAGACCGCCGAGCAGCACCGTCTTTCCGCTTTGCACGGCAATTTCTGTCTCGATCGAACGGCGATCGACAGAGACGTTTCCGGTCGCGTCCGCGCTCTCGCCCGGCGTGCTTTCTTCCTGGGAGACTTCCATGTAGACCAGCCCACCCGGGTTGACGCGCGGCGTGACGTTGAGCTTGATGCCCGTGTCGCGGAACTGCACATAGCTCTGATTGCCGTTGTAACTCGGCGTCGGATTGTTTGGATCGGTGCTCGGAACCGTCGAGCCATACGGGTTGTACACGGCGCTGACGACCGGAATCTGCTTGCCGACATTGATCGACGCATCCTTGTTGTTCAGCACGACCAATGAAGGCGCCGACAGGACCTGAACACTGGATTCGCTCTGCAGTGTCGAGATCAGCGCTTCCGCCTCAACATTGAGGAAGGTCCACGACAGACCGGCATCGCTCGCGGTTCCCGCGAAACTGTTCCAGACCTGCCGATCGGGGTTCGTGCGACGCGCGTTGTGGTAGGCCGGGTTTCGCGTCTGCGCGGCATTCTCGAAGAACCATTCGACGCCGAACTCGAGACCGTTGCTGAGGTCGACTTGCAGAATCTTGGCTTCGATATGCACCTGCAACGGCACGATGTCGAGACGCTTGATCGCACCGAGAATCGCGTCGTATTCGCCGGGCGTGGCGCGAATCATCAACGCATTGCTTTCCTCGATCGAGGTGATGCGGATGTCGTCGCTTTGCGTGATCGAGATGCCATCCGAGGCAGCACGCGGCGCGGCGGGCGATTTGGCAGGAGCGTTCTTGCTGTCGGTCGACTTGATTTCAACAGACTCGATACCCGGGACAACGCCACCGACACCGGTCGGCCCGCTCGACGCGGGACGCGAACTCGCCTGACCCGTGAAGATCTCGGTGAGTTTTTCCGCAAGGTCCACGGCCTTCACGTTCTTGACGTAATAGACGTACAACTGGCTTCCGGATTCGCTGCCGCCACGATCAAGTTTGCGCAGCCAGGCTTCGGCGTCGTCGAGGTAGTCCGGTTGCGGCGTGATCACGAGCACGGCATTGATGCGCTCGATCGGCAGGAAGCGGAACAGACCGGCGAGCGGTGTCGGGCCTCCTTCCCCGAAGATCTTCTCGATCTCGGGAACGACCGTGCTCGCTTCGACGCGTTCGAGCGGAAACACGCCGACCGACATGCCGGCGAGCCAATCAACGTCGAAAATTTCGACGGTCTGCAGATAGGCTTCAAGGTCGGCGCGCGTGCCTGCAATCAGGATCATCGCCCGGGTGTTGTCGGCCTTGATGATGGCGCCCTGGCGCGCATAGGGCTGCAGCATTTCCTGCATCGCCGTGGCCGAAATGTATTTCAGCGGGACTGCGCGGATTTCGTAGCCGCGCGCATCGGTCGGCGAGCCGGTGCGGGGAATCAGGTTGCCCGGAATCGCCTGCGACACCGGCAGCACGGTGTAGCGCCCATCCTTGTAAACCAGCGTGGCATTGTTCCAGGCGAGCAGCATTTCCAGCACGCCCATCGCCTGATCCATGCTGATCGGCTTCGCGGTCGCGAATGTGACCTGCCCCTGGATACCCGGCGCGATGACGTAGTTCTGGCCCAAAAGATCGCCCAGAATGGCCTTGATCACGGCCTGCAGCGACTCTCCCTCGAAGTTGAACACGACGTCCCCGCCCGCCGGCGGATCGGCCGGTCGGCGACTGGCGGCCGATTCGTTCAAGAAGACGCCGGTGCCCCGCTCGACGGCCCGTCGGGACTCGGTCTCCGAACCTTCTTCGTCAGTGTCGACGGTTGCGATCACACCGCTCTCGGGCGGAGTAATTTCACGCATTTCAGGCACAGGCGCCTGCACAGAGGCAGCGCCCCCGGAAACGGACGCAGGCGCCACCTCGCCCATTTCGGCGCCGGCCGGTGCGGGCGGAATCGCCGTTTCAACAGTCGCCTCGGCAGCCGCTGCAGGCGCGGGCACCGGGAGCGTTTCAGCGGGGACGGCCGTCGTGCCGGTCTGCCCACCCTCACTGGACTGGCTCGCCTGGCCTACGGCCGGCTGCGCCGTTTCTGCAGGCGCGGGCGCCGGCTCCTGGGGCATGCCATCGGCCCGGGCCGCGATCGACCAGACCAGCGCCAGGCCAGCCACGGTCAGGTTTCGGATTACGAGTTTCGGCACGTCGTTACTCCATCAATTCGTTTGTTCCGAGCGCATGCGCTCGGCTTCCTCGCGCAACTGGCGCCGACGCTCTTCAATGCGTCGACGGATTTCTTCGGCATGCGCCTGACTGGCCGGATCCGCCTCCGGCTGCGCCGGATTGGCGGCCACCTGAGGTTGGCCACTCGGCTGTGCCGGCAGCGGCGGCTTGCCGCCATCGGCGCTGGCGGGCGGCACCACCTGCACGCCACTGCCGGTCTCGTTCACTGCCAACTCCAGCGCCTGCCTTCCGAGCCCCTGACCTTCAAAGGTGGCGCCGCGGGGACTGACTTCGACCAGTTTCCAGCCATTTTGTTCACCAGCCAGCGGCCGGCCGATACGAATCACTTCCGACTCGCCGGTGTCGTTGTTCTTGACGATGGCCAGTTTCACTTCGGGCGTCAGGATGATGCTGGTCAGTGTCGCGTTCAGCGGCTTGGCCGTGGCTTCCTCCGGTTTGTCGCTGGCAGCCGTGTCGGTCACCGGTGTCGGTTGGCGGTCTTCATTGAAGATCGGCCGATCGAGCACGATGGCGTATTCACCCCACCCGGGGAGCTTGAACGCCTCGCGGTTCAGCGCCAACGGCGCCGCGGGGTCACCGCGCGAGGATTCCGGAAGCGCATAACCCGCACCCAAGCCGAAGCGCTGGGCCAGATCGAGCCCGCCGAAACTGCCGGCGAGCGCCAGCAGACCGATGCTGATTCGTCGTGCCGGCGTCATGGCTTGCGCTCCTCGGTCGTCCGCGCCGGACCGGGCTTGCGAATGAAGCCGAACAGGTCGAAGCGGATGTCGAGGTAGTTGCTCAGCTTGTTCTGTCCGGGCACGAGATAACCCTGCTGGCGGAAGATCGCGAGTTCCTCGACGAACAGCATCGGACTCGCACTCTCCAGGTCGTAGAGGATGCCGGCGAACGGTTCGAGGTCGCAGCGCAGACGCACCTTGATCACGACACGCTCGAACGGATCCGGCTCGGTCGAGCGCGAATACTGGTTCATGATGAT
Source organism: Pseudomonadota bacterium (assembly GCA_022705045.1). Classification (GTDB taxonomy): domain Bacteria; phylum Pseudomonadota; class Gammaproteobacteria; order Xanthomonadales; family Ahniellaceae; genus JADKHK01. The sequence continues at coordinate 58 of JAKJFE010000077.1, read as the reverse complement.
CTGGCAGCGCTGCGGATCGGACGCATGACTGCTGACGATCTGCTTGAGGCGCTGGGTC
>JAKJFE010000230.1 GCA_022705045.1 Pseudomonadota bacterium | reverse complement strand
TCGCGGTCGTCGAGCCGATCGTCGAGGCTGTCCCGGCCAACCCGCTGGCACCAAGCCGCGACGACCTGCTCTCAATCTCGCGGCACAAACGCCGTTTCACCGAAGCGCAGCGCGAATGGTGCGTCGGCGAGGCACTGATCCGCTCCGGCTTCACGATCAATCCGAACGACTTCATCGGTGGCGGCGACCACGCCATGGCCTTGTATCTGCTCGAAACGGAACCGGGCGCCGCGTGAGCCGACGTGTGTCGGCCGCCGACTAGGGCAGCAGCGCGATCTTGCCGATGCTTTGACCGGACTCGATGCGGCGCTGTGCATCGGCGGCGCGTTCAAGCGGAAAGGTCTCGACCGGCAGTGGCTGCAATTCGCGCGACTCGAAGCGCTGCATCAGCCACCGCATGCCTTCGCGCAGGCGCGGCGCTTCGGACTGCAGGAAACTGAGATTCGCGGCGAGCACGCTGCGATTGCTTTGCGTCATGTCGAGCGGGTTGAAGCGCGGCGTACGCAGCCAGTCCCATGCCAGCCGCAGCCAGTTCAGGCGACCGTCGTGCGGCAGCATCGAATGGAAGCCGTAGATGACAAGGCGACCGGTCGGTGCGAGGTGCGCGTAGCTCTGGCGCAACGTCGCGACGCCGTTGGCATCGAAGATGGCGTGATAACCCCCGGGCGCCGCGCGTTGCGCCTGCGTCCAAAGATCCTCGCGCGACTTGTCGATGACGCGTTCGGCGCCCATGCGCGTGCAGTGTTCGATCTTGTGTGTGCTTCCGACTACGCCGACGACCTGCGCACCGGCCAGTCGTCCGATCTGCACCAGGGCCGAGCCGACGCCACCTGCCGCCGAATGCACCAGCCAGCGTTCGCCGGCACGCGGATGCAATTGCTGATGCACCATGAACCAGGCGGTGAGGAACACCGTGGGCAAGCTCGCGCCTTCGGCCATCGACAGATGTTCGGGCAGGGCGAACACCTGCTCGGCATCGAGGCAGAGGCTGCTGCTGTAGCCGTTGAACAGGCAAAGCCCGATGACCCGCCGCCCGACCTGCCACGCCGTCACGCCCGCGCCGATCGCATCGATGCGCCCGGCCACTTCGAATCCGGGCGTGATCGGATACCCATGCAACTGCTTCGCCGACGCATACAGGCCCATGCGAATGATGCCATCCGCATAGTTGACGCCGCATGCTTCAACCGCGACCCGCACCTGCCCCGGCCCTGGCTGCGGATCGGGACCTTGCTCGATGCGCAACACGTCGTAGCCACCGGGTTGCTGGATGCGGATGCGTTTCATGGCTCAAACCCAAGAATCAACCGCCCGACTCGCCTGTAGCCGCCAGCATGAAGATCGGGCGATAGAGCGACCAAGCACTAAAGATAACAAGCAGCAAGCTCCCGCCTACACCGACAACCAATGCGAGAACACCACGATCGGAAGCCCTGGGCCAAAACAAACCCAAGCCCAGTACGACCAAGCCAAGAAGGCCGTACCAGCGATAGGTGCCGAGCAACAATCTGGTCTCAATGGGCAACTCTGCGCCAAAGGACTCATACATGGTTGCCAATTCTGGAACCACGATCGCAGCCAGCAATGCGACAAGCGTTGGCGGCACAACGCCTGCCACGAGCATCCATCGACTCGACGAGACTTCAGGCATGGTGGGCTCCGACTTCACGTTTCAGAACTTGATCGTTTGGCTCGCTGGAGCGAAGGATTCGCATCATCACGATATCCCGCTGAGGGTCATCGCCGACCGGGAAGACGTGGTCGCCGACTTCGGTGAAATCGAATTTGCGATAGAACGCGATGGCGCGCGGGTTGTGTTCCCAGACGCCGAGCCAGACGACATCGGCGCCGTGGTCGCGCAAGGCGGCGAGGCAGGTGTCCATCAGGCGTTGCGCGAGGCCGCGGCCGTGCCAGTCGCGATGCACGTACAGGCGCAGGATCTCGCCGGGATGATCGGCACGGACACACGCGGGCGCGGGCCCGAAGCGGAGCTGTGCGTAGGCGGCCAGATCGCCGTCGTGTTCGGCGACGAAGGTCCGCATCGACGTGTCGGCGATCTCGCGCGCCTGCAGCGCCTCGCCGTAGCTGGCAAGGCAGTGCGCATCCATGTTCGCGGTACTGTTCGAGGCCGCGAAGGTGTCGCGGAAGGTGGATTCGGCGAGGTGCGCCAGCGCCTTCGCATCGTCCCGATTCGCGGCGCGGAGCACGGGCACGCGGTCCGCCTCAGAGCAGGTTCGCGAGTTCCGCCGTAACCGGCGAGTTCGGTGCCAGTTCGCGCGCCTTGGCTGCAGCGCGTTTGGCTTCGTCGGCCTTGCCGGCCGCGTTCATCGCCTTGGCCTTGTCGACGTAGGCACGCACCAGCCGGTCGCGCATCGTGCCGATGTCGGCGTCGTTCGAAGACAGCTCGCGCAAGGCATCGAAGTATTCGTAGGCAGCATTCAGGCGGTTGCCGCCCATCGCCTGCTCGAACAATTCCTTGGCGCGCGCCGGCAGCGCCGCCAGGCCGGCACGGGCTTCGGCATTGTTCGGATCGATGCGCAGCACGTTGTTGTAGGCGTCGATCGCGTTCTGGCCGGGCTCGCCGAACAGATCGCCGTTGCGCGCATAGTCACGAGCCCGCGACAACAGTTCGGCCATGCGTTGCTGTTCGGCCGGACCGACCGGGCGCGGATTGTTGGCGATGTCGCGACGCTCCTTCGCCTCGCGTAATTCCAGTTTGGTCGTGCGCAACTCGGCTGCGGCAGGCCCGAGCGCTTCGGCGCGACGCACCAGCTTGTCGGCGGCCTCGAGATCCTTGTCGGCAATCTTCGTGCGTGCCTGCGCCAGCAGTGCGTTGCCGATGCGCGTCAGCCCCTGTTTGGCCGGCACATTGACCGGATCACGCACCAGCACGCTCTGATAGATCGACAGCGCATTCGGCTCGCTCGGCGGTGCCAGCGCGCCGTCCGCAAACAGGCGTGCGGCACGTTCCAGGTCCTGGCTCAAGGCATCGAGCGCATCACCCTGCCCTTCCGACAGGCGCGCCTTGAGATCCGAGAGCTGCGCGAAGTTTGGACTGATCTGGGTGATCGACTGGATGGTGAGCGCGGCCGCACTCAGGTCGCCGGCCTTCAGTTCGGCATCGGCGCGGGTACCGAGCACGTCGAGGATCTTGGCGATGCCGTTCGGCGCGATCGCGTTCGCGGCGTCGACGCCGATGACCTGCTGATACAGCTCGTAGGCGCTGTCCGGCGAACCGACGTAGTTGCCGGCGGCGAAGGCGGCCTCGGCTTTCGGGATCAGTTCGTCGAGTCGGGTCTTGGCGGATTCCGCTTCCTGCAGCCGCGC
>JAKJFE010000229.1 GCA_022705045.1 Pseudomonadota bacterium | reverse complement strand
CGAGGGTGTGTTCGCGCGGCCAGAAATACTGCAGCGGTCCGAGACTCAGTTGCATGTCAGTGCCAGCCGCGATGGTAAGGCCCGAGCGTGGTCTGATGACCTTCGGCGTGCGCCGACAGCGTGGATTGCCAGCTCGAATCGACGCGCCATTCCCCGGGTTTGGCGCGAAAGCGATCGATGGCCTGGCGCCAGGTGCGCGCGACCGCGCCGACATAGGCGACGCCGCGTTGCCGGCCTTCGATCTTCAACGCCGTCACGCCGGCCTGGGCCAGGCGCGGGATCAGTTCGATGGTGTTCAAGCTGGTCGGTTCCTCCAGCGCGTGGAAGATCTCGCCACCGACGTCGAAGCGACCCTTGCACACGGTCGGATAACCGGCGGGTTCGTGTTCCTGGAAACGGTCGATCAACACGCCATTCAATCGTACGGTGCGGGTGCCATCCGGCGCCTCGTCCCAACGCACGAAACGCGCGGGGGAACACACGCCATGCCGATTGGGCGAGGCGCCGGTGACATAGGAAGACAGTTGGCAGCGCCCTTCGACCATGATGCAGAGGCTGCCGAACGCGAATACTTCGAGCGGCACCGGCGAGGTGGCGCAGACGCGTTCGACCTGCTGGATCGACAACACTCGCGGCAGCACCGCGCGACTGATGCCGAAGCGTTCGTGCATGTACGTGAGCGCCGCTGCCGTGGTCGCCGATCCCTGTACGGACAGATGCCGCGGCAGTTGCGGATGGGTGCGCGCGGCGTAGTCCAGCACCGCCATGTCGGCGGCGATGATCGCGTCGGCACCGAGCGCGGCAGCGTGGTCCACAGCGGCGAACCAGTGCGCGACCCGGGCGCTGTCCGGATAGGTGTTGAGCGCGATGTAGACCTTGCGGCCGCGTGCATGGGCGTGACTGATGCCATCGCGCAATTCGGCTTCGCTGAAGTTCAGCCCTGGGAAGGCGCGCGCATTGGTCTGGTCGCGGAATCCGACATAGACCGCATCGGCACCGTGTTCGATGGCGGCTTTCAGTGCCGGCAGGTTGCCGGCGGGGCAGACCAGTTGCATCGCGTGTCCACAGATGACGAAGACGCGCATGCTGCGCGCTGCCCCGTTGTCGCGTCCTTGATCCAGGTCAGTCGCGCGGTCTTGTCTTGTGCCGGCGTCGTCGCCACCCTGCGCGCATCGAATCCGACGAGAGCACGACCATGCGACTGATGCGTTCCTTGCTTGGCCTGGCCCTGATGACGACGGCGCCGTTCGCGTTCGCACAGGATGGAAACGAGGCCCATGCGCACGGCCACGAGGCGCATGCTGCGGCCGAACAGGCGCCGGCCCCGGAAAAACGCTGGGTGGTCGACGCACCGCTCCAGACCGGCATGGGCAAGATCCGGACTGCCGTGGAAAGCCTCGCGCATCACGAGATGGGCCATCTCGACAAGAAGCAGGTCGTGACCTTGGCGGCCGAGGTCGACGCGCAAGTGCAATACCTGATTGCGAACTGCAATCTCGATCCGAAGGCTGACGCCGCCTTGCACGGCATCATCGGACCCTTGCTCGCGGGCGCCAAGGCGCTGCGGGACGATCCGCAAGAGGCGGCACCGGTCGCGATGATGCGCGCGGCGCTGAACGACTATCCGAGGTATTTCGACGACCCGGACTGGCTGCCGCTGGCCGACTGATCAGCGCGGGCCGGTGTCCGGCAGAATGAAGCGGTAAGGCAGCAGGTCGCCGGCGCGCACGGTCTGCCAGCCGGCATCGGGGCCGTTGAAGCCGACTTCCGCTTCGGCGCCGAATTCGACCAGCATCTGCCGGCAGGCGCCGCAGGGCGTGACCGGCAACCATTCGCCTTGTGCATTCAACGCGACGACGGCGATCGCATCCAGCCGGAAACCGCGGCCTTCGGCGGCGACGGCGGCCGAAATCGCGCCGCGTTCGGCGCAGGCACTGACCGGGTACGAGGCATTCTCGACATTGCAGCCGACATAGGTCTGCCCGTTGGCGGAGCGCAACGCGGCGCCCACGTGGTAACCGGAATGCGGCGCATAGGCCTGGCGGGCGACGCGTTCGGCGGCGTTGCGCAAGTCTTCGGACATCAGGCGGACTCCTGCATCAGACGGTCCCACAATTCGATCATGCGGCGCCCGACGATAACATCGGGCACGATCGGACGGCTCCATTCGCGCGAGGTTTCTCCCGGCCACTTGCGCGTGGCGTCGAGGCCGAGCTTGGAGCCAAGCCCGGGCACCGGACTGGCGAAGTCGAGATAGTCGATCGGCGTGTGCTCGACCAGCATCGCGTCGCGCGCCGGGTCGACCCGCGTCGACACGGCCCAGACCACCTGCGCCCAGTCGCGCACGTCGATGTCCTCGTCGGTCACGATCACGAACTTGGTGTAGGTGAACTGGCGCAGATAGGACCAGATGCCCATCATGATCCGGCGCGCGTGCCCGGCGTATTGCTTGCGGATGCTGACGATCGCGACGCGGTACGAGCAGGCTTCCGGCGGCAGGTAGAAATCGACGATTTCCGGGAACACCTTGCGCAGGATCGGCACGAACACGTCGTTCAGCGCCATCGCCAGCACCGAGGGTTCGTCGTGTGGGGCGCGGCCCATGTAGCTGCCCTGGTAGATCGCGTCGCGGCGCAGGCGCAGGCGCTCGATGGTCAGTACCGGGAATTCGGCGCGGGCGTTGTAGTAGCCGGTGTGGTCGCCGAACGGCCCCTCGGGCGCGGTGTCGTCCGGATGGATGTGGCCTTCGATCAGGATTTCGCAGCCGGCCGGCGCGTCGAGCCCGGTGTGCGTGCTGTGCCAGACGCGCGTGCGCTCGCCGCGCAGCAGGCCGGCGAATTCGTACTCGCTGATCGTGTCCGGCACCGGGGCGACCGCGGCCAGCGTCGTGGCCGGATCGGCGCCGATCGCGACCAGGACCGGGAATGGCTGGCCCGGATGCTCACGGCGCCAGTCGGCGAAGTCGAGCGCGCCGCCGCGATGCGGCAGCCAGCGCATGATCACGCGGTTCGGGCCGATCACCTGCTGGCGGTAGATCGCGATGTTCTGGCGACGCTGGCGGGTGCCGCGGGTGACGACGAGGCCGAGCGTGATCAGCTTGCCGGCATCGTCCGGCCAGCAGTGCTGGATCGGCAGGCGCGCGAGGTCGATGTCGGCGCCTTCGAGCACGAGTTCGTTGAATGCGGCCTCGCGCTGCGCACGCGGCGCGACATGCGCGAGCTGGGCCAGTTCCGGCCACAGTGCGAGTGCGTCCTTCAGGCTGGACGGCCAACGCGGTTCCTTGATGGCCGCCAGCAGTTCGCCGAGTTCGCGCAACGACGACAGCGGCCGCCCGGCCAGCGCCGCCTCGATGCGGCGCCGATGCCCG
>JAKJFE010000076.1 GCA_022705045.1 Pseudomonadota bacterium | reverse complement strand
GCGGGCGAAGTCCGGATGAGCGCGGCTCGCCGCGTCGCAGAAGCGTTAAGGCAACGCTGATTAAGTCAGCGATCATGCGACACTATGCGCACCATGTTTGGCGCGGAGACGGTCGTGAAGCAGGAAACGCTGGCGGCAGCCTCGGATGAGGCCGAAGGATTCGCGCGGCACCGTCGCCCGACGCGACGTGACGTGTTCCTGTCGACCATGGAGCAGGTAGTGCCGTGGTCGGCGCTGGTGGCCGTCATCGAGCCGCACTATCCCAAGGCAGGCAAGGGTCGGCCGCCGGTCGGGGTTGAGCGCATGCTGCGGATGTACTTCGTGCAGCACTGGTTCAACCTTGCGGATCAGGCCTGCGAGGAAGCATTGCTCGACAGCACGGCGCTGCGACGGTTTGTCGGAATCGATCTTGGCCGCGAGCGGGTTCCCGACGCGACCACTTTGCTGAAGTTCCGCCGTCTGCTGGAGAAGCACGAGCTTGGCGCGGCGCTGTTCCAGCAGGTGAATGAGGAGTTGGCGGCCCGTGGCCTGAAGCTCGGCACCGGCACCATTGTCGATGCGTCGCTGATCGGCGCGCCAAGCTCGACCAAGAATGCCGACAAGGCGCGCGACCCGGACATGCACCAGACCCGCAAGGGCCAGCAGTGGTACTTCGGCATGAAGCTGCATGTCGGTGTCGACAGCCGAACCGGACTGGTTCACAGCGCCGGCGTGACGGCAGCCAACGTGCACGACAAGCACCTGCTGGGCGATCTGCTGCATGGTGAGGAACGGCGGGTGTACGGGGACAGTGCCTATGCGAGCCAGAAGGCGCTGATCGCCGAACACGCGCCGCATGCGCGTGACTTCACCAACCAGCGTATTCGCCGGGGCGGCGAAATCGACGAAGCCGAGCGCTCCCGGAACCGGAACAAGTCGCGGATCCGGGCGCGGGTGGAACACGTGTTCGCCGTTGTGAAACGGCTGTGGGGGTTCACCAAGGTACGGTACCGGGGACTTGAGAAGAACGCGAACCGGAGTTTCGTAGCGCTGGGCCTGGCCAACCTGTACCTGGCGCGAGTGCGCCTCGCAGGGTAAGTGCGCCCGCGAGAGGCCACGGAGCCCCCGCGAGGCACCCCACACCACATCAATCCCGCACGCTTGCGGGCGCCCACGTCGAAATCGGCGAAGAAAATCACGCCAACGAGGCAGCAATCGCTCAGTCAACGCTTCTGGTTGGCTTGATCAGCGTTGCCCTAACACCATTCCGTATCGCCCGCTACATTTCCAGCGAATGCTTCGACGCCAATGCCGTGGCTCACAAGCGGTGCCAGCCGCCCATCGATGAAGTGGCGGCTGGCGCAATCTTGCGCAACTACGCTGAGGCGCCGGAGCTGAAGATTGAACTCGCATTCTGGATCGATTCGGCGCACCTGATGGTTGCTCTCATGCGTGCCCAACGCGAGAAATGCGTCGAACTCAAACGGCGCATCGATGCTGAACTGGGCAAGCCTCGTGAGGAGAACGCACCATGATCTTCCGCCGCCTCGCGCAACATCTGAAAGAACAGAACTGGACAGCGATCGCCATTGAGTTCGTGCTGCTGGTGCTGGGTGTTTTCCTGGGCATTCAAGTCGCGAACTGGAATGTCGAGCGCGAGAACCGTCACCGCGAAGCGGACTTCATCGCGCGACTGAATCAGGATTTCGAGCGCATCGATGCGCGGCTGGAAACCAGCAGCGCGAAGTGGCAGATGAACCTGACATCGGCCAATCAGCTGCTGGCCGACTACAAGGCTTACAAGCAGCATGGTCAATGGCCGCGCAACAAATCGGCCATGTTGTTCGATCTCAACAACATCACCAGCACGGCCAATCCGGGGCCACGCGCGGCGACCTATGAGGAGATGCTGTCCACGGCACAACTGGGGGTGCTGCGCAGCCCCCGATTGCGCGATGCGCTGAGGGATTACGACACACTGGCGGTCCGGGGCGCGGCCTTGCATGCCACGCTGCAGCAGCGTGTGGAACCGTTCCGCCCGCAGATCCTCGCGCACCTGCAGTTCGATACAGGATTGACAATCGATGCGCTTCGCGCCACCACCCAGAGCCAACCAGGCCCGCTGCGCGCGGACTACTTCAACGATGTCGATCTGGACTCGCTGGCTGCCGATCCATCCACGCACACGATGCTGACCATGCACGCATCAACGTTTCTGGACCAGATCTTGGTCGCCTTTCGTCAGCGGGAACGCACTGAAGCGGTGCTCGCCCTCTTGGCAGAAAATGATGAGAACGGCAAAGGAGGAGCGCCATGATCATGCGCCGCCTCGCCCAATCGCTGAAGGAACAGAACTGGACCGCAATCACGATCGAGTTCGTGTTGCTGGTGCTCGGCGTGTTTTTCGGCATCCAGGCGGCGAACTGGAACGAGGCGCGGCGGGATCAGGATCGCGAGCGCGCGTACCTGGTGCGGATTTCGTCCGAACTGGACGAGAGCATCGCATCGATCGAGATGAGCATCGAACTCACGCAGCAGCGGATGGCGATGAATCAGCTGGTCATCGATGCGGCGGTCGATCCCGCCCTGGTGCAGGCCGATCCGGGTCGTTTCATCCAGGCCATCCGGCAGGGCAACTACACCTATCAGCCGAACGTGCATGGCTACACGTTCGAGGAGATCAAGTCGAATGGCGAACTCGGCATTTTCAGCGATGCGAAATTGTCGCTGAGTCTGATGGCGTTCTATGCCGACACGCAGTCTCGGACCCAGTGGGATGAATTGCGCGCGTTGTATCAGTCCGAGTACCAGAAGCGTGCGGCGGGGATCTTGAGTCCCGCCCAGATGGCGATCGAACCGGATGCATCCGGCGACATCCACAGCGACGATATCGATGGTGTACTCGCCGCCCGCAGTCGCATGCTCGCCCGCAGCGAATTTCTCGATTGGGTGCCCGTGTCGTTGCAGCATCGCCGAACCGATCTCAGATACGGAATGGAACTACTGACGGCCGCGCAGGACTTGCGCGACCGAGTCCGTGCGCAGCTTGGTGAGCCGCAGCTAACGCGGCCTGAATCCCCGTCTACTGCTGATCAGGGCGATTCCCAATGATCCTACGCCGCTTCGCCCAATCGATGCGCGAACAAAACTGGACCGGGATCACGATCGAGTTTGTGTTGCTCGTGCTCGGCGTGTTCCTCGGCATCCAGGCCGCGAACTGGAACGAGGAACGCCAGATGGACGCTCGCCGCAGTGCGGCGCTGGCGCGGCTGCATGCGGAAAGCGAAGCTGCAATCGCCTACCTCGAACAGCGGATACAGGTGATGAGCGAGGACGCCGAGTCGCGCGCCGATACGCTCCGCCGCCTGTCGGACAACGACTGGCAAGGTGTCGACCCCGGGCGCGCAGCCAAGGCGCTGGAGTCGCTGCAATACGCGCCCGCCGTCTCGCCGCCGCGCGCCGTTTACGACGAACTGATCAGCGCCGGGCTCTACTCCGAACTCGGCGATGCGCGACTGCGCGATGCGGTCTCGTCTTACATTGCGATGATCGGCTTCGTGCAGCGGCAGATCGACTACGTCCGCGCCAGATTCGTCGAACGCAACGATGGTCGAAGTTTCAAGGGCGAGCGCCCTGTCTTCGACCCAACAAGTCGCCGGCAAGTGCGCAGGACCTACGATTTCCCGGCGCTCTCAAACAATCCCGAGTATGTGGCCAATGCAGTCGTGAACAACGAGTCGACGATCGCCCAAGTGGGCTGGACCCGGGAACTGCTCGAGAAGGCCAGGGCGATGTGCTTAGAGCTCTCCCGCATTGATGGCAAGCCCTGTACCCCGACGACGGACGCGGCCCCATGATCCTGCGCCGCTTTGTGCACGCATTGAAAGAACAGAACTGGACCAGCATCGCCATCGAGTTCGTGTTGCTGGTGCTCGGCGTGTTCCTCGGCATCCAGGTGGCGAACTGGAACGATGCGTTGATCGAGCGACGCGATGCCCACGACGTCATGCAGCGGCTCGAAGAAGACCTACGCCTGACGATCAAGCTCACGCAGAGCAATGCCGAATTCATGACAGCCAACGCCCGGGATACCGATCTGGTGCTCGACCGCCTGCGTGCCTGCGAATTGCCCGAGGCGGATCGGGATCGTTTCGCGAACGGGCTGTACACGCTAGGGAAAATCATGCCCGCGCGGTGGGTGCGAACCACCTTCGACGAACTGCGTGACAGCGGCAGGCTGAGGCTTATTGGCAACGCCGAACTGCGGCGGGCGCTGAGCGAAACCGCGCGCAGGCAGGATTCGCACGAAGGAATCTTCCAGACCAGACTCGGTCGCTTGGACCCGCACATCGTCTACGCCGACAGCCAGGTGATCTTCGACGTGGCTGCCAGCACCGGAGGTTCTGGCGATATCACGTGGCGACAACTGGACATCGATTTCGACGTCGCCTGCAAGGATCGTCGCTTCCAGACCGCGGTGGCCGCCATTCGCAACTACACGTACGACGGCCTGTTCGACTCGAACCGCATGCAGCAACGCTACACGGAACTGCTGGCCATGATCGAAAAGGAAAACGCGCGATGATCCTGCGCCGCTTCGCGCAAGCGCTGAAAGAACAGAACTGGACCAGCATCGCCATCGAGTTCGTGTTGCTGGTGCTCGGCGTGTTCCTCGGCATCCAGGTGGCGAACTGGAACGAGGCGCGTGTCGAGGATGCGAAAGCGCGGGCCTATCTGGCGCGCGTGCATGGCAACTTCGCGTCAGACCTGCTGTCGATCGAGCGTCGCGAGGTGTTCTGGCGGCAGGTGATCGATCATGGCAAACACGCCATCCGCTACGCCGAGACCGGCGAGCTGGTCGACGGCTCCGCGTGGAAAACGGTGCTGGCGTTCTATCAGGCCAGCCAGCTCTGGCAATGGGTCACGGCGGATTCGACCTATCAAGAGATGCGCAGCGGCGGCGAACTGGGCCTGATCCGCGACCAACGCCTGCGCGACGCCATGTCGAGTTATTACCTTGAGAACGGATCCGGCACCGCCTACCTGTTCGCCATGCAACCGGAATACCGCAAGATCGTGCGCGGACTGACGCCACAGATCGTCGCCGACCACATCTGGACGCGGTGCTGGCTTCAGCCGAGCCCGACCGAACAGCAACTGCCGGATTGCCAATCGCCGATCTCCGAAGCCGACGCGCAAGTCGTGCTCGACGGCTACATGAAAGACGCGACACTCTTGCCGGAACTGCGCTTCTGGGTGGCCAACCAGGGCGTGGCCCTGAACGTGATCGGCAATTACAAGCCCATTTTGCAAGACATGCTGGCGCGCGAGGAATCGGAGGCTGCACGATGAATTTCCTCGCCGAACTGCGCCGCCGCAACGTCATTCGCATGGCCGGGTTGTATCTGGTCGGGGCGTGGTTGGTCGTGCAAGTTGCGGCGACCTTGTTGCCGGTGTTTGAGGCGCCGGCGTGGGTGATGAAGGCGCTGGTCGCGCTGCTCGCGATCGGGTTCGTCGTCGCGCTGGTGTTCGCCTGGGTGTTCGAGCTTACGCCGGAAGGCTTGAAGCGCGACGCCGACGTGCCGCTCGATCAGTCGATTGCACCGCAGACTGCGCAGCGGCTGAACCGCGCGATCATCATCGTGTTGACGCTGGCGCTCGGCTACTTCGCGTTCGACAAATTCGTGATCGCACCGCGGCGCGAAGCGGCCAGCGTGGCCGCAGCGACGCAGGCCGCTGCGGCCAAGTCGGCGGCGCCCGCGCCCGCGGACGAGCAGTCGATCGCGGTGCTGCCGTTCGATGACCTCAGTCCGACGCAGGACCAGGCGTATTTTTCCGACGGCATCGCCGAGGAACTCATGAATGCGCTGGCGCAGATCAAGGGTCTGAAAGTGGCCGGGCGCGCGTCTTCCTCCTATTACAAGGATCGCAAGCTGCCGCTCGGCGAGATCGGCACCGCGCTGGGCGTGGCGACGGTCCTGGAAGGCGCGGTCCGCAAGCAGGGTGAGCGCGTACGGATCACTGCCCGCCTGACGCGCGTGCACGACAGCCTGCAATTGTGGTCCGACAGTTACGATGGTGATCTGCAGGACGTGTTCGCGTTGCAGGAGCGCATCGCGCGCAGCATTGCCGAGCGCATGCGCCTGCTGCTCAGCGATCGCCAGAACACGCAGCTGGTCGATGCCGGCACGACGAATCCCGAGGCGTATCAGCTGTATCTGCAAGCCACTTCGATCTTCAACCGACGCGACCGCACACGTTTCGTGGATGCGATCGCTGTCCTGAAGCGCGCAGTCGAGCTCGATCCGACGTACGCGCGGGCATTTGCGCGACTGGCCTCGATGCATGTCGTGCTCGCGTCGTATACCGATGCCGATCCGCGGCAGGCGCACGACGAGATCATGCGCTATTCCGAACAGGCACTCGCGCTGGATCCGGGCCTGGCCGAAGCCTGGGCCGCGCGCGGCAGCTCGCTGAGCAAGTTCCTGGAGACCCAGGTTCAAGGTCGCGACGCGTTCGAGCAGGCCATGCTGATCAATCCGGACGATCCCACCGCGAGCTTCTGGTCCGGTCTCAATCTGTTGACTACCGGCTACCGCTCGATGGGTACGGCGCGGATCGAGCATGCGCTCGCGCTCGACCCGATGCTGCCGAATGCGCTGCGCTGGCGCGGCATGCTGTACCTGCAGGACGGCGACATCGCCCGCGCCGAACCGTTGTTGCAGCGCGCGTACGACCTCGGCCTCGCGAACACCGCGAATGCGCTCGGTGACATCGCGATGCTGCACGGCGATTTCGCAGCTTCCGAGCGACTGTGGGTCGATGGCAGCCGCGGCCTCGACTACGGCATGACGCGCGAAGACCTGGTCGCGGTGCACCACGGCATCTTCGGTGATGCCGCGGCGAAGCGGGCGGGCGTTCGGGCGATGCGAGCGGTGCTCGACAAGATGGGTTCGAAGCAGGCCTTGCCGACCGCGCCGCTGTACCTGTTCCGGCTCGATGCCCCGGCCGAAGGGCTCGATGCCTTGCGCAAGCGCGACATGGGCGAGCGCATCGATTCGATGAACTGGATCTGGACCCGCGCCGGCGCACCGATCCGCGCCTTGCCCGAATTCGGCGATTTCCTGCGCGATTTCCACTTGCCCGAACTCTGGGACAAATATGGCCCGCCCGATCTGTGCCGCAAAGGTGTCGACGGCAACTACGCCTGTGAGTGAATCATGAGCTTCCTTGCCGAACTGCGCCGCCGCAATGTCATCCGCATGGCCGGGTTGTATCTGGTCGGTGCGTGGTTGATCACCCAGGTCGCCGCCACGGTCTTGCCGCTGTTCGACGCGCCCGGCTGGATGGCGCGCAGCGTCGTGGTGTTGCTGGCCATCGGCTTCGTGCCAGCCCTGGTCATCGCCTGGGTGTTCGAGTGGACGCCCGATGGATTGAGGCGCGACGCCGAGGTCGATCCGGCGGCATCGATCGCGCCGCAGACCGGCAAGCGCATGGACCGGATGATCGTCGCCGGTCTGGTCGCGGTGATCGCGCTGATGGCGGTCGAACGCTTCTGGTTCGCGCAGGAGCCGCCGACCGCTGCGCCCGCCACGGCAGCGGCGACTGCCGCGGCAGCGCAGACCGCGGCCGCGATCAATCCGAAATCGATCGCCGTGCTCGCGTTCGAGAACATGAGCGCGGACAAGGACAACGAGTATTTTTCCGACGGCGTGGCCGAAGAGATCCTGAACTCGCTGGCGAAACTCGACGATCTGAGAGTGGCCGGACGCACGTCCTCGTTCTACTACAAGGGCCGCGACGAACCGATTGGCGCCATTGGTGCCGCACTGGGCGTGGCGCATGTGCTGGACGGCTCGGTACGCAAGCAAGGAGATCGCTTGCGCATCAGTGCGCAGTTGATCCGCGTCGGGGACGGTTTCGAGTTGTGGTCGGAGACATTCGATGGCACCGATGCCGATGTATTCACGTTGCAGGAGAACATCGCGCGGCAAGTGACGAATCAACTCAAGGTGGCATTGAACGCGGGTCAGGGTGAGCGTCTGGTCGATGCCGGTACGAAAAATCCCGATGCTTACCAGCTGTACCTGCAAGCCTCTTCCATCTTCGACCGTCGCGATGGCACGCGCATGCTGGACGCGGTGCGGCAGCTGCAGGAGGCGATCGCAATCGACCCGGGTTATGCCCGTGCGTATTCCCGGCTGGCGGCGCTGCACACCATCCTGCCGACCTATTTTCGTGGTCGCTACGCCGACCGGGAAACCCAGGTGCGCGAGAACGCGCGGCGTGCCATCGAACTCGATCCGAGCTTGGCCGAACCTTGGGCGGCGATGGGCATGTCGGCGCCGCTGTCGGGCGGCGGACTGATCGAATCGCGGCAGTATTTCGAGAAGGCCATCGAGCTCGATCCGGATGACGTCACCACCAATTTCTGGTTCGGGCTGACGCTTGCGCGCAGTGGCTACAACCGTGCCGGTGCCGAACGCATGGCGCATGGACTGGCGGTCGACCCGCTGGTGCCGAACCTGATGCGCTGGCGCGGCGTGCTCTATCTGCGTGAGGGCGATGTGGACGGCGCCGAACAATTCCTCAAGCGTGCCGAGGCGGCGGGCCTGCGTCTCGCTGGGCGCGAACTTGGCGAGATCGCGTTTCGCCGCGGCGACGTCGACCGGGCGAAACGCATCTGGATGGACGGCTCCGACCCCATGCTCATGCAGTTGCCGCCGGAAGCGCGCGACGTGCTGGCCAATGGACTGTTCGGCGGCGATGAGAAGGCGCGCGCGCGCGCCGTCGCTGCGATCGATGCCTATCTGGCCTCGGATCCGGAATTCGTGCCGGGCATGATGGCGTTGTGGCTGGTGCAGCTCGGCCAAGGCGCCCAGGCGCTGGAACTGGAGCGGACGCGCGTGAAAGTCGACAACAGCGATTTCATGGCGTACCTGTTCAGCCCTGCCGGGAAAACGCTGCGCGCTCTGCCGGACTTCCCTGCCTACCTGCGCGCCAAGGGCTTTCCGGCCCTGTGGGACCGGTACGGCGCCCCCGACGTTTGCCGAAAGACCGAGAGCGGCGACTGGGTCTGCGACTGAATCAGCGCCGAAAACGAAAAACCCGGCACTGGGTCGGGTTCGTCAGTGGTCGCGGGGCGACAGGAGTCAGCTGTCGAAACCGCCACCGAACAGTTCGTCGCCATGGCTCTGATGGGCCACCGCTTCGTCGAAGTCGCCGCCAAACAGCACATCGTCGGCGGCCAGTTGCGGCATCGGTGCCGTGATCGGACCGACGGCGGGTTCGCCGACGCGCCAGGCGGCGACCGCGAGCAGCGAGATCGCGCAGGCGGCAAACACCGGCGGCAGGGTCGCGGCCCTGAACCACGCGGCGACGCGTTCGGTCAGCGTCGGGCGACGCAGCGCCGCCAAGTCGTCGGCCAGCGCCTGCGACCAGTCCGACGTCGCCATCGCGATGCGGGCGGCCAGCGCCTGTTCGGAGGATGCAGCCAGTCCGGCGACCGCGGCATCGTGACGCGCACCGAGAGACTCGCCGCGGGCCAGCGCGAGCAGTTCGTCGGTCGTCACGCGTGCATCGGCATCCTGCGGCAGGGCGCAGGTCGCGTCGCGGTACAACGATGTCAGGTTCAACTGGGTCATGGTTCAGTCCTCGATCTCGTCCGCGCCCAACTCGCGCAGGCGCGCCTTCAATTCTTCGATGCCGCGGTAGCACAGTTGCTGTGCAGCCGTGACACTGGCACCGGTCATCCGGGCCACTTCGTCGGCGGTGAAGCCCTGCAGCGCCAGCTGGACCGGGAGCCGCCGGCGTTCCGGCAATTCCCCGATGCAGCGCAGCAGCAGGTCCGACCACTGGCCCCGACCGGCCTGCGCTTCCGGCCGCATCGGGCTGGAGACACTGGGGTCGAAGCCGGCTTCGTCCTTGTCCTCGATCGATTCCGCATGCCGGACCTGGGCCCGACGTACGGCATCCACCACGGTCGTGACGACCACCTTCTGGATATAAGACGCAGCGGCGACGAGATTCTTGTCACTCTCCAGCGCTTTCCACAGTTTGATACGGACTTCCTGCTCGATGTCGTCCGCGTCCAGGCCCTGATCGCGGCTGCAATGCACCTCGATCAGCACGCGCAGGCGCTTGCCGTGTTTCTCCAGCAAGGCCTTCAGGGCGTCGCTCATGCCAGGGCGGCGGCCAGCAGGGCGCGGAGGGTCGGCTGGACGCGGACGGCGAGGTCGTCGCGATACGCGAAGCTGTCCTCGTCCATGTACGTGCACTGCGCCATCTCGAGCTGGACGGCTTCAATGCCGCGGGCCGGGTCGGCGTAGTGCCGGGTGATGTAGCCACCCTTGAAGCGGCCATTGATCACGTGCGAGTAGTCGGTCTGCGCATCCAGCACCGCGCGCAGGCGGGTCGCGAGTTCCGGTCGCGTCGACGCACCATCGGCGGTGCCGACGTTCAGATCGGGTAGGCGACCGTCGAAGAACATCGGCACGACCGAGCGGATCGAATGCGCTTCCCACAGAACGACACTGCCGTGTTCGGCATGGACGCGCGCGATCTCGGCCGCCAAGGCATCATGATACGGACGCCAGAACGTCTCGACGCGGTTGCGGATCTCGTCGGCTTCGGGTTCCTGGCCATCCAGGTAGACCGGCTCGCCATCGAAACGGATCGTCGGCACCAGCCCGGTTTCGCGTCGGCCCGGATACAACGCGACACCGTCCGGTGGCCGGTTCAGGTCGACGACGTAGCGCGAATGCGACGGCACCAGCATCGAAGCACCGAGTTCGTGGCGCGCGAAGTCATACAGCCGGCTGATATGCCAGTCGGTATCCGGCGCCACGCGTGCGCGCGGCGTCATGCGGGCCTTGATCGCATCCGGAATGAAGCTGCCGTCGTGCGGACAGCTGACGATCAGCGGCGAGGTACCGCGGTGTACGGTGACGATATCCATGTCGGCCATTGTCGCATCCGGAGCCTCTCCCGCTACTGCTCGCATTCTGAGGGAAAGCGTCGTCCCCGATTTCGCACGGAAGTTGCCGGACGATGTGGCGCGCGTGCTGGGTAACGCGAACATCTACCTGGCTGGCCAGAAGGTGGATCCGGTCGCACCGGACCCGACCCGGGAAGTCGAGATCGCGCCGACTAAGCTACACGTTCAAGCCCGATCCGAAGTAGCCACGGCGTCGCCAGCTCCCGTTCTCAGCAGGGGGCGCCAGTGTCCGCATTGTCGATGCCCAGCAGGAAGCGGCCGTTGATCATCGTCAGCGGAATCGCCAGCAGCCACAGCGCCGGCCATGAGTACGTGAGCAGCCAACTGCCAATTCCGAGGGCCGACAGCAGCCATGAACCGGTCGAATTGCCGCTGACCACGATGGTCTGCTGCAACTGGGGAAGGACATATACGGATGCGAACGCGAGCAAGAAATAGGGCGGCAGTAGCCAAGCGAGGATTACGCCGAAGCGCAGATCGAGCAGTAGCCACGCGACGACGAAACGCATTGCGGTGCGATGTTTGAACTCGTCTCGCCAGTATGCGAATGCCCGCCGATTGATGATGAGCGATAGCACGGTTCCGCGGAGATGCAGTCCGACGACGTAGCACGCGCCCCAGCAGATGGACATCGTCAACATCGACCCGATCGGCGCATCGACCTTCAGCAAGACGAACAATGGATCGATCAGTAGCGGCACCATATCCAGCATGAGCACAACGATGAAGAGACCGAGCCACAGTGCCGCGAACGTGAATCCCGGCCACTGCAGCGCACGCATGTAGTCGTTGTCGCGCCTGGAAAGGAATTGCTGATTCAGCGCGAACGTCGGCAGAACCGTGACCGCAAGTGCCCATGCACTGCTGATCACGACCCACAATGGCGAGTCGTAGTGCAGTCGCGAAGCGGCAACGCTTGCCACCAGCAGCGAGGCGGTGAGCCAGAACAGGGCGGACCCGAAAAAACGGCCCGCGCCCCAGCGAATCGCTGCACCGGCCTGTACTGACAGAGCACTGAGCGAGAAGCGCGCCAGCACGTGTTGGTAGAGCCACGAGATCGACATGAAAACGACGAACAGGGTCGCGAGCATGAGCGCCGCCGTCATCGGCGCTGAAGCCGGCAGTGCGGGTGCGAACTTGGGCTGCAGCATCGTATAGAGCGCATTCACACTCGGAGAGCGCAGGCTCTCGGCCACACCCTTGACGAACTCTGGCATGCTGTAGGTCAACAATGCGAGCGCGAACGCCGCGTTGGCCACCCACCAACCCGCCAGCGCAAGGTGATGTGCGACGCGCGTCCTCATGTCGTCACGGCGCGCTCTCGTACGGCGGCCATCAGCCGCCGCGCACGCGCAGGGTCAGGCCCTTGAGGAAGTTGCGCAGCATCTGGTCGCCGCAGGCGCGGAAGTTTCGGTGGTCAGGGGTTCGGAACAGGGCCGACAGTTCCGGTTTGGACACCGGGAAGCCGGCGGCCTCGAACACGTCGTGCATGTCGATGTCCTGCAGCTCGAAGGCGACCCGCAGCTTCTTCAGCACCATGTTGTTGTTGATCCGCTTTTCGACCGGCCGCAGCGGCCGGTTCGGGTCGCGTCCGCGCAGGTGCAGGATCAGCCCATCGAGGAAATGCGCGAGCACGGCATCGCTGCACTCGAGAAAGCCGGCGTCCTCCTCGCGTTTCAGCATCGCCTGCACCTGCGCCTTGTCGAGCGCGAAGGCAGGATCGACCAGCCGGCAGGTGTCGACGACGTGGCCGTCGCTGAAGTCGAGCATGAAGCGGATGGAGCGCAGTACGTCGTTGTGGATCATGCGAATTCCGGAACAGTCAGGACGTCATCGTAGCGGATGCCCCGAGTTCGACTCGACCGGCTTCAGAGTGCGAAACGGTTCGGGCGATACGGATCGGGGTCAAGTGGCGTGTCTTGGTCGAGCATTTGCGCAGCCACCAGTTCCGCGGTGGCGTTGGACATGCTCATGCCGAGCATGCCGTGGCCGGTGGCGAACCAGAGTCCGCGCACGCGTTCGGAGGCGCCGAGGATGGGCAGGTCGTCGGTGGTCATCGGGCGCCAGCCCCACCAGTCTTCGACGTGTTCGGCGCCGACCGGTTCATGCAGGAACTCCGTCGCGCCGCGCACCAGCGCGTCGAGGCGGACCCGATTCAGGGTGTCGTCGTAACCGGCGAATTCCATCGTGCTGCCGAGGCGGAAGCCCGAGGCCCAGGTGGTCACGCAGACGCGCGGTTCGGCGAGCACCAGGGGGCGTCGCGGTGCGCGGATCGGGCGCGAGTAGGTGATCGAATAACCCTTGCCGGGCTGGATCGGCACGCGCAGGCCGAGATCGCGGGCAACCAGTGGCGACCAGGCCCCGGCGGCGAGCAGGACTTGCGGCGCGACGAAACGCTCGTTTCCCGCCCGCACGGCGACGAGTCGGGTGCCGTCGCGTTCGAACGCCGTGACCTCGGTTTGCTCGCACACGCGCACGCCGGCCGCACGCACGCGCTCGGCCAAGGCGGCGACGTAGCGATCGGGGCGGATGTGTGCATCGCTCGGCCAGTACAGACCGCCGGCGACACCCGGCTTGAGCGCCGGTTCCTCGCGTTCGACACGGGCACCATCCCAGGCTTCGACCGGCACGCCGTGGGCGCGCAACACATCGAGTTCGACGGAGGCCGCGTCGAGCGCACGCCGGGTCCGGAACACCTGCAATTCGCCCTCGTGGCCGAATTCGCAGTCGATGCCTTCGGCCTGCACGAAACGTTCGAGCAGGTCGCGCGAATGGTTCAGCAACGCCGCCTTCGCCGGTGCGACGCGTTCGACCTGGGCCTGGGTGCAGTTCAACGCGAAGCGTGCGAGCCAGGCGAGGCGGGCGGGGTCGAGCGTCGGGGCGATGCGCAGCGGGGCGTCGGGTTTCAGCAGCCACTTCAGACCCTGCGCGACGACACCGGGCTGGGCCAGCGGCAACGCGTGCGAGGGCGTGATCGTGCCGCAATTGCCGTGTGATGCGCCGGAACCGACGGTGGCGCGTTCGAGCACGGTCACGGCGCGCCCGCCGCGTGCGAGCGCGAGCGCGCAACTCAGCCCGATCACGCCGCCGCCGATGACGAGCACATCGGGTCGGGTGTCGCTCACAACAGGAACACCGTGCCGAGGCCAAGGAAGGCGAGGAAGCCCATGACATCGGTGACCGTGGTCAGGATCACGCCGCCGGCGAGCGCCGGATCGAAGCCGAGGCGCTTCAGCGTCATCGGCACCAGCACGCCGGCACCTGCGGCCGACAGCAGGTTGATCGTCAGCGCACTCGCGATCACCGCCGACAAGGCCGGATCGCCGAACCACACCCAGACGATGCCGCCGAGGAGCAAGCCGAGCGCAATGCCGTTCATCAGCGCCACGCGCAGTTCTTTCCACAACAGCGCCGCCACGTTCGATGCACTGACTTGCCCGAGCGCCAGGCCGCGGATCATCAGCGCCAGCACCTGGGTGCCGGCATTGCCGCCCATGCCGGCGACGATCGGCATCAGGATGGCGAGTGCGACGATCTTCTCGATCGTGCCTTCGAATCGGCCGACGACACTCGCCGCGAGAAAGGCGGTCGCGAGGTTGATGCCCAGCCAGACCAGGCGCCGACGCACCGCACGCGGCACCGGGCTGAACAGGTCTTCTTCCTCGTTCAGGCCGGCCGCGCTCATCACCTGATGTTCGGCCTGGTAACGGATGATGTCGACCACGTCGTCGATGGTGATGCGACCGAGCAGCACGTTGTTTTCGTCGACCACCGGCGCGGTGATCCAGTCGTGGTCGGCAAAGATCTGTGCCACCGCTTCGCTCGAGGTGTCGACGGTGATCGCCGACTGCGTGTCGTCGAGCAGTTCGTTGATCGGCGTGTCCGGTTGCGCGGTGATGATGCGCGACAGCGCGACCCGACCGAGATACTGGTTGCGGCGGCTGGTGACGTAGAGATGGTCGGTGTGATCGGGCAGTTCGCCGCGCAGGCGCAGATAACGCAGGACCACGTCGACGGTCACGTCCGGGCGCACGGTCACGGCGTCCGGGTTCATCAGTCGGCCGGCGCTGTCCTCCGGATACGACAATGCCTGTTCCAGGCGTTCGCGGTCGCTGCGGTCGAGCGACTGCAGCACCGTGTCGGTGACGGTGTCGGGCAAGTCGTCGAACAGGTCGGCGAGGTCGTCGATGTCCAGCGATTCCGCGGCCGCGACGATTTCGTCGTGGTCCATGTCGCTGAGCAGGCTTTCGCGCACTTCCTCGCCGACGTGGACCAGCACTTCGCCATCGTCTTCGGCATCGACCAGGCCCCAGACCATCAGGCGTTTGGCCGGCGGCAGGGATTCGAGGAGGTTGCCGATCTCGGCGGGCGCCAGCGTGTTGACGAGGTGGCGCACCGGGCCGAGACGGCCCG
>JAKJFE010000228.1 GCA_022705045.1 Pseudomonadota bacterium | reverse complement strand
GACGGGCGTGGCTGTGTCGAACCTTCGGCCCAAGGAATCGACCAAGCGTCGAAGCAAAGACGTCGCTCGGTGAGCAATTCGCCCTCCGGCCTCCACTATCGGGCCATCCAGGCTGAAGATGTCGTTGATCGCCGGTTGCCGTTACCTGCTTGTCGATGCCAAAGAATCTTCCGTTCGTTTCTACGAGCGACATGGCTTCGCCAGATTGGGCGAATTGCCGGACGCCGAGAGCGACTTGACGTCGATGTATGTCGACTTGCTTCCCGTCGCCCGGGCTGTGTCCGGCGGCAACAGACCCTAGACTACGCCCATGCTCAGTTTCTCCAATCTCCGCCTGCGGCGCGGGCCGCGGGTGCTTATCGATGGCTTGTCCGCGACCATCCACCGCGGCCAGCGGGTCGGTTTCGTCGGCCGCAACGGCACCGGCAAGTCCAGCCTGTTCGCGATGATCCTCGGCGATCTGCAGCCCGATCAGGGCGACGTATCCATGCCGAAGAACCTGACGATCGCGACGGTGGCGCAGGAAATGCCGCACACCGACCAGCCGGCGATCGAGTACGTGCTCGACGGCGACGCCGAACTGCGTGCGGTCGAGGCCGCGCTGGTCGAAGCCGAGATCGTGCACGACGCCGACGCCATCGCCCACGGCCACGAGCGCCTGCATGCGATCGGCGGTTATGCCGCCTCGGCGCGCGCGGCGCGCATGCTCGACGGCCTCGGCTTCAAGCCGGACCAGATCAACAACCCGGTCGATTCGTTCTCGGGCGGCTGGCGCATGCGCCTGAACCTGGCGCGGGTGCTGATGACCCGCGCCGATCTGATGCTGCTCGACGAACCGACCAACCATCTCGACATCGATGCCGTGGTCTGGCTGCAGAACTGGCTGCTGGCCTACGAGGGCACCTTGCTGACGATTTCGCACGACCGCGAATTCCTCGACGCGATCTGTACCCACACCCTGCATCTGGCCGAGCTGAAGGCGACGCTGTACACCGGCAACTACTCGCAGTTCGAACGCTTGCGCGCCGAACGCATGGCCCAGCAGGCTGCGATCTCGGCGGCGCAGCAGCGCACCATCGCGCACTTGCAGAGCTTCGTCGACCGCTTCAAGGCGAGTGCGGCGAAGGCGCGCCTGGCGCAGTCGCGCGTGAAGATGATCGAACGCATCAAGCTGGTTGCGCCGGTCGTCGCCGACAGCGAATTCAGCTTCGACTTCCCGGCGCCGGACAAGCTGCCGTCGCCGCTGATCCGTCTGCACGACGCCGCCGTCGGCTACTGCGAGCGCACGGTGTTGTCGGGCATCAAGCTCAGTCTCGAGCCGGGCCAGCGCATCGGCCTGGTCGGACCGAACGGCGAAGGCAAGTCGACCCTGGTGAAACTGCTCGCCGGAGAACTCGACATCCGCAACGGCGAAATGACGCGCCATCCGGACCTGCGGGTCGGCTACTTCGCGCAGCATCAGCTCGAACAGTTGAACCCGGACGCGTCGCCGCTCGACCACTTCAAGGAACTCGATCCGAAGAAGGGCGAGCAGGAATTGCGCGGGGTGCTCGGCGGCTTCAATTTCGTCGGCGACCGCGTGTTCGAAAAGGTCGGGCCGTTCTCGGGCGGCGAGAAGGCGCGTCTGGCGCTGGCCATGGTGGTGTATCGCAAGCCGAACCTGCTGCTGCTCGACGAACCGACCAACCATCTCGACCTGGACATGCGCCAGGCCCTGGAGATCGCGCTGTCGGACTTCGACGGCGCCGTGGTGCTGGTTTCGCATGATCGCCATCTCGTCGGCGCCACCTGCGACCAGCTCGTGCGTGTCTGCGACGGCGTGGTCGGCGAGTTCGACGGCGATCTCGACGCCTATGCGAAGTGGCTGAGCTCGCGCGGCAACACGCCGCGCAACGAGGGCGGCGGCAAGTCGTCGGAGCGGTCGCCGCGCCAGAACGACAAGGCCGCGAAGAAGCAGGAGCGTGCCCTGCGCGAGACATTGAAGCAGGCCGAGGCCGAGATGGAGCAGTTGCAGAAGGCGATGCAGCAGGCCGACGCCGAAGTGGCCGCGCCCGGCTTCTTCAACCAGGACAAGTTCAAGGTGCTGGCCGCCACCCAACGCCAGAGCGAAGCACGACGCAAGCTCGACGAAGCCGAAGCACGCTGGCTCGCCGCGGCGGAAGCGGTCGAGGCGCTCGCGAACTAGTGGACTGTAACGATTGAATCGGGAGTGATTCGGCGGGTCGGATCAAAGTACTTCCACTTCACCGGCTTGGCTTGTTTGTTGTATTGCCGGATGTATCGCATCAGTTTTCGCTTGAGGTCGGGAACAGAAGTGAAGACACCGCGTGCGATCACGTCGCGCTCGATCTTGGCGAACCAGAGCTCCACTTGGTTGAGCCAGGACGAATAGGTCGGCGTGAAGTGCATGTGCACGTTGGGGTGCTGCGCCAGAAATTCTTCGACGCGCTTCGTCTTGTGTGCAGACAAGTTATCGGCGATGACGTGAATCTCTTTCCCCTTCGGCTGATTCGCGACGATGTCAGTCAGGAACGCGACGAATTCCGCGGAGGTGTGACGCTCAGCGGTCTTGCCAAGCACTTCGCCGGTCTTCGTGTTGAATGCTGCGTAGAGCGACAGCGTGCCGTGGCGGTAGTACTCGAAGCCGTGCCTCTCGGCGCGTCCCGGAGAAAGGGGCAGCACCGGGTCCTTACGATCCAGTGCTTGGATCGCGGTCTTCTCATCTACGCAGAACACCGCTGCGTGCTGCGGCGGGTTCAGATACAGACCGATGACATCGGCAGCCTTGCCCTCGAAGTCCGGGTCGTTCGATGCAATGTAACCGCGAAGCTGGTGCGGCTTGAGTCCGTGCTTGGCCCAGATGCGCGCGATGGTCATGTGCGAAATATCGCCACCCATTTCCATCGCCAACTTGCGCGAAGACCAGTGCGTCGATCCGTCGGCCGGCTTGCGCTTGGTCGTCCACGCCAGAACACGAGCTTCAATCCGGTCAGTCACTTTGTACCGCGCACGCCCGGCGTGACGAGCAAACAGTCCGGCCAGACGGTCCGTTTCGAAGCGTTTGCTCCAGCGACTGATGTAGCTGTCGTTGCAGTCGAGCTTGGCGCGGATCTCAGCCCAGGTCAGGCCCTCGGCCAACAGCAAGATCAGCCGCGCGTGGCGCGCCGAATCGGCACGGCCGGTTCGCGTGCTCGCTTGTTGATTCAACTCAACGCGTTCCTGTTTGGTCAGTTTCATCACGCCCTCCGGGTGGCATAATGATACTACCTATTTATATGTTACAGTCCACTAGATCGCGCAATTCTCGATCCACAGCATCTATGTCGTCCTGCTCCAGCGGCAGGCTCTTCTCGCCAAGTAGCCCACTTATCGCGAAATACTTGCCGGTCTCAACTCTATTCTCGATCGGAGTTG
>JAKJFE010000075.1 GCA_022705045.1 Pseudomonadota bacterium | reverse complement strand
CGTCAATGCCAGTCCCTGTCCGAACAGGAAGCCGATCATCGAAAAGAACAGCGCCGCGGCCGCGATCACGCGTGCATCCCGGCGCTGGGTCGTCTCATGCAGCTTGAGCACGATGAGTCCGCCGAGCATGGCACTGCCGCCCTCGCGTCCGATCGGGGAGCCCGCGCTGTAGACCAGTAGGCCGAACGTCGCCGCCAGCACCGGCAGACGGATCCAGGCCGGCGCCGTGCGCACTTCGCGGCGCGTGCGCCAGATGGCGAAGCCGAGCAATGCGAACAGCCAGGCCGAATACACGGGCGGCATCCAGTGCACATGGCCGAACAGCATCATCGCGACGAGTGCGACGACGCAGGCGTAGCGCAGCCGGTCGATCGGGGTCGTCATGGCAGCAGCGCCAGTTCGCGCAGGCATTGCGCGGCGAACACTGGACCCTGGCCCGGACCGAGTTCGATCTCGGGCAGGCGCAACCGGAACGGCATCTGGCGATCGCGTGCCTCGATCACCCAGCGCGTCAGCCGCGCGATGCGTGCCTCCCGGTCCAGCGCCAGCGTGTGCCAATCGAGCAGCAGCGCCTGGCTTTGCGGGTCGGCGAATTCCTTGACCAGCAGCCGTTCCTGGCGTGCGCTCGGTTTCCAGGCGATGTGTTTCGGCGGGTCGCCGGCGCGGTGCTCGCGCAGGCCATGCCAGTCGTCACCGGGAAACCGCAGACGCGAACCCTGGTGGCGAGGATCACCCGACGGCAGTGGCGGCGCGTTGCGTTCCGGGGCGGGGTAGACCAGCACGCTCGCCACGGGATGCAGCACCGACCACGCCCAGGTGATGCCGAACGGGTATTCGGTCCACAGCCGAAAACGCCCGACCGGCATGCGTCCGCGACGCGTCGTCGGTATCTCCAGCCGCGCTTCGCCATCGCCCGTTGCGGGCAGCGACAAGCGCGTGTTGAAGGCAGCCTGATCCAGCCACAACACCGGCCGTTCCGCGCCGCCGTCGCTGCGGAAGTGCAGGCGCAGGCTGATCGGCTGTCCGGCATGCACCGGTTCCGCGCCGACGTCGCGCAATTCGATCCGGTTCAGCTGGCCGACGTTGTGATGAAAGCTGATCATCGTTGTCGCCGCGACCAGCAAAGCCAGCAGCAACGCCGGATTGTTGTTGAAGTTCAACGCGCCGATCAGCATCGCGACCAGCAGCACCGCGAACGCCAGGCCGAAGCGTGTCGGCAGGATGTAGACGCGGCGCGCATGCAGGCGGATCGGCAACGGTTCCGCCTGCCGGTAGCGCGTCAACGCCGGCAGCCGCCGCTCGGCGAAACGCATCAGATCGTCGCGCCAGGCGGCGAACATGTCAGTCGACGCGCACCGACTTCAGCACGTCGGTCGCCAGCGCATCGCGGGACAGCGTCGCCTCGGCGGCAGGCACCAGGCGATGTGCGGCGACCGACGCGAATACCGCCTGCACGTCTTCCGGCAGCACGAAGCCGCGACCCGCGAGGAAGGCGACCGCACGCGCCGCGGCCAGCAGTGCCAGACCGGCGCGCGGCGACAGGCCCACGCGGATCTGGCCGTGTTGCCGCGTCGCTGCCAGCAGTCGCTGCACGTAATCGATCAGGGCCGCGCTCGTCGTGACCTGTCCGACACGACGGCGCAGATCGAGCACCTGGGCATTGTCCAGACGCGCGCCGAGTTGCGTCAGCAATTCGCGGCGGTCGCTCGCGGCCAGCATCTGGCGTTCGGCACCGGCGTCGGGATAACCCAGCGACAGGCGCATCAGGAATCGGTCGAGCTGCGAATCCGGTAGCGGAAAGGTGCCGGCCAGATCGACCGGGTTCTGTGTCGCGACCACGAGGAAGGGTTGCGGCAGCGGACGCGAGGCGCCATCGGCGGTGACCTGTTGCTCGGCCATCGCTTCGAGCAGGGCGGATTGCGTCTTCGGCGTGGCGCGATTGATTTCGTCGGCGAGCACCAGCTGGGCGAAGATCGGGCCCGGGTGGAATCGGAATTCGCCGCTGTCGCGGTCGAAGATGGAGACGCCGAGGATGTCCGAGGGCAGCAGGTCGCTGGTGAACTGGATGCGCTGGTAACTCAGCCCGAGGCTTTGCGCCATCGCATGGGCCAGCGTGGTCTTGCCGACGCCGGGCACGTCCTCGATCAGCAGGTGACCACCGGCGAGCAGACAGGCGAAACACAGATCGATCTGCGCGCGCTTGCCGAACACGACTTGGTTGACCTGTTCGATGGCGGCGCGAAGAGCCACCTGCGTGGCATCATGACGATCGACGCGTACCGGTTCCGCACTCATGTTCCGAACTCCTTCATCCCTGGCCCGATGCTAGCTTGCCCAATGCAACGTCTAGAAGCCGCGAGCGACCGCGGGGCAGGACGTTGACCCCATCCGTCGCATCATCGTTCCGCAGCGGCCTGATCCTGCTGCTGGCCGCGAAGCTGCTGCTGGCCGCCTGGGTGCCGCCCTTCGGCGACGAGGTCTTCTATTGGCAGGAAGGTCGGCATCTCGCGGCCGGCTACAGCGAT
Source organism: Pseudomonadota bacterium (assembly GCA_022705045.1). GTDB lineage: Bacteria > Pseudomonadota > Gammaproteobacteria > Xanthomonadales > Ahniellaceae > JADKHK01. The sequence continues at coordinate 13,024 of JAKJFE010000075.1, read as the reverse complement.
CTGCCCTTGCTGACCGCCTGGCTGGTGCGCGCCGGAACTGCCGTGGTCGGCGACAACTTGTTGGGCCTGCGCATCGGCTTCGTGCTCTGCGGCTTTGCGACCCTGCTGCTGTTGTTGCGCTGGGCGCACTACCGGCAGGTGGCCACCGCCGGTGTCTGGCCTTGGGTCCTGGCGCTGCCGCTGCTCGTGCTGTCCGGGCAGTTGGCGACACCGGATGCGCCATTGACGCTCGCCTTCGTGCTGGCCGCCTATGCGATCGATCGTGCACTCGACGACGACCACTGGCGGCACTGGTTGCTGTTCGGCGCGGCGCTGGCCATCGCGTGGCTGACGCATTGGCGTGCGGCGATGCTGTATCCGGTCGGCCTGTTGTTGCTGGCGATCAGTCCGCGTGCCCGGCGTGCGGCCGGCGGTGCGCGGTTCTGGGTCGCACAGCTCATCGGTATGGCAGGGCCGCTGCCGACCTTGGCGTTCAACCTGCAGCACGACTGGGTCGGATTCCGTTTCCAGGCGGTGGAGCGGCACCAGTGGACGTTCGAACCGACGGCGCTGCTGCAACCGCTGGAGCAGTCGCTCACGGTCGGCATCCTGCTGTATCCGCTGTTGCTGTGGGCGATGTGGGTGGCGTGGCGACGCCGACGCGAGCCGGGCTTTGACGTCATTGCGGCGATGGCGCTGGCGATCGCGGGGACCTACTTTGTCGCCGGTTTGTTCGCCGATGCCGAACGCACGCGCTTCCATTGGCCGTTGCCGGCGTATCTACCGCTGCTGCTGGTCCTGCCGACGCTGGTCGATGCATCGCGCTGGTCACGGTTCGCGCGGGTGGCGCGTGCGGCCGGTGTGCTGGTGGCCGTGGTCGTGGCGACGGTCCTGGCGAGCTTCCGGGTCGCCAACGACACCTGGCCGCCCGGCGGCGACAGTCGTCTCGGCGAACCCTTTCTCGGTTGGACCGAAGCGACCGCCAAGACGCGTGCATTGCTGGCGGGAATGCCGGATGACACCGCGCTGGCCGCCGACAATTTCCTGTTCGCGGCCCAGATCGATTTCGCGCTGCGCGGCGAGCGCACGGTCTACGTGCTCGATCACCCGCGCAACATCAAGCATGGGCGGCAGCCCCAGCTCGCGATCTGGCGGCGCGACGAAACGGCGCTGCGGTCGCTGGCGCCGCAACATGTGCTGCTCGCGGTCGAGGAAAACGCCTTGTACGGCGCCGATACGCTGCCGTTCTATCGCCGCCTGTGCCGGGATTTCGATTCGGTGCATTTGCGCGACACGCTGTCGCTGTATGGCACCGGTCGGCGTTTCGTCTGGCTTGAACTGCGTCGTGATGGCGTCGGCGATTGCCGCTTGCCGCCGCTGGGACGCGTCGATACACCGCTGCAGGGCCAGCGCGTCCGGGTCGGGCAGGGGTTCGATCTGTCCGGCTTCGTGCTGCGCGAGCCGCTCGGCATCGACGCATTCGAGGTACGTGTGGATGGCGATCGCGACGAGGCCCTCAGCGCCGCCTATGGCGTGGCCGCCGACCACGTCAGGACGGTGTGGCCGGATCTCGATGACGCGCGTTGGCCGAACATCGGTTTCTATCGTGCCGGCGCAGGCAGCGATTGGGGGCCCGGTCGACACCGGATCGAGGTGCGGGCGCGGGCGGACGGCAGTTGGCGCCGCATCGCCGTGCGCGACATCGTGGTCGAATGATCAGGCGAGCGGATCGAGACCGAAGCAGCGCAGCAGGCGCGCGGTGGCGATCAGCGGCAGGCCGACCAGGGCGGTCGGGTCACGGGTCTCGATGGCATCGAACAAGGCGATGCCGAGGCCTTCGCACTTGAAGCTGCCGGCACAATCCAGCGCGGCTTCGCGGTCGGTGTAGCGCTCGATCTCGCGTTCGTGCAATTCCCGGAAGCGCACACGGGTGACATCGCGTTCGCTGCGGTGCTGGCCGCTCGCCGTATCCAGCACCGCGACCGCGGTGTGGAATTCGACCTCGTGCCCCGATGCGGATCGCAGTTGTTCAATCGCAAGCTCGCGCGTTCCCGGTTTGCCGAGCAGGCGGCCGTCGCAGCTTGCGGCCTGATCCGAGCCGATCAGGACGGCGTTCGGAAACCCAGCGGCCAGCGCCTGCGCCTTGGCGAGCGCCAGTCTCTCGGTGAGTGCGGCAACGGTTTCGCCGGCGAGCGGCGATTCGTCGAGGTCGGGTGCGGCGGATTCGAAGGGCAGTTGCAGGCGTGCGAGCAGATCGCGGCGGTAACGCGAGGTCGAACACAACACCAGCCGACGCGTCACTTGGCCAACCCGTCGGCCCTGGATTCCGGTGCAGGCGCGGTGCCCATCAAGGCGTCGGACTGGGCATAGGCGGCCTGCAGTTCGACGCCGGCGCCGTCCAGCCGCGCCAGTTGTTGTTCCAGCTGATTCAGCGATTTGCGCGCGGTTTCTGCCACTTCACGGAGTTTCGCCACCGGTGCCGTCGTGGCGTTTTCGCGGATCCAGAGACGATGGCTGAGCACGCGTTTCATCGCGTCCTGGATGCCGGCTTCCGAGGCCAAGGACGCACGTGCATTCTCGGTGATGTCGGCCGGCAGGCGACCGAGCATGGCTTCCAGACTGCGCATGCGGGTACGGGTTTCGAGCAGACAGGCCTCGAGCCGGTCGGCGTCGTCGAGCAAGGCCTGAATGGCGAGATTTCGGCTGTGTTGCCGCCAGTTCGCGAATGCGAAGCCCAGTCCGGCCAGCGCAACCACGGCAATCAGTGCGAGAATCAGGTACATGGCGCGATCTCTTGAACAGGCGCCGAGTCTAGCGTCAGGCCCGGGTGGCGCGCCGACCACGGTCACGGAACCGAAAATCCGATTGACTTCAACGGGATCGCTACCTACCATCCGCGCCCTTATGTCAGCGGCCTTCCCCGAAACCGTCGACGCCTGGCGGATGGTGACATCCCAGCGTCATTTCCACGGAAGCCTGCCGATCGCCGCATTGCCGCGTCTCTGCGAGAGCCTTGCCGATCCTTCCGGTCAGCTGCGTTACGAACTCGAGTTCGGACGCGACGGCCTCGGGGTCGCCTTTCTCGCGTTGCGTGTCGAAGGCGCGCTCTCGCTGATCTGCCAACGCACGCTTGAAGCGTTCGCCTGGCCGGTGTCGTTGAGCACGCGCCTTGGACTGATCCGGAACGAAGCCGACGAGTCGGCCTTGCCCCCGGGTTACGAGGCATTGCTGGTCGGCGGCGAGGGCGAGTTGCGCCTGTCCGACGTGATTGAAGACGAATTGATTCTGGCCCTGCCGATCGTGCCGACCAAGCCCGGCGCGGACGAGTCCGAAGAAGTCGTCTACTCGACCGAAAACGCCGAAGTACGTGCCAAGGAACATCCGTTCGCGGCACTCGCTTCGCTCAAGAAGCAATAGTTTGTTGGAGATTCGAAATGGCCGTTCAGAAAAGCCGCAAGACCCCCTCGACCCGTGGCATGCGTCGTTCGCACGACGCGCTGACGGCCAAGCAGATCGCGACCGACAAGGTCAGCGGCGAGCTGCACCTGCGCCATCACATCACCAAGGATGGCTTCTACCGCGGCAAGAAGGTCATCGCGACCAAGGCCGACAAGGCGTCCAGCGAAGATTGATGCCGGCTCCGCAAGGAGCTGCGCTCTACGAGACCGAACCGGTGTGACGAACGCCGGTTCGTTTTTCTTTGGCGACGCCACAGGATTGCGTGACGCCGCCCGTTATCCGGGGATGGGAACGTGATCTATTCGCGCATCGTGGGCACCGGCAGTTACCTGCCGGACAACATCGTCACCAACGCCGATCTGGAAAAGGTCGTCGACACTACCGACGAATGGATCCGCGAGCGCACCGGCATCCGCCAGCGCCATGTCGCCAAGGAAGGGCAGACCACCAGCGATCTCGCGGTGGAGGCGGCCAAGCGTGCGATGGAAGCCGCAGGCGTGCAGGCCAGCGACATCGACCTGCTGATCGTCGGCACGACCACGCCGGACATCATTTTTCCGAGCACCGCCTGCCTGGTGCAGCATCGCATCGGCGCGAACGGCTGCGCCGCATTCGACGTCAATGCCGCTTGTTCGGGTTTCATTTTCGCGCTGTCGACCGCCGACAAGTTCGTGCGTTCGGGGGCCTCGAAATGTGCGCTGGTGATCGGCGCCGAAACGCTGACGCGCATGCTCGACTGGTCCGACCGCGGCACCTGCGTGCTGTTCGGTGACGGTGCCGGCGCGGTCGTGCTGAAGCCGTCGAGCGAGCCGGGCATCCTGTCCACGCACCTGCATGCCGACGGCGCGCACAAGGAACTGCTGTTCAATCCGGTCGGCGTGTCGGCGGGCTTCAAGCTCGACGAGAAGAACGCCGGCGTGCGCGTGATGATGACCGGCAACGAAGTGTTCAAGGTCGCGGTCAAGACGCTGGATGCCGTGGTCGAAGAAACCTTGGCCGCGAACCAGTTGGAAAAGTCTGCGATCGACTGGCTGGTGCCGCATCAGGCCAACCTGCGCATCATCACCGCGACCGCGAAGCGCCTCGACATGCTGATGGATCGCGTCGTCGTCACCGTCGACCAGCACGGCAACACCTCGTCCGCCTCGGTGCCGCTGGCGCTTGATCACGCGGTGCGCAGCGGCAAGATCCAGCCCGGCCAACTGGTGCTGATGGAAGCTTTCGGCGGTGGCTTCACCTGGGGCTCGGCGCTCGTCCGCCTCTGATTTTTGTAGGCTGGACCGACAGGTCGTAGGCTGGGTAGAGCGCAGCGAAACCCGGCACCACGGCTCCGATCCAGCTGGGTTTCGCTGCGCTCTACCCAGCCTACGTTTGCCGCCGTCCGTTGCGACAACCACCGAATTTGAGGGAATTCGATGCTCACCAATCTCGCCTTCGTGTTTCCGGGCCAGGGCTCGCAGTCGCTCGGCATGCTCGAGGATCTCGCGGCCACGACTTCCGCGGTCAAGTCGACCTTCGATGAAGCCGGGCAAGGCTGCGGCCTCGATCTCTGGTCGATCAGCCAGAACGGTCCCGAAGAAGAACTCAATCGCACCGAAATCACCCAGCCGGCCCTGCTGGCTGCGGGTGTGGCCGTGTGGCGCGTCTGGAACGAACGCGGCGGCGCACAGCCGGCGGCGTTCGCGGGGCACAGCCTCGGCGAATACGCGGCCCTGGTCGCCGCCGGTGCGTTGTCGTTGGCCGATGGCGCAGCCCTGGTGCGCGAACGTGGTCGCCTGATGCAGAGCGCGGTGCCGTCTGGCGTTGGCGCGATGGCCGCGATCCTGATGGCCGATGATGCGGTGATTGCACAGGCCTGCGCCGATGCCGCGCAAGGCCAGATCGTCGCACCCGCGAACTTCAACAGTCCGGGCCAGACCGTCATCGCCGGCCATGCCGAGGCGGTCGACCGCGCGATCGCGCTGCTGGCCGAGCGCGGCGTCAAGAAAGCCGTGAAGCTGGCGGTGTCGGTGCCCTCGCACAGCGCGTTGATGCAGCCGGCGGCCGACGCCTTGCGCGCGAAAATGCAGACGCTGGCCTGGTCGTTGCCGGACCGTCCGGTGATCCAGAATGCCGATGCAGCTGCGCACGATTCGGTTGCTGCGATCCAGGACGCGCTGGTGCGCCAGATGTATCTGCCGGTGCGCTGGACCGAATGTGTGCAGGCGCTCGCCGCGCGTGGTGCGACACGCATCGGTGAATGCGGTCCGGGCAAGGTGCTCGCGGGCCTGTGCAAGCGCATCGACAAGGCGCTCGACTGTCGCGCGCTTGCGACCGATCTCGACGCCGCCCGCAACGACTGGCACTGAGGAACACGACGATGAACATCAATCTTCAAGGCGAAGTCGCCCTCGTCACCGGCGCCAGTCGCGGCATCGGTGCCGCCATCGCCGACACGCTGGCCCGTGCCGGTGCCAAGGTCATCGGCACGGCGACCAGCGAATCCGGCGCCGCGGCAATCAGCGAACGCATGGCCGCGCTCGGCGGCGTCGGGCGCGTGCTCGATGTCGGATCGAGCGAATCGGTGGACGCGCTGGTCGACGCCGTCGCCAAGGAATTCGGTGCCATCACGATCCTCGTCAACAATGCCGGCATCACCCGCGACAACCTGCTGATGCGCATGAAGGACGAGGACTGGGACGCCATCCTCAACACCAATCTCAGTTCGATCTTCCGTACCAGCAAGGCGACGATGCGCGGCATGATGAAGGCACGCAAGGGCCGCATCATCTCGATCGCCTCGGTCATCGGCGTGATGGGCAATGCCGGGCAGGCGAACTACGCCGCGGCCAAGGCCGGCATCATCGGTTTCTCGAAGTCGCTGGCCAAGGAAATCGGCAGCCGCGGCGTCACCGTCAACGTCATCGCCCCGGGTTTCATCGAAACCGACATGACCAAGGCGCTGCCGGAAGACAACAAGAAGGCGATGATGGACGCGATCGCGCTCGGCCGCTTCGGCGCGCCCGAAGATATCGCCAATGCGGTGCTGTTCCTGGCCTCGCCGATGGGTGCGTACATCACCGGCGAAACCCTGCACGTCAACGGCGGCATGCACATGGTCTGAGCGCGGCACCTCGCGCCGACCATACGGTCTCGCTCCAACGTGTGTTTGAGCCAAACCAGAATCTTTGCTCTACAATGCGCGCCGCTTTCGACCCCGGACCTCCTCCGGGGTTTTCTATCCCGGAGGTTTCAAAGCAATGAGCAGCATCGAAGAACGCGTCAAGAAGATCGTCGTTGAACAGCTCGGCGTGAAGGAAGACGAAGTCACTGCGAACGCCTCGTTCGTCGATGATCTCGGCGCCGACTCGCTCGACACCGTCGAACTCGTCATGGCCCTCGAAGAAGAATTCGAGTGCGAAATTCCGGACGAAGATGCCGAGAAGATCACCAGCGTCCAGATGGCGATCGATTACGTCAAGGCGCACGTCAAGGCCTGATCGGCTTGATCGTTCGATGTGAACTGCGCCCGCGTGGCGCAGTTCGCGTTTTTGCAGTTCGCGTTCCCGTCACCAGCATGTTGCGGAGTGAGCCATGAGTCACAAGCGTCGCGTCGTCGTCACCGGCATGGGCATCGTCTCGCCGGTCGGCAATTCCATCGCCCAGGCCTGGGACAACATCAGCAACGGCCGCTCCGGCATCGGTGCGATCACCAGCTTCGATTGCAGCGCCTACAACACCCGCATCGCCGGTGAAGTGCGCGACTTCGATCCGACCGCCTTCGTCTCCGCCAAGGACGCGAAGAAGATGGACCCGTTCATCCATTACGGCCTGGCTGCATCGATGATGGCGCTGGCTGATTCCGGTCTCGAGATCACCGAAGCGAACGCCGAGCGCATCGGTGCGATCGTCGGCTCGGGCATCGGCGGCATCCGTGGCATCGAGGAAACCACGCTGGCGCTCGACAAAGGCGGACCGCGCAAGGTCTCGCCGTTCTACGTGCCCTCGACCATCATCAACATGGTGTCGGGCCAGCTCTGTATCCTGAAAGGCCTAAAAGGCCCGAATTTCTCGGCGGTCTCGGCCTGCGCCACGTCGAACCATTCGATCGGCATGGCCATGCGCCTGATCCAGTACGGCGACGCCGACGCGATGGTCGCGGGCGGCGCCGAATTCGGTTCGGCACCAACTTCGGTTGCCGGCTTCTGCGCGATGCGCGCGATGTCGACGCGCAACGACGATCCGACACGCGCTTCGCGCCCCTGGGACAAGGACCGCGACGGCTTCGTGCTCGGCGACGGCGCCGGCATCCTCGTGCTCGAGGAATACGAAGCCGCGAAGAAGCGTGGTGCGCGCATCTACTGCGAGCTCGCCGGCTTCGGCGCCAGTTCCGACGCCTTCCACATGACTGCGCCGAGCGAAGACGGCGACGGCCCGGCGCGCTGCATGCGCGCGGCCTTCAACGATGCCGGCATCGACGCTTCACAGGTCGAATACCTGAATGCACACGGCACTTCGACGCCGCTCGGCGATCTCGCAGAAACGCTGGCGGTGAAGCGCGCGCTTGGCGAACACGCCTACAAGACCATGGTCAGCTCGACCAAGTCGATGACCGGGCATCTGCTCGGTGCGGCCGGTGGCGTCGAAGCCATCTTCACGGCGATGGCCCTGCACACCGGCGTGATTCCGCCGACGATCAACCTGGAGCATCCGGGTGAAGGCTGCGACCTCGACTACGTGCCGAACGTCGCACGCGAGAAGAAGATCACGGTCGCGGTCAGCAACGGTTTCGGTTTCGGCGGCACCAACGCGTCCGTGGTGATGCGCAAGCTCTGAGTCGCTGTCCGCGATGACCCTGATCCGCGAACTGCAGCGCGCGCCGGACCTGCTCGCGCTGCACGCGGCCGAGCCGGCGCGTTATCCGGTGTTGCTCGAATCCGTCGCCAGCGGTGGCGGCGGCGCACGTTACGATCTGCTGTTCGCGACGACGGGCGAGACCTTGAGCGCCGATGCCGAAGGTCATCTGGCCGGGCCGCATGCCGGCTGTGGTCGCTTCCTAGAGGCGTTGGCGCAATGGCATCGCGATGTGACGGTTGAAGCCTCCGCCGACGAACTGCCGTTCCACGGTGGCTTTGCGGTGTTGCTCGGTTACGAACTCGCAGCCGAGATCGAGCCGCGTCTGCGTTTGCCGAAACCCGAATTGCCGGTGCCGCGCGCGATCGCGTGGCGTGCGCCAGTCGCCATCGTGCGTGACCGCGACTGTGGACGCGCTTGTGTCATCGGCGAAGATGCGTACCGCGATCTGTTCGAACGCGTGCTCATCGATGCCAGCATCGATCGCGCCCCGATCATGCCGCGACACGCATCTGCAGCACTCGTCGAAGAGGCGCCGGAGCGGTATCTCGCATCGGTCCAGTGTGCGCTCGACTACATCGCCGCCGGCGACGTGTTCCAGGTGAACCTGTCGCGGGCCTGGCGTGCGAAGTGGTCGGACGAGATCGATGCCGCGACCCTGTATGCCGCATTGCGCGCCGCGAATCCGGCGCCGTTCGCCGGCCTCGTGCAATGGGGCGGCTGGGCGATGGCGAGTTCCTCGCCGGAACGCCTGGTGTCGGCGCGTGACGGCTTGCTGCAAACGCGCCCGATCGCCGGCACACGCCCGCGCTTTGCCGGTGACGACGATGCGGCGCGTGTGCGCGAACTGGTCGGGCATCCTAAGGAACGCGCCGAACACATCATGCTGATCGACCTCGAACGCAACGATCTCGGCCGCGTCGCGGTGCCGGGCTCTGTCGTCGTCGATGAGTTGATGACGGTCGAAAGTTATGCGCATGTGCATCACATCGTCTCGAACGTGCGCGCGCGGTTGCGACCGGAACTCGGCCCGGTGGATGCGATCCGCGCCGTGTTCCCGGGCGGCACGATTACCGGTTGCCCGAAGGTGCGCTGCATGGAAATCATCGCCGAACTGGAAGGCGAGGGTCGCGGCTTCTACACCGGCGCACTCGGCTATCTCGGCGTCGACGGACGCATGGACCTGAACATCCTGATCCGCAGCCTGACGCTCGCAGAAGGCCGTATCGAGTTCCGCGCTGGCGCCGGCATCGTCGCCGATTCCGACCCGCAACACGAACTCGACGAAACGCGAGCGAAGGCCCGTGGTCTGGTGCGCGCCTTGATGCCGGAGGCGCCATGATCGGCGCGTTCCGCAATGGCGAACGCATCGATGTGTTGCCACTGGATTCGCGCGCCGCGCATTACGGCGACGGCACCTTCACGACGATGCGCGTCTACGCCGGTCGCATCGCGTTCTGGCCGGCACATCGACAACGCTTGCGCGACGCGTGTCGGATGCTGCATCTGGCGGAGCCTGCATGGTCCGAGGTCGAGGCCGTGCTGGCACGCGAATGCGCCACGCATCCGTCCAGCGTGTTCAAGCTTGCCCTCGTGCCTCGAGCCGGCGGGCGCGGGTACGCACGCGCCTGGCCGAGTGACTTCGACGTCCACCTGTTCGTACACCACGTGCCGACCATCGATCCGTCGCTGTATCGCGATGGTCTTGGACTGGAGACGCGGCGCCTCGAATTCGTGTCGGATCGGGATGCGGGCATCAAGACATTGTCGCGTCTCGATCAGGTGCTGATGTCTTCCGAGATGCCTGCGCATGGCGTGCTGGCCTGCGATCGTGACGGTTTCGTGCTCGGTGGCCAGTCGGGCAATGTGTTCGCCCTGTTCGGCACGACCTGGGCCACGCCGCCGACCGGGCGTGGCGTGATCGCGGGTGTGATGCGCTCGACGCTGTTGCAATCGCCGCCGCCGGGTTTTTCGGTTAGGGTGCAGGCGATGCATCGCGATGCGCTCGACCATGCCGATGCCGTGATCCTGTGCAATGCCGTGCGTGGCGTGATGCCGGTACGACGCATCGATGCGCGGGTGCTGCGGTCAAATACGGGCGTTGCCGCCTGGATGCACACGTTCCATCCCGAACTCGGATTGCCGGAAGCCTGAGATGCGCTGGATCAAACGTCTTTTCCTGTTGCTGCTGGTCATCGCCGTCGTCGCGGGCGCGTACGTCTATCGCGACTACCGCCGTTTCGCCGAAACCCCGATGCCGCTAGGCGCACACGAGCTGGTGCTGGACGTGAAACTCGGCACCTCGTTCCCGAGCATCGTGCGCAAGATCAAGGCCGCGACCGGCAACAATGCGCCCTGGTGGTACTGGCGCATCCTGGCGCACGAGATGGGCGTGCTCGACGGGCTGCATGCCGGCGAATACGCGTTGACCCAGCACATGAGCCCGCGTCGTCTGTTGCGACGCATGGCCGACGGCGACGTGATCCATCACCAGTTCACCATCATCGAGGGCTGGCGTTTCAAGGAGCTGCGTCTCGCCTTGGCGAAGGAAGCGAAACTCGAATCGACGCTGGGCGGTCTGTCCGACACCGACGTGATGGCGCGCATCGGTGCGGAAGGCGTGCATCCGGAAGGACGTTTCCTGCCCGAGACCTATTCGTTCGTGCGCGGCCAGAAAGATATCGACGTGCTGAAGCGTGCCTACCGCGCCATGCAGACGCGACTGGCTGCACGCTGGGCCGAACGTGATCCGCAATTGCCGCTCGGTTCGCCGGACGAGATGCTTACGCTGGCTTCGATCGTCGAGAAGGAAACCGGCCAGGCCGCGGAGCGGCCGCGCATCGCCGGGGTGTTCGTTCGCCGCCTGAAGATGCCGATGATGCTGCAGACCGACCCGACCGTGATCTACGGCCTGGGCGACAGTTTCAACGGCAACCTGACGCGCAAGCATCTCGAAACCGATACGCCCTACAACACCTACACGCGCTTCGGCCTGCCGCCGACACCGATCGCGCTGCCGGGCGATGCGGCATTGGCAGCGGTCGCGAAACCGGCGGAGGGCAGCGAGTTGTATTTCGTCGCCAAAGGCAATGGCGAGCACGCGTTCTCCGCGACGTTGACCGAACACAATCGCGCCGTGCGCGAGTACCAGTTGCGATGACGCGCGGTCGCTTCATCACGCTCGAGGGCGGCGAGGGCGCGGGCAAGAGCACGGTCATGGCGGTGATCGCCGCGACCTTGGCCGAGCGTGGCATCGTCTACGAGATGACACGCGAGCCGGGCGGCACGCCGCTGGCGGAAGCGATCCGCGCGCTGGCGCTGGACGCACATTGGACGGGGGTGATGCGACCGGAAACCGAGTTGCTGCTGGTGTTCGCGGCGCGCGCGCAGCATGTGCGCGAACGCGTGCTGCCCGCGCTCGATGCCGGGTGCTGGGTGGTGTCGGATCGGTATACGGATGCGAGTTATGCCTACCAGGGCGGTGGGCGCGGCCAGCCGGCCGAACGCATCGCCGCACTCGAAGCCTGGGCCGCACCGGTGGCGCCGGATCTCACCTTCCTGCTCGATGTGCCGGTCGAACAAGGGCTGGCCCGGGCGTTTTCGCGTGGCGAGCGCGACCGCATGGAGCGCGAGCAAGCCGAATTCCACGAGCGCGTGCGTGCGGCCTATCACGCCCGCGTCGCGACCGATGCGGCGCGTTTCCGGGTGATCGATGCACGCCAGTCGCAGGCGGAGGTCGCGGCGTCGGTGAAGGCCGAACTGCTGCGCTGGATGGATGCGCCATGAGCCTGAAACCCTGGCTGGCGCCGATCTGGGACGGATTGCGCGCACGCATCGAGGCGCAGCGCTTTCCGCATGCCTTGCTGATCGCAGGCGCCAGCGGGCTCGGCAAGCGCGATCTGGTGTCCGCCCTGGTCGCACGCCTGTTGTGCCCGACGCCCCGTGCCGACGGGTTCGCTTGCGGGTTCTGTCGTGGCTGCCAGTTGCGCATGGCAGGCACGCACCCGGACCGATTGCAGGTGACGCTGGAAGCGCGTGACGACGGCAAGTTGCGCACCGAAATCACCATCGACCAGATTCGCGCGCTCGGTCAGCGTTTCGCGGCGAAACCGTCGTTCGGCGGCTGGCAGGTCGTGAGCATCGATCCGGCCGATCGCATGAATGTCGCGGCGGCGAATGCGCTGCTGAAGACGCTGGAAGAGCCTGCGTCGAATACCGCATTGATCCTCGTCGCCGACGAACCCGCGCGCTTGCCGGCGACGATCCGCAGTCGTTGCCAGCGCATCGACCTGCGTCCGCCGGATCCATCGACGGCACGATCGTGGCTGATCGCGCAGGGCGCCGCACCGGCATTGGCCGACGAAGCACTGCTGTTCGCGGACGGTAATCCCGGCGCGGCCAAGGCCATGCTCGATGCCGACATCGGGCGCACGGTCGATGCCTTGCTCGCCGACATGAATGATGCGGCTCGCGGGCGTTCGCTCGCGGCCATTGCCGCGCGTTGGGGCGAGCTGGACTGCGACGCGTTGTTCGCGATGCTGGCGCGACTGGTCCTGCTCGCGATGCGCCACACGGCCGATGTCCAATCCATGCCGCGTGTGGCCGCAATGGCGCGCTTGACCGCGACGGCCGATTTCCGCAAGCTGCAGACATGGTGGGATCACCTGAACCTGGCGCGGGCGCGGTTGTCGACGCCGCTGCGCAAGGATCTGGCGATCATCGAATTGCTGGACGAATGGCGCGCCGCGGTGAA